>CAZBIR010000001.1:0-12713 GCA_964491035.1 uncultured Sulfuricurvum sp.
TCGTCTCCAAAGAACAGATTGAAGACCGGGGATACCGGGGGCTTGATGAACTGCTGAACGATCTCCCCGGATTCCAGGTGATGCGCCACGCCGACAGCGGGATCCTCAACCAGATCGGGATCCGCGGGGTGATGGGGAACAACTATTTCAAAGTCCTCCAGGACGGGATCGAGATCGACCAGACCGACGGGGAAATCCTCAGCCGTTCGATGCAGTACCCGCTGTTCGGGATCGAACGGGTCGAGATTCTCTACGGTCCCGCCTCCGTCGTCTACGGTGCCGACGCCTTCAGCGGGGTGGTGAACCTCGTCAGCACGAAATCTCTCTCGACCGAAGGGGGGATTGCGGCAGGTCCGAAAGGGTACCGTTACGGCTACGGCGTCGCCTCCTTCGCGCTGCCATCGGGCCTCCTCTCCCTCAAAGCCCATTACCACCGCGATCCCGATTACGATTTCGAAAAACACTATCCCGACGACTATCTCCCTTCCCCTCGCAACGACGAATTCGATTTCCAGCCTCACGTCTCCCGATCGCTGGGGGTCCGTTATGAAAACGGCGGGGTTGAACTCGGGGCAAACTACCGCTACTCGTCCGAATCGACCCTGATCGCGATGAACGGAGGCAACTCGACGAGCAATATTTTCGACAACGACTCGAATCTCGATACGGAGCTGCTCGGAGTCTACGGGCGCTACACGGAGCGGTTTGCCGATGACTACGTCTCCACGACGACGCTGAGCTACGATTCGACAAAACTGCTGGAGGGGAGTTATTTCATCAACAAGTACACCGCCTACCGTCCCGGCTATAAATATTCCCACTCGGAGCGATACGCGCTGGAAGAGACCCTCAGCACCCACACAGGTGACCACCACCTCCTGGCGGGGTTCCTGTACGAACGGTTCAAATCGCTACCGATGACGATCGACCTCCCCACACCCGAAGTTTCAGGGCCGGTCTATTTCGCCGGTTCGGATATCGAAGCCCCCATCTACACGATCCGCTGGAACAACAAGGCAATCTATCTCCAAGACCAGATCGCCCTGAGCGAACACCTGCAGCTCTCGCTGGCCGCACGCTACGATGACAGTTCCGATTACGGCTCGACGTTCAATCCCCGTTTCGCCCTGATCCATTCGACCGGGGAAGTGACCCAGAAACTGATCTATTCGCAGGGGTACCTGGCCCCATCAAACTACCAAAAATATAAAATCTACGGCACCCCCCTGCAGGAGGTGGGGAGCAGCGGCACCTACACGACGGAGCGCTACCGGGTCGCCAATCCCGATCTCAAACCCGAAAAGAGCAAGAACTACGAATATTCGCTGGAGTGGCTTCCGACCCCCAATGACCAGCTCAGCCTCGGGCTCTTTTATTCGTCGGTCAAAGAGATCATCTCCAACGAAGAGTCCCTCCCCGAAAAAAAGAACTTCATCCCGAACACCCTCATCAGCGATCCGGTCGGTGCGGCCAACTCGACCCGGGCGGTCCTGTACGGCGGGGAGATTGCCTATCAGGGGCATTCATATTTCTCGGGGTACGACGTGAGCTATTGGGCCAACTACAGCTACGTTGATGGCAAAATCGATTACGCGTACGACTATGCGATCCCCTATTCATCGACGCATCTTTTCAAGGCGGGGGGGACGCTGCGCTTCCGGGACTGGCGGTTTTCCCCCTCGCTGCGATGGGCGGGACCCATCATGTCGGCCCCTTTCGACGAAGGAAAAACCGAACGGGTCGGCGGGCACTGCGTCACGAATCTCTTTGTCCGCTACGACATCGACAAAACGGCGCAGGTCGCGTTGCGCGTCGACAACCTCTTCGACGAGCGCTACTACGGCGTCCGCTACAACAGCAGCTCAAAATACCGCTCTCCCCAGGAAGCACGTGCGGTGAGCCTCGCATTAACCCTCAATTTCTAGGAGTCGCATGAAAGTTCTCGTCTGGCTGTTTCTCATAAGCTCGCTAACCCTTCTCGAAGCCAGAGAGGTGAATGCCGAACAGGTGAAAGTCGCCTATACCTACAATTTTCTCAAACACACCTCGTGGCCGAACGAAACACGGCTGAACGAATACCATATCCTCGTCGTTTCGAAAAACGAGAGCCTCAAAAACCTCTTCATGATGCTCTCATCGCGCAAACTGCTCAACGAAAAAAAGATCCGGGTCTCCTTTTACGATTTCAAAATCCTTCCCAAAGGGATACAGGCGCTCTACGTCGACGAAGCCTCGGCCCCCCTCTACGAAAAACTCTTTGACGGTTATGAATCCGATAACGTGCTGTTCATCAGCGACGGCTACAAAGACCGCAAAAAAGTGATGATCAATCTCGTCGAAAGCAACGGGATCGTAACGTTCGAGATCAACAAACCCAACCTCCTCAACCGCTCGCTGAAAATCTCTCCCGACCTTGTATTGCTGGGGGGGAGCGAAATCGACGTCGCCAGGCTCTACAAAAGCTCGCAGGACGAACTCCGGGAGCAAAAAGAGGCGGTTACGATCCTGAACCGCAAAATTGCCGAAAAAAACGGCGAACTCACCGCGAAAATTACCGCCATCGAAAAGCAAAAAAGTGCCCTCGCCGAACAGCAGGCCAAAATCGACCTTCAAAATGCCACGATTGCAGAGCAGTTTCGCAACATCACCGCCCAGAGCCAGACGATCCGTGCCCAGCAATCCGAACTCGAATCGATCCGCCGGAGCATCGACGCCCAGAAACGGCAGCTGGCGACGGATGAAAAAAAGATACGCGAAAGCGAGATGATCCTCGCCCACCTCCTCAAATCCCATCACGAGAAACAGCAGGAGATCAACCGGGCCCGCTCGGAGCTCGAAACCCTTAACGGCCGAATCGAGCATCAAAAGGCCAATCTCGTTCAGCAAGAAGGGGTCATCACTACCCAGCGCGAGATGATCGGGACGTTGCTGTTCCTGGGGCTCATCATCGTCGTTCTGGCCGTATTCGTGTTCAAACAAAACCGCCGTCTCAACGAACTCTCCCATACCGATCCCCTGACGGGGCTGTTGAACCGGCGCGCTTTTGTCCCGAAAATCGAACACGAGATGGACAAATTCGACCGTTACGGAACCCCCCTCTCGATTCTGCTGATCGACGTCGATTATTTCAAAACGATCAACGATACCCTCGGCCACGACCAGGGGGACAGCGTCCTAAAAACGCTCTCGCAGCTCATGCGTGATCTGACGCGCAGAACCGACCTGTGCGTCCGTTGGGGGGGCGAAGAGTTCATGATTCTGGCCGCCGCCACCCCGGCCGAAGAAGCGCTAAAGATGGGAGATAAGCTGCGCGATGCGATCGGGCGGCACGATTTTGCCATCGGACGCGCCGTCACCGTCAGCATCGGCATCGCCACGTCCCAAAAAGGGGAAAACGGTGAAACGCTGATACGAAACGCCGACGAGGCGCTCTACCGGGCCAAAAAGAGCGGAAGAAACCGTGTGGTGAGTGCTTAACGGTTGAAGAGGGATTTGAGTTTGGGGGCCGCTTTTTCGATCGCATCGACGAGGGGGGAGTTTTCGCGCATCATCGCGATATCCAGCGGCGTCATCCCTTCGTTGCTCATCGCGCTTCCCGAAGCCCCGTTTTCGAGGAGAAAATAGGCGATATCGTTGTGCCCTTTCCACGCGGCGAGGTGTAAGGCGGTGGCTCCCCCGGTATCCCGGGCATTGACGTCGGCCCCTTTGGCGACGAGGTGACGGACCGCCGGGGCGTTACCCACCCAGCACGCATACATCAGGACCGTTTTGTTGTTGTCCCCGCGCAGTGCGTTGGCGTCCTCCAGCGTTTGAACCGCCGAAACGAAAGCATCCGTATCGTTGCGGTCGAGTATCTTCACCAGCGAGAGGATATCGGCCCCTTCGACCGAAAAAGCCATCAGAAAAGAGGCCAAAAAGAGAGAACGCACCATCACGACCGTCTGAACTGCTCGATGAACTCTTCGATGTCGTCAAAGAGCGCCTGCAGGTCCTCTTCATGTTCGACTTCGTCGGCGAGAATCTGCGAGACGAGATCGTACGTGATGATATCTTTTTCACGGGTGATATCGAGGATGTTGGAGTAGACGCTGATCGCGCACTGTTCCCCTTTGATCGCCTGTTCGAGCACTTTGCGCACGTCGCCGTCGGTGGGGGCGTCGTAGCCGCAGTTGCTTTTATCCAGCCACTCCTGCGGATGCAGCGCGGGGGTGCCGCCCAGCTGGATGATCCGGTCGCATACCATCGTAGCGTGACGAAGCTCGTCGGCCGCATGCTGGGTGAGCTCGGCAATCGCGGCGTCTTTCATGAGCCCTTTGACCACCTTGGCTTCGATGAAATACTGGTAATACGCGAGCCATTCGTCGCAATACGCTTTGTTCAGCAGTTCGTATACGGTTTGCGCCTCGATCCCTTTGAGAAGAGAAATCCCTCGTTTTGCCATCTGAAACCCCTTGTTGTAGTAGATACCCTTACTGTAACACCGATTATCTTAAGGGAAAATTATTATCCGCAATTCGGGTGAGCGTTTCGGCATCGACGACCCGGATCGGCTGAGAACGTCCGGAGGCGATGACGGGCAGCTCCCTGAATTTTTTGAGGATACGGGAGAGGGTTTCGGGGCTCAGCCCCAGCAACGCGGCCACTTCCACCCCTTTCATGCGTGTAAAGGCATCCGGGTCATCCAGAATCAGCCGTGCCACCTTGGCCGAAGCGTTCGGCGCGCTGTGACGCCGCAGCGATGATTCGAGGGCGGCGATCTTCTGGGTCAGGGAAGCGATCAGGGCAATCGTAAAAGAGGGGTCTTCCTGCAACAGCGCCAAAAAAGCTTCACGCTCGATCTTGAGGACCTTGCAGCCGCCAACCGCTTCGGCCGAAGCGGGGTAGGGGATCTGTTTGAGGGTGGCGACCTCGGCGACAAAAGAGGGGGCATAGAAACGGTGGACGACGATCGTTCCGGTTGATGCCGAGGATTTGAAAACGCTCACTTCCCCTTCCATCAAAAGGTGGAAAAAACGGCTCTCCTCCCCTTCGTAAAACAAGATCTCCCCGCCCGCGTACTCCTTGAAAAGACTCGCGTGTTCAAGCTTTTTACGCTGGGCGGGGGAGAGGTGGCCGAGGAGTTCCCACTTCATGGTTTCAACGGCTCAAACCCCGACTCGCTGGGACGGAGCAGTTCGATGGGATAGATCACCTGGCCGTTGACGATACGCATCGTGTATTCGCGCTCGCCACCTCCCAGCGCCACGAGATAATCGATCCCGACACTCGCCGCATAATGGACCCAGTCGTGGACGATGTCGTTGTTCATCAGGGCGTTGGTCTCGCTGATCGCGGGGGGAAATTCGATCAGCGAATTGGCCAGGATCATGTTTTTGCGGTCGTTGTACTGCGTCAGGGTCAGGAGATTGGGATCGATGTTGATCTGCGTCGAGAGGATATTACGCTCCCGGACCCCCGTAAAGGTGAGGTGGGAGGCCAGCAGGGAGCTTTTCACGACCGGGAGGTGGAGGATGATGCTTTTTTTGTGAAACTGCGCCGGTTTGGCGAGGAGGGTGACGATATTGTCCCCTTTGGGATTCACGGCGTGAGAACTTACCGTCCGTTTGGTCCCCTTGTGGGCCAGAAACACCTCTTCGGTCGATTGTTTCAGCTGTTTCCCGACCGCCGAGTCGTCGTAAAAAACGGCGATCGAATCCCCCATATGTGGGAGAAGCGCCTCGATCTGCCGCTGGTAGTCGATCGATCCGAACGTGGCGTTGGCCGGGGCGGAGGGAAAGTCCCGCTTGTGGGCGGTCGGGAAAAAAACCGGTACCTGCGGGGCGATGTCGAGGAGGTTTTTGACCCCCGCCGAAGTCAGCGGGGCGAGGATGGCGTTCATCCCGTCCGCTTCCAGGGTTTTCAACACCCCCGCAAGCGCTTGGGGCGACTCGTCCGGGAGGGGGTAATGACGAATCTCGCACCCCTCGCTGCGCAATCCGACGAGGGTGGCGAGCGAGACGTTGAAAACCGACTGCGAGTATTTCCCGATCACGCGCGGCGCGGAAATGACCGCGATGCGCGGCAGGGAGGCCTGAGTCCCGGAGGGGGCGTCGAAGCCGATTTTCTCGACCGTCCGGGACTCGGCGGCGACGAGCGTCGAGAAGATGACGGCGATCATGAAACAGAAAAAACGGTTCATCGCAGCGCTCCTTTGATGGTCTGAAGATCCCGCAGCGCCTCTTTTTTGAGCGAAGGGTTGCGGATCAGGAAGAGGGGGTGAAACATCGGCACGACGCTGTATCCCCCCATCGGGATCACTTCGCCCCGCATCCGCTCGAAATCCTCGCTTCCCCCGCTCACCATCCGGTACGCCTCGCTCCCCAGCGGCACGACGATCCGGGGACGTATCAGCTCGATCTGGCGGTTGAGGTAATGGATGCAGCTGTTGCATTCGCTCGGCGAGGGGTTCTGAAAGCCGAACGGCTTGCACTTGACCGCATGGGTATAATAGACCTTCTCTACGCTGAGCATCAGCACCTTTTCGATCATATCGCGGATCATCGTCCCCGAACGCCCCGTGTAATATTCCCCCGATTCGTCCTCCGCAGCCGAGACGTAGGCATCGACAAACATCAGCTCGGCCGATGGGTTTCCGAACCCGGCCATACTCTGGCGGCGCGATTTGCTCAGATCGCACAGATAGCATTGCGCGATCGTCTGATGCAGCGTCGAAAGCGAATCGGGCAGAGAGGTCGCTTCGGTCCGGACGTTGGGCGTTACGGGATCGACGTAGGTATAGCCCAGGGCCCGGAGACGGTACAGATTTTCCAATAGGGCGAGATTTTGATAGGAGTCCACGGTGCTGCTTTATCATAAATGTTTTAATTGCTTCAGTATAGGGAAAAAGGGGTTAAATGGAGATAAAAATGTATTTATTTAAATATTTATTAACATTTAATAATTTATACTGATGTTATGAAATGCTTAATTATTGACCGCCCCGGGTTTCAGCTTCAGACCCGGAAAATGCTACTCGAAGAAGCTGTCGATCACAAAACGTTTGATACCGTCACGACACTGGGCGAGCTGTATCTGAAATTTCAGAAAGGGATTTACGACATCGTTATTGTCGACAACACAATAGATCACGGGCAGGAGTACGTCGACTACATCCTGCGTACCGATCCCAGACAGCAGATGCTCGTGGTCAGCAACGCCATCAGCTGCGTCGTTCAACGCTGCGAAGACTGCGTCAGTAATCACCAGATCCGTAGTCTCAACAACCCGACTCCGATCAAAAATATCATCCGGATGGTCGAAGGGTTCAAGCTCCACCGGTGCGATCACTACGACGCGCAGACGAATAAACTGCCCTGAAAACTGAATATTAAACAGAAAAAGGGGTGTAAAGAGAAGGAGAGAAGTTCACCCCAAAAAGAGTGAACCAATGCGGGAGGACGGTTTACGAGCAGTGCCCGCCGCCGCAGCAGGAAGAAGCTTCTTCAACGGTAACTTCAACAGGGGTCGATTCCCATACGCCGTGCTTGGTGCAGTATCCGTGGGCGACGAGGGTGAGTTTTTTACCCATCGGGACGATGTTGAACGTCACTTCGGCGTGGTTTTTCTCGTTACCGAGGGTTCCGGGGACGAAATCGGCACGGGCAAGGAGTGTTTCGCCGTTATAGAGGGCGATGTTGGCGATGTAGTGATCGAAATCGTCCGGGTGAGAATATTCGTTCCCCATTTTGACGGTAACGGCAAATTTTTCCCCTTTTTTCGCCGTGCTGGCACAGTGGATGAACGGAGAGTGACGATCGATATAGTCTTTTTTTGCTTCGCGATCTACGGTGCTGATATCGACGTAACGGTTGATAGTTGGCATTATGTTTCCTTTTTGATGTGATTATGAATGGAGGCATTGTACATCTCCAAACTTTTAATCCTCCCTAAATCGGACACTTTATCTCTGAATTAATTTTTTCCAAAGCAACAGCGATTTTTAACCATCGAAGAGGTAAAATCGGGGCTTTAAAAATGACTGATGGATGCGTAAATATGTTAAAACCTCTTTTGATTGAAATCGGTGTCGAAGAACTCCCGGCGGTCCCCCTGCTCAAAGAACTGGGCGAAATCGAGAAAAAATGGGCCGCTGTCCTGGAAAAAAACGCCCTGATGGGGGAGTTTGAGTTCTACTATACCCCGCGCCGCCTCGTTCTGTGGCACCGCGAATTCAAAACACGTCAGGACGACCGTACCGAAGAGTTCTACGGCGCCCCCGTCGAAATCGCGATCAAAGACGGCGCTCCGACCCCGGCGGCACTGGGCTTTGCCAAAAAATGCGGCGTCGCGTTCGAGCAGCTCGAGCGCGCCGAAAAGGGGGGGAAAGAGGTCCTTTATTACCGCCGCAGCGTCGAGGGAAAAGAGAGTTCTGAAATCCTCGGAGAGATGATCGATCAGTGGATCAAAAGCCTCAGCTTTGGAAAATCGATGCGCTGGGGAAGCAACACCGAGAGCTTCATCCGCCCGATCCGCTGGGTCAACGTCATGATGGGCGAGGAGTGCGTCGACGTCGAACTCTTCGGTGTCCGCTCCGCTGCTCATACCTACGTCCACCGCATCAGCCATTTCGGCCCCAAGACGCTCGATTCCATCCATCACTATTTCGACACCCTCAAAGCCGGTTCGGTCGATCTCTACCCCGACAGCCGCCGCGCTTCCATCCTGGAACAATTCGCCCGGCTCGAAAACGAGCACGCCATCACGATCGAGATCGACGAGGACCTTCTCGACGAAGTCGTCGCCATCACCGAACACCCCACGCCGCTGCTGGGGAAATTCGACGAAAACTTCCTCGAACTCCCTCCCGAGGTGATCATCACCTCGATGAAAGAGCACCAGCGCTATTTCCCCGTCTTCAAAAACGGAAAACTGATCAACGCGTTCGTCGTCGTCTCCAACGCCCTCGCGAGCGATTTTTCAAAAGTGATCGAGGGGAACGAGCGGGTACTGCGCCCCCGCCTCTCCGATGCCCTTTTCTTCTACCGCAACGATCTCAAAAAGGGACTCAGCACGGCGGGATTGGAGAAAGTCGTATTCATGAACGGCCTGGGGACACTGGCAGAGAAAATCGAGCGGGAAAAAGTGGTCGCATCCACCATCGCCAATCTAATATATGATAATATCAATCCAGGCCACCTGGAGCGGGCGATGTCGCTGGCCAAAGCCGATCTGATGAGCGAGATGGTGTACGAGTTTACCGAGCTTCAGGGACTGATGGGGTACTACTACGCCCTGGCTCTCGGAGAGGACGCCGACGTTGCCACCGCGATCAAGGAGCAGTACCTTCCCACCGGAGAGGAGAGCGCACTTCCCTCCACGATGCTCAGCGCGATCGTGGCGATGGCGATGAAAGTCGATACCCTCATCGGGATGTTCAGCATCGGCGAGATTCCGACCGGTTCGCGTGACCCGTTCGCCCTGCGCCGCGCCGTCAACGGGATCATCAAAATCGCCGTAGCCCACCGGATCCCGCTGAACTTCTCCGCCCTCGTCGATCAGCTCTCCCACCTCTACCCGCAGGGGAAAGAGTATAAGAAAAACATCGAGACCTTCGTGATCGAGCGTCTGGCCGGGGCCTACGTCGGCGTCAACCCCTCGATCATCCAGTCGGTCGTCGCCAAAGACGCTTCGGTCGAGCTCGACGTCCTCGACATCGACCGCAAAATCCGCGCCGTCGCGACCATCGCCGCGTCCGATTCGTTCGTCGAGGCGTTCTCCACCTTCAAACGGGTCAGCAACATCCTCAAAGACGAAGCGATGGACAAAGGCTTCAGCGTCAACGAAACGTTGTTCGAAAACGACGCCGAGCGCACCCTCTACGCTTCGGCCAAAGCAGCCATCGATGGGCAATACGAGAGCCTCGAAGAGCGTCTGGATGCGCTGTTCGCCCTCAAAGCACCGCTGGACGCTTTTTTCGACAACGTGATGGTCAACGCCGAGGATTTAGCTGTCCGCGCCAACCGCAAAGCGCTGGTCGGAATGATCTACGCCGAGATTTATTCGATTGCCGACATCAAAAACATTACCCTCTGATATTCTTGTCATTCCCGACTTGATCGGGAATCCACTTTCTATCAACTTCATGCTATACTTTCTAATAAAAAGAGGAGGGCGATGAATGGTCAATATCAAAGAGCTTCAACCGCTGATTGTTGAGCGTCTCCTCTCTCTGAACCCTGAAAAAATCATCCTATTTGGGAGTTATGCCTACGGTACACCACGTAACGATAGTGACATCGATCTGTTTCTAGTCAAAGACAATGCGGAAGAAAATATCGAAGCAACGGCTTTGATGAAACTCCGAGACCTAATGAAACAATACAAAGTAGGGTTTGATGTTTTATCCGCCAGCAGCCGATTTTTATCGGAGAGAAGCGATCCGTTTTACACAGAAGATATTTTGTCCAAAGGGCTAGTCCTTTATGGCAAATAAAACCCACGCGATAGAGTGGTTAGAAAAGTCCTATCACGATCTCGACTCGGCTAAAATCCTCTATGAAGCAGGACATTTTACCGATACGATAGGGTATATCCTCCACCAAAGTATTGAGAAAATCTTTAAATCTTATTTGGCATACGATAATACTCCGATTCTAAAAACACACAATCTTGTTGAGCTCAATGAACTTTTAGAACTTGATCTCAATGAGGATGATATACGTCTCTTAGCGATTGCAACAACATACCATACAAAACAAAGATACCCCTCACCGCATAAAAAACTCCCGACCAAAGAAGAGATCAAAGCCATTTTAGAACTGACAGCTGAGCTTTTTGATCATGCCTGTAAAAAACTCGATATTGAGCAAAATGCCTTTAAAATCTTATGATGTCCTCATCATCGGTGCCGGGATCAACGGCTGCGCGAGCGCATGGTTCCTGACGCGCGCGGGGCTCAAGGTCGCGCTGTGTGATCGTGAGGGGATTGCGGCAGGCGGCAGCGGGGCGGCGGGGGCGTTTATCTCCCCGAAATTCTCCAAAAGCGGCCCGCTCAAAGAGATCATGGCCGCCGCGCATGCCTATGCGCTCGATTTTTACGCCGACAACTTCCCCCGCTATACGTTGCAGCGGCCTCTGCTCCATATCGCCAACTCTCCCGCCGAATCGGAAAAACTGGCCAGCTTCAAAGCCGGTACCGACCTCCGTTTCTCCGAAATCCCCGATCCGCTGCGTTCTTCGTTGCTCCCCGAAGCGCGGATGAGCGAATCGATCTATCTGGAGCGGGGTGCGATAGTCGATGCGCCGGGGGTGTGCCGCGCTCTGGCGCAGGGAGCCGATTTTTACGTCCGGGAGGTAAGTACCCCCCGCTACGAGAACGCTCTGTGGCACGTCGGGGATCTGTGCGGAAAGCATCTCGTGCTGACGACGGGGGCCTATCCCAAAGTGCTTCCTTCCGATTCGGTCAAACTCCGCGCGATCTGGGGGCACCGGATCGACATACGAAGCACCACCGAACTCTCTTCCATCTTCCACCACTTCGTCTCGATCTCCCCCACGACCCGCGAGGGGATCATTGCGATCGGCGCGACCCACGACGTCCATTACGATCCCTTTGCGGGTGAATCCTATGACGTCGAATCGGGGCGGCGGACGCTGCTGGAAAAAGCTTCCCAAACTTTAAAATTAGATAATATCACTATCGTGGGGGACTACACGGGGCTTCGGTCGGGGACGTTTGATTACTATCCGATCTGCGGGCGCCTGATCGATGAGGACGCGACCCTCGAAAAGACCCGCATCGGTGGACAAAAGCCCGAAATCCGCAGCTGCGTCACCACCCCGAACGTCTGGATGCTCAACGGTTCGGGGGGATACGGTTTCGTCCTCGCCCCCTATCTGGCGCGCAAACTGAGCGAGGCGATCGCCTCGGGGAGGGAGGTAGAGCCCGAATTGTCTCCGGGGCGCTTTCTGGTCCGCTCACTGAAGCGTCAGTCGTAAACGACGATCCCGTAATCGTCGTCGATCCGGTAAAACCGGCAATCGGGCGTGATGATCAGGTCATCAAGACGGGAGAGATGGATGTAGCTGCTTTTGGCGGTTTTGATCCCGTGTTCGACGAAAAAACGGCGCAGATTGACAAATTTGATCCCGTTGACGAATTTGTACTCGAACCGGCTGTGGAGCCGCATCTTCTTGTAGCCGAAGATATGGCTATCGATTCCCAGCTGCGCGGCGGCGTACTGGGTGGGGAGGTAGCCTGAGAGATCGGTCAGCTCCTCCTGGACGTGGGCGTAACGCTGGGGAAGGGTCTCTTTTTCGAGAAAAACGTAACGCCCCAGCTTGATATGGCGGGTATCGTTCCAGTAGGAATAGGCCGGAGAAGAGAGGTGCAGCTTCGTGTATATCTCTTTCCAGAGCCAGTGTTTGTCCAGGAGAGAGTGCAGCGCCGACATCACTCAGTCCGCGTAGGTATCGCCCAGGCTCAGCCGCTTGGCGTAGAGGAAGCGCTGTTTGTAGTAGGCTTTGTCGATCGAATCGTACTGCACTTTTTTCGCGGCATAGGAAGCGTGGATGATCTGGCCGTTGCCGGCGTAGATGGCGACGTGGGAGGGATCGGATTTGTAGGTACGGTAAAAGAGCAGATCCCCCACCTGGAGTTCCGAGAGATCGACATCCATACCCAGCCGTGCCTGTTCGGCTGCGCTGCGGGGGAGAGATACCCCAAACTGCCCGAA
>CAZBIR010000001.1:12813-34177 GCA_964491035.1 uncultured Sulfuricurvum sp.
TTTTTGATAAAAGGGTTGGCCTCTTCTTGCTGGAACTCGTTTGCTTTTTTGAGTTCACGCTCGTATCCGAGCAGCAGGGAAGGTTCACGCCGTTGCGTTTCAGCCTGAAGAGAAAGGTTCAAGATCATAAGCGATAAAAGGGTCCATTTACCGTGCATTCTACCTCCTGACCGTGATGCATTGGGATCATTATAAAGGAAAAATCTTTATTTTTTTTTATACTGTTTAAAAATAAGGATGCCGTTATGGTACACTTCTTTCAAAAACAGATGGAAAACGGATGAAAGAAGCGATCGTTCTGCTCAATATGGGTGGCCCCAACAATCTTGAAGAAGTGGAGATGTTTTTGCACAATATGTTCAACGATCCCTACATTCTTCGGATGAAAAGCTCCCTGCTGCGCCGCTTTGTCGCGGGGATGATCACGTTCAGCCGCACCGAAAAATCGCAGGAGATCTATCGCCGGATCGGGGGAAAATCCCCGCTCGTCGGGCATACGCGTGCGCTTGTCGAAAAACTTCGGCACGCCGTGGGAGAGGAGGTGATTGTGGATTTTGCGATGCGCTATACCCCCCCGATGGCCCGCGACGTGTGCGAACGGCTCAAAAATGCGGGGGTCGAAAAAGTGTGCCTCATCCCCCTTTATCCGCAGTATTCGACCACGACGACCCAATCGTCGCTGGATGATTTCGAAGCGGCGGCCCATGCGATCGGATGGGAGGTCATTACGGTCGAGATCAAACATTTTTTCGCCCACGAAACCTATAACCGCTGCCTGATCGGGCGGATCAGGGAAGCGCTCGCCGACGAGGAGGCCTCGGAGTACGAGATCGTTTTTTCCGCCCATGGACTCCCCCAGAAAGTCGTCGACGACGGGGACCCCTACCAGCGCCACGTCAGAACGCACGTCGGCCTCATGAAAACGATGATGGAGCGCGAGGGGCTGGTGTTTGACGGGGTTCATCTGGCGTACCAGTCCAAAGTGGGGCCGATGAAATGGCTCGAACCTTCGCTGGAGGAGACGCTTCGTACCCTCCCGGGGAAAAAAGTACTGATCGTCCCGATCGCCTTTACGATTGACAACTCCGAAACCGATTTCGAGCTCGTCATCGAGTACGCGGAGATTGCGCATGAACTGGGATTCGAGGCGTACCGCGTCTGCCGCTGCCCGAACGACCATCCCCTGTTTGTGCAGACCCTGCAGGAACTCTACGAGAAGATGCGATGAACTCCAAAAAAATCGTCATCTTCGACATGGACGGAACGCTGATCGATTCGGGCCCGGACATCACCTGTTCGATCAACCACGTCCGCGCCGCGTGCTACGCTCTTCCTCCGCTGGAGGTGCGCGCCGTCGTCGATGCGATCAATGCCCCGCAGCGCAACCTCGCGTCGGTTTTTTACGCCACATCCTCCTACGAACCGCACGCCAAGGCCCTGTTTGAAGAACATTACTACGAACAGTGTATCCGAAACGTCACCCTCTACGCAGGGATCGCCGAGGTGCTCGATCATCTCAGGCAAAACCGTTTTTCACTGGGGATCGCGACCAACGCCCCTGCCGTATTCGCCCATCGGATGATGGATCATCTGGGGCTGAAGAACCATTTTGACCTCATCGTCGGTGCCGACGACGTCGAACATCCCAAACCCCACCCCCAGATGCTCGAACGCCATCTGCGGCATCATCGCTACGATCACGGTACGGATCGTGCCTGGATGGTGGGAGACAACGCCAAGGACATGGAGGCGGCAACGGCGGCGGGGATCACCTCCATCTTCGCGGGATGGGGGTTTTCGCCTCACGGGTCAGGCGAGTGGAACGCCCGCACACCCGCCGAATTGATCGAAATCATCTGTACAGGGGGATAAGGTATGTTCACTGCCGATTTGATTGTTACGATTGCGGTGATGTCGCTGCTGTTTTTACGCCATACGGTCATCTATCGGGACCCCGGAAAAATCAATTACATGCCGATCGTCCTGGCGCTGGGTTCGGGGGGATCGATACTCCATTTCGTCCTCTATGCCGACGCGGGCAACGAAATTCCGATCCTCAAAGAGTCGCTCCTGGTGCTGGTGCTGGGGATTCTCCTCTCGGCCATCATGAGCGTCCTCAGCCGGGGCGCCTCTTCGTCCAGCCGCAGTGAAAATCTTTCCCTCGTGCGGAGCATGGGCGAAGAGATCAATCTGCTCAAACGCGCGTTCGAGATGAGCGCCCAGCGTCTTGATATAGTGGCGCAGATGGAAGATTCGACCCACGCGCAGCTGCGGACCCTGTTTAAAGAGGAGATCGAGGCCCTCGGCGCCATCCAGTCCAACCAGAAGCTTTTCGTCGCCAAGATCGAAGCGCTCCTGACCCAGCAGCACGCCATCATGGAGAAATTCGAAGAATTCACCCTCACCGAGGTCCCCGGACTGGACAACATCATCCACCGCCACATCGATCTGCTCCGCATCGCCGAACAGGACCATTTCAACCAGCTCAAAACGACCCTCAAAGCCTCCTGCGACGACCAGCACGGCCTGGCCGACCGTCTGGAGAAGCTGGACGAGCGGCTGGAGCGGATCGAATCGCAGGGGCTGGACGAGCATACCCTGAGCGTTCTTCACCGCGAGCTTAACCGGATCATCGCCGAATTTGCCCACCAGGTCCACGCCATCGCGTCCAAAAGCGAATCGATCGCGACGGCCCTGATGGAAAACGATGCCCGCATCCAGGGATCGCGCGAGCAAAGCGAGCTTATTATGCAGCAGATGGTCCTCTCTTCCAAGCAGATGCGCGAGATCACCCTCCAGTCCAAAGAGCTTTCCGACACGCTCAAACCCCTCCTGCCGCTCCTCGCGGCGGCCGAAGCGATCCAGGGGGAATTTCTCCGGGCCAAAAGTACGATCAGCGAGCTGATCGTTACCCTCGAAGCGTACGCCAAACAAGACCATCGCGCCGCGCGAGAACAGCTGGAGAACCTCGCAGACGAAGTGCGAGAGCAGCTGCAACTCCTCTCCAGCTCCCTCGAACACTACAAACCGCTGGCCCTGGACACGAAAAACATCCAGGAACTCAGCGGCAAAGTCAGGCTCTACAAAAGCTACGTCGGTGAAAATCAAGAATAAAGAGCTTATAATTCGCTAAAAAAGACAGGTGCGAATGAGAGAATTTTACGAATCGATCGACGAAGAGGGGATCCCCTACCGCTGCGACGTCGAGATGGAACTGTTTGAAAGTGCCCCCCAGGCCGAGCGGAGCTATTTGCTGTGGCTCTTCGTCAAACACTCCGATCCGATCGGCGAAACGTTTGGCGCGTTTGCACGCGATCTGGAGGAGAGCCTCAAAAATGCGATGGACGCCCTCTTCGCCGGATCGATTTCCAAGGAAGGGTGGGTCGAGCTCTATTTTTACGCCCCCGAAGCCAAACGGTTCGAAAACCTCAGCTCCGAAGTGATGGCGCGTCATGGCGGCTTTGCGTACGAACGCGGCGTATCGCGCGATACGAAATGGGAGATGTACCTCGAACGTCTCTGCCCCGACCCCTACGCGCTGCTGCGGATCCAGAACCGTCATACCCTCGACGATCTGATCGAAGCGGGGGACAACCTCGCAAGCGCACGCGAAGTGGAGCATTATCTCTTTTTCCAGACGCGCAGCGCGATGGAGCGGGCGGTATCGTCGCTCTCGGCGCACGGCTTCGAACTCAAAGAAGAGGTCAAAGACGACGAAAGCGAATACGCCTACGGGGCTGTTGTAATCAAGACCGAATCGCTCACCCCCGAACAGGTGGACGAGACGACGGCGCTCCTTTATGACGCCGCGCTTGAACAGCACGGCTATTATGAAGGGTGGAGCACCGCCCTGGCCGAGGAAACCGATGGCGCTGAATAAACCCGAATACACCCTGTTCAAAAATACCCGCTACGCCCTGGAGGGGCTCGCCGAAGTGACCCGTAACGAAAAATCGTTCCGCCTTCAGCTCCTGTTGTTCGGATGGGGGATGGCGGTCGCATGGTTTTTGCCCCTCTCGTTCGTTCACAGCGCCATTCTCAGCGTCTCCCTCTTCATCCCCCTCATCGCCGAAATCATCAACAGCGCGATCGAGCGAACCGTCGATCTGGTCACGTTCGAGCACCACGAACTGGCCAAACGGGCCAAGGACGCCGGGGCGGCTCTCGTGTTTCTCTCGCTCTCGATGCTCGCGTTCATCTGGGCCCTGACCCTCTGCCACGCGTTTTGTATCTTCCCCTTTTAGGGGAACCCCTCTTCGGTGTAACCCAATCGTAAGAGATTTTTCCCTATAATATTTCATCATTTTTTACAGAGGGGTCCTGAGATGGCAACTGCACTCATTATCGGCGCCGGCGGAGTAGGGCGCGTCGTGGCACACAAATGTGTCATGAACAATCACATTTTCGATCGTATCATTCTGGCAAGCCGTACCCTGAAACGGTGCGAAGAGATTCAGGGCGAGCTCCCGGAGGGGGCGATCGAGATCGATACGGTCGATGCGGACAAAACCGAGGAGGTGATTTCCCTCATCGAAAAATACAAGCCGTCCATCCTCATCAACGTCGCGCTCCCGTATCAGGACCTGGCCATCATGGACGCGTGTATCGCGACCAAAACCCCCTACCTCGATACGGCCAACTACGAACATCCCGATGAAGCGAAATTCGAGTACAAACTCCAGTGGGCGCGTGATGAGAAATTCAAAGAGGCGGGGATCATGGGACTGCTCGGGAGCGGCTTCGATCCGGGCGCGACCAACGTTTTCTGCGCCTACGCCCAGAAACACTATTTCGACGAGATCCACACGATCGACATCCTCGACTGCAACGCGGGGGATCACGGCTACCCGTTCGCGACCAACTTCAATCCCGAGATCAACCTGCGCGAAGTGAGCGCCAAGGGGCGCTACTGGGAAAACGGAGAGTGGATCGAAACGGCCCCGATGGAGATCATGCAGGTATGGGACTACCCCGAAGTGGGACCCAAAGACAGCTACCTGCTGTACCACGAAGAGATGGAATCGCTTGTCAAACACATCAAGGGGCTCAAGCGGATCCGCTTTTTCATGACGTTCGGCCAGAGCTACCTGATGCACATGAAATGCCTCGAAAACGTCGGGATGCTGGGGATCGAGCCGGTGGAGCATCAGGGGATGAAGATCGTCCCGATCGAGTTTTTGAAAACGCTCCTTCCCGATCCCGCATCCCTCGGCCCCCGTACGAAAGGGAAGACGAACATCGGTATCGTCGCCGAAGGGCTCAAAGACGGCAAAAAACGGAAAATCTACATTTACCAGGTCAAAGACCACGAAGAGTGCTACCGGGAGGTCAAATCCCAGGGGGTTTCCTATACGACGGGCGTTCCCGCCGTCATCGGCGCGAAGCTGATGGTGCAGGGGATCTGGAGCGGTCAGGGCGTCTTCAACATGGAACAGCTCGATCCCGATCCGTTTATGGACGAGATGAACACTCAAGGACTCCCCTGGAACGTCATCGAGATGGAGTGCTAACGCGCTTCATCCCCTTTTGCCTCCTCTGACTCCGTTTTGCTCGCTTCGCAATAAATCCCGTACAGTTTTTCGGCCGTAATGTTCAGTTTCGGAGCCAGGTTTTCGATCACGGTTTGCAGATTTTCGGTCGTCTCGAGTTTTTCGGCGATTTTGAGAAGTTTTCCCAGATACCCCTCCCGAATGAGCAGCGCGTCAACGATCGGTTTGTCCAGATGGATCCGCCCGATGATCTCGTCCATCCCGATGTGCAGATAGGTATCGATCAGCGAAAGGCTCCCCGCGAGAAACGCTTCGTCGGCAAGGCGCGGGTGCCCCTGTGCGATGACGAGCTCGCGCATCATGCGGGCCCGGAATTTTGCCGCGTCGATGATCGCTTCGCGAAACATCCCCTCGGGTACCCCCTCGTAGAGAAAAAGCCCCAGCCATGAGCGAAGGCGCGCAGGGCCCAGCAACAGCAGGATCTGCTTGATGCTCGTAATCGTATGGCGAAACGAAAACTGCGCCGAATTGACGTAGCGCAGCAGATTGAACGTCAGCTCGGGATAGAGGGAAAATTTCTGGCTCACTACCTCCATGTCGCTTTCGGTGTAGAGGGTGTTGATCATATCGATCGCATGAACGACGGAGGGTTCGATCTTCTTGCCCACCAGGACGCTCGGTTTTTCGAAGAAATACCCCTGAAACAGGTCAAAGCCCGCCGCTTTGCACCGTTCGAACATCAGGATGTCTTCCACTTTTTCGGCCAGCAGGGTAAAAGGGTACGCTCCGAGCCGATCGCCGATCGCCTCGATGGGGACGTCATGATGTTCGAGCAGATCGACTTTCAGGATATCGACGTAAGGAAAAAGGGGCCGGAAATACTCCATCATGCCGTGCGTACAGCAAAAATCGTCGATCGCAAATCGGTATCCCAGGTCATGCAGGTGTCCAACCCGCTCGACCAGTTCGTCGCTGAGGGCGGTGTGTTCGAGAATTTCGAAAATGAATTTGGATTTGGGCAGGGAGAGGAGGACGTCGCTCATGAGGATCTGCTCGTTGACGTTGATAAACCCGATCTTGTCCCCCAGAATCGACGAAAGGCCGATGTTATGGACCAGATTGATGATGACCCGTGCCGTCGCTTTGGCGTTGTCGGATACCGCCGCCCCCCCGGCCCCGTCGCTGTGGCGGTAGAGGAGTTC
This sequence comes from uncultured Sulfuricurvum sp., assembly GCA_964491035.1. Classification (GTDB taxonomy): domain Bacteria; phylum Campylobacterota; class Campylobacteria; order Campylobacterales; family Sulfurimonadaceae; genus Sulfuricurvum. The sequence continues at coordinate 19,505 of CAZBIR010000001.1, forward strand.
GTAGGAAACACATTTGCCGTTCCGGTCAAATATGGGCTGTCTCCCGATAAAAATATCACTCTCTACCATTGCGCCACCCGTCCAAAAATGTTACAAATTTGAAGATATCATAATCAATTCGAGCTTAAGGAGCCAACCCGCCGCGAAAAAGGGCACTGGCGTATCCCACCACGCGCGTCCGATCGCCGCTGGCGTCGGCACTGGTACGGTAATCGAGCACCACTGCTTCGAGCGCACGTTTGCGGGCAACGTCCAGCATCGCCTCGACGCCGATGGCCCCGCACGCTTCGCACCCCCGGTGGAGCATCGAGCCCTCCGAGAGGCGGATCGCTTCGAGGCAGATCGCATCGAGCCGCTGCGCCTGATCGAGGGGGTAATAGTGGCTCAGATCGGTACTGATCACCACGGCACACCCCTCCCGCTCCAGCAGGTAGTCGATGAGCACCCCAAGATCCGAGGGATCGGCGTAGCCATAGACCAGCTCGACGATGCTGACGTCCGGGAGGTAGTATTTGAGAAACGGCATCTGCACCTCGGTACTGTGTTCGTGGTGGGCTTCGGGAAACGAGGGGAGGGAAAAGCGTTTTTTCAGCTCCGCCACGAGCCGGGTATCGATGCGCAGCTCCCCCAGTGGCGTCAGGTACGCCTCGGCGTCGCACACGCTGATCCCCTCGAAGGGGACGCGGTGGGAAGGGCCGATCACGACGACGCTCGTCGGAGCCCCCCGGGAGAGGACGCGGTAGGCGATATTGGCCGTAAATCCCGAATAGACCCACCCGGCATGCGGAACGATCACGGCCCGCCCCCGCAGTGCCTCAAGCTCTTTTTCCGCTTCGGGATGTTCCTGCACGATCGCGTTGAAGCGTTCGATCATCGACGTTACCTCGGCCGCTTTGGCGGGATAGAAGCTCCCCGCGACGCTCATCGTTCTCGTTTTCATTTCCACACCCCTTCGATTTCCCGGTTGCACGTCGGGCAGTGCCCCTCATTCAACGCAAAACGGGTCGTTTCGAACCCGTAGCGCTCGATCAGCACCGTATCGCACGCCGGGCAGCGCGTCTGCACCGGCACGGGGACGTTGCCCAGATAGACGTAATAAAGCCCCGCCTCTTTTCCCCACGCATAGGCGCGCTCCATCAGCTCCAGCGACGTGCGGGGGGTGTCGAGCATTTTGTAATCGGGGTGAAACGCGCTGATGTGCCAGGGGACATGGGGGCCAAGCTCGTCTGCGATGAAACGGGCGATGGCGCGCAGCTCCGCTTCACCGTCGTTGTGCCCCGGCACGATGAGGGTCGTCACCTCGACCCAGATCCCCGAAGCGACCAGCAGTTTAAGCGTCTCCTGTATCCCTTCCAGGGATGCTTTGAGCGTTTTTTTGTGATACGCGCTGTCGAAGCTTTTGAGATCGACATTGGCCGCATCGAGCCACAGGGGCATATCGCGGCATACCTCTTCGGATTCGAATCCGTTGGTCACGAACACGTTGCGCAGTCCCCTTTGTTTGGCGAGCGTCCCGATATCCCGGGCATAGGGGTACCAGACGGTCGGTTCGTTGTAGGTATAGCTGATCGAGGCGCATCCCTCCTCCTGGGCAATCCGGACGGCGTTTTCGGGGGAGAGGGAGATCGATCCGTCGATGTCGGCGCTCTGGGAAATCTCCCAGTTCTGGCAAAACGGACAGCGGAAATTGCACCCTACCGTCCCCAGCGAAAAGCTCCGGGTGCGGGGGAGGAAGTGAAAGAGGGGCTTTTTTTCGACGGGATCGATATGGACGGCGACCGGATGGCCGTAAACGAGACATTCCAGATGCCCCCCGACGTTTTTTTCGACGTGGCACATCCCCGCTTGCCCCTGGGCAAGGGTACAGTAATGGCGGCAAAGGTGACAGACGATCCGGTCCCCCCGGGGGACGAAATATTCCATCTTATCCCTCCTCGGTAAACTTTTCCACCTGGTAGGTATAGATTTCGGGATGGGACGCGAGGGGATCGGCCCCAAGCCCCGCCTTGATCCCCAGATGGGCAAAAAAGATCTCGAAATCATTCAGCTCGTCCCACACCTGCGGCAAAAACGTCGCCTGGTTCGATCCCTGGCGCAGGATGACACCATCACGCCCGGGACGGATCATCGAATGCAGATCGGCGGCATCCCGGTATAGGACCTGTTCGGGGGGAGTCAGGATCGAGACTTCGACGCTGATCTCGTCGAATTCGCTTTGGGTCAGGGGAGGGAAGCGGGGATCACGGAAAGCCGCCGCCTCGGCATTGGCCACCAGATCATCGATGAGGCTGCGGTGGGCGATCAGCGAACCGATGCAGCCGCGCAGTTTTCCCCCAACGGTGAGGGTGACGAATGCGGCCCCTTTTTCGGACAGTTCCGGCGCACCCGCCACAAACGGGGCCTTATCGAGGTGCGACCCCTCCAGCCTGGCCTCGATGGCACTGCGGGCAATATGGACATAAATCTGCGAACTCATGTTAACCTCCGTTTCTCTTCGGGTGACTTTTATCATTGTACACCAAAACGGGCGTTTATGTTACAATCCGATCATCAAAACGCGAAGGACACTCTGACGATGGCGATCGACTTTTCCACACTTCCCCATACCCCCTGCTACATCTGCGAAGAGGAGCTGCTGGAGAAAAACCTCCAGACACTCGATCGCGTCCAGCGCGAATCGGGGGCTAAAATCATCCTGGCCCTCAAGGGGTTCGCGATGCATTCGACGTTTGATCTGGTCGGGCGCTACCTGCACGGCTGCACCGCCAGCGGGCTGCACGAGGCCAAACTGGCGCGCGAGAAGATGAACAAGGAGGTCCACACCTACTCCCCCGCGTTCAAGGACGAGGATATCGACGAGATTGCCCGAATCAGCGACGACATCGTCTTCAACTCCCCCGCTCAGTTCCACCGCTATTACGAGCGGGTCAAGCAGGTCAACCCCGCCATCAAGATCTCCTTGCGGGTCAACCCCGAATACTCCTCCAGCCCCGTCGACCTCTACAACCCCTGCGGCCTCTACAGCCGGCTGGGGACGACGCTGGCCAATTTTGACGAAAGCATCGTATCGCGTCTCGACGGCCTCAATTTCCACGCCCTGTGCGAACAGAACGTCGATGCCCTCGAGGGGGTGCTCGAAGCGTTCGAGGAGAAATTCGGCCGCTATATCGACGGTCTGGACTACGTCAATTTCGGGGGAGGGCACCACATCACCCGCGCCGATTACGACGTCGAGCGGCTCATCGAGGTGATCCGTGCATTCCGTGAGCGGCACAACGGCATCACGGTCTACCTCGAACCGGGCGAAGCGGTGGGGTGGCAGACGGGGCCGCTCGTCGCGTCGGTCCTCGACATCGTCCATAACGGGATGGAGATCGCGATCCTCGACACCTCGGCCGAAGCGCACATGCCTGACACCCTCGCGATGCCCTACCGCGCTGCGGTGCGGGGAGCCGGGGAACCGGGAGAGAAACCCCATACCTACCGTTTCGGCGGCAACACCTGCCTCGCCGGGGATATCATGGGGGATTACTCGTTCGACGCGCCCCTGAAAGTAGGAGACAAGATCGTCTTCGAAGACCAGATCCACTACACGTTCGTCAAAAACACCACCTTCAACGGGATCAGGCTCCCTTCGCTGGCGATCTGGACGAAAGAGGGACAACTCAAAATCGTCCGGGAATTCGGCTATGAGGATTACCGCGACCGTCTCTCCTGAAGCGGCTTAGCGCTTCGCCAGCACCAGCGAAAGCGCTTCGGCAATCATCTCGTAGGTTTCGCGCAGCGTCGCGGTCTGTTCGAGGAGGTTCTGGAGCCCTTTTTTCTCGTCCGAGAGCTTTTTCTGCCGCCGTTTCATTTCATTAAGTTTATTCGTCAGTTTGCCGTTGGCCAGTTCGAGCTGGGCCACTTCGCTTTTTTTCCGCTTCAGGATATCTTCCTGCTGGGAGTTGAGGCGGGCGATATCGGTTTTGATTTTCATCGCATCTCCCGATGATTTGTTCCGTATGCTCATGATCCGGGCATCGTTTTCGACGAGGATCGACTCGATCTCGGCCACCCGGTCCATCAGGGCGTAGCGGTTGTTCCGCTCGAACGTGATTTCCGCTTCGCATTCGCCGACCCGCTCCTGGGCGGCGAGAATCGCCTCTTTCTGGTTCGCGACTTTGATCTTGGCCTGTTTGTACTGCATCATGATCGAAAGGATCGCCGTGTAGTGCCATTTTTGCTGCTTGCTGTCCATGATCGGGTATTTCTGGATCTTGTTGCCTGCCCCGTCGATGATAACCTCTTCGGTAAAATATTTGATGAACTGTTCGGCGTTTTTATCGCGGTTCTCGACAAATTCCAACAGCACTTTGGCCGTGTAGAGCAAGATGGGATGAAAATTCTGCCGCAGGACGTACCCGGTGAATCCCTCGATCTTCTGACGGTGTTCGGGATCGACGATTTCGAGGAGGAGGATCTCCACCATCGAGCGGAATACGGGGATAAAGGTCCGGGTAAAGGTGGCGTTGTCGATCAGGGAGAAATTGAGTTTTTCGTCGATGACCTCGCGGAGAATCGGCTCGATATCCTCCCATGCCCCCTCGGGAAAATAGTGCTCATAGAGCGATTCCATATCCTCGATCGATTCCCCCGCGAACCGCTTGTCAGCCCCCTCGGCGAGAACTTTGGGGAGGGTGAAATAGCGGATTGATATCCGTCCGCGCAAGAACAGCAGGATATCTTTGTCGTCGAGTTTGAACACGGTGGCAAACTGATCGCGGATCGTCGCACGGATCGTCTCGACCGGTATGCCGCTTCCCTCGAAACACTCCATGATCTCTCCACGGATCGATTCGGGGATCGAGAGGAGGTAGGGAAGGGGGAGAAACTCCCCCTTTCGCCGGTAGAGGTCGATGATTTTCATCCCCGCCTTGTGGAGCGAGCGGTCGAAATTTTCCCCCATCGACGGGTTGGAGATCCGTTTTTTGAGGATGAAGGTGTGGGGGGTCAGTTCGAGCTCGATCGGCTGGAACGTACGGGAGAAATGTTCGACGATCCCTTTGCGGATCGCCGCTTTTTTATCGTTGAACAGCTCCTCGCTGTGATCGACGCCGAGTTTTTGCAGCAGCGTCCGGTAGTGTCCGTCGGTAAAATCCTGGGCGTACATCTCGCGCGGCAGCATCTCATCGAGCAAAGCGACAATGTCGGATATGATGCGATGCTGGTTCACCCTCTACCCCCGCTGATCGGCAAAAGCGACGGCGGCGCTGATCGCATTGAGATAGCTTTGAACCGACGCGAGGTTATGGTAAGCGATGTCGAACGCCGTACCGTGATCAACCGAGGTGCGTACGATCGGCAGCCCCAGCGAAACGTTGATGCTCTCGTCGAAATAGAGGGCCTTGAGGGGGGCGAGCCCCTGGTCGTGGTACATTGCCACGATGTGGTGGCACCGTTCGCGGGAGCGGGGGGTAAACGCGACGTCGGGGACCACCGGCCCGAAAAACACCGGCCGCCCGATCCGCAGATTCGCCATCTCGATCGCGGCCTCGATCTCTTTTTCTTCGTCCCCCAGCACCCCGTGGTCGCCCGCGTGGGGATTGAGCCCCAGCACCGCCACCGATTCGGCTTTCATGCTCTGGTAAAAACGGAGCAGAAACGGCACCAGCAACGACGAGTGGATCCGCTGTGCGACGTCGCGAAGCGGGATATGTTCGGTATAGAGGGCGACGTAGAGTTTATCGCATCCGAGCATCATGATGGCCTCTTCTTTGAACCAGTCGCGCAGCGCGTCGGTGTGCCCTTTGTAGTGGATTCCCGCAACCATCCACGCCTCTTTGTGGATCGGCAGGGTGACCACGGCATCAGCCAGGCCGCTTCGGGCCAGCCCTGCGGCGGCGGCAAACGAATCGTAGCTGTAGCGCCCGCTTTGGGGCTCTACACTCCCCGGACGGATGGCAAAATCGCCACTCACTTCATGCAGCTCGAAATCTTCGGGGAGGCTGCGCCCCAACAGGTCCGCAGCCCGCACGGCCATCGTGCGGTTGATGCAGTAAAGGGGACGGCACAGCGAGCGGATACGTTCATGCGCTTTGAGGAGGATTTCGAAGCCGACGCCGTTGAGATCGCCGACGCTGATCGCTACCGTTTTGTACGCCGGCATAACTGCTTCATCTCCCGCACCGCGGCGGCAAGGCCTGAAAAGACCGACCGGGCTACGATGCTCTGCCCGATGTTGAGCTCTTCGATCGTGTCGATCGAAACGATGGCCGAAACGTTATGGTAGTTCAGGCCGTGCCCCGCCGCCACTTTGATCCCCAGCGAGCGGGCGAAATTAGCCGCATCGACGATATCGCTGTAGGCCCGCTCCAGCCGATGATCGAGCTCGCGCCGGGGGAGATTCAGCGCTTCGATCGCGTGGTGGGTATAGGGGAGCGAACTGTGGCGCATCGCGTAGAGATTGGCGTAACTCCCGGTATGAAGCTCGACCCACTCGACCCCCAGCCGTTCGGAAGCTTCGACCGCATCGCGGCTGGGATCGATAAAAAGGGAAACTTCGATCCCCGCTTCGCGCAGTTTATTGATAGCATTTAATATCATATCGTGTCGGGCGACGACGTCGAGCCCTCCCTCCGTCGTCACTTCCTCCCGTTTTTCGGGGACGAGCGTCGCGCGGTGGGGACGCAGGCCGGCAACGATATCGATGATTTCGGGATCGACGGAGCATTCGAGATTGACCGGGATCGGCGAGGAGGCGATGATTTTACGAGCGTCTTCGTCGTGGATATGGCGGCGGTCTTCGCGCAGGTGGATCGTGATCTGGTCCGCCCCGTTCTGGGCGCAGACGGCCAGCGCCATCAGCGGATCGGGATCGTTGATCTTTCGGGCTTCGCGGAGGACGGCGATGTGGTCGATATTGACCCCGAGGATGACGTTAGAGGGTTCGGCGTGCATAAAACTCCTTTTTGAATTCGACAAATTTCCCTGCGAGGATCGCTTCGCGCGCCCGGCGCACGAGGCTCAGGTAATAGTGGAGGTTGTGCAGGGAAGCGAGGCGGAAAAAAGTGATCTCCCGCGAGCGGAAGAGATGGTGCAGATAGGCGCGGCTGTAGCGGCGGCAGGTGTAGCAGTCGCATGCGCTATCGATCGGCTCGGCGTCGAATTTATAGGCGGCCCCCTTGATGTTGACCTTCCCGAAGCTGGTGAAAAGGGTCCCGTTGCGGGCATTTCGGGTCGGCATGACACAGTCAAACATATCGACGCCGCGCTCGATGTTCTCGACGAGGTCCTCCGGAGTTCCCACCCCCATCAGGTAGCGGGGTTTGTCCGAGGGCATGAGGGGTGTCGTATGTTCTACCGTATCGTACATCAGCTGGTTGGCCTCCCCGACGCTGAGCCCCCCGATCGCGAATCCGTCGAAATCGAGCGCACACAGCTCTTCGGCTGACTGTGTACGGAAACCAAAATCGGTCCCCCCCTGTATAATCGCAAAGATGTTCTGATCCAGCCCCACCCCTCGGGACTGGTTGGCGCGGTGGTATTCGATCGACTGCTTCGCCCACTGCGTCGTCCGCTCGATCGAGGTTTTGATCCGCTCCTGCGTCGCGGGGAGCGCCACGAGGTCATCGAGGATCATCATGATGTCGCTGTTCAGGTTATTCTGGATGTCGATCACCTTTTCGGGGGTAAAGAAGTGTTTACTGCCGTCGATATGGCTGCGAAACTCGATCCCGCTCTCGGTCGGTTTGGAGATGTCGCTGAGGCTGAACGCCTGGAACCCGCCGCTGTCGGTCAGAAAGCTCTTGGGATAGGTCGTATAGCCGTGCAATCCCCCCAGCGCGGCGATCGTCTCATCCCCGGGGCGCAGGTAGGTGTGGTAGGTATTGGCCAGGATGATCTGGGTATCCAGGATCTCGGTCATGTCCACCATGTCGAGCGCTTTGACGCTTCCCACCGTCCCCACCGGCATAAATACGGGGGTCTGAATCGTGGAATGAGCCGTGGTGAGAGTACACGCACGGGCGTTGCCGCAGGTCGCATCGACGGTAAATTGCATGGAAGGCCTTAAGTTTTTCCGTTATTTTATCGCATATCAGTCCGTTTGGACAACCCATTCTTTCGATATAATGGTGAAAAGATTATTGCGACAGGACAACGGATGAACATCAAACATTCTCAAAATGCTTTCGAAAAAGCCCAGAATCTTATCCCCGGCGGGGTCAATTCCCCCGTCCGCGCGTTCAAAAGCGTCGGCGGCATTCCCCGTTTCATCGCGAACGGGGAGGGGGCGTACCTGATCGACGTCGACGGTAACCGTTACGTCGATTACGTCCAGAGCTGGGGACCGCTCATTTTCGGTCACCGCGACGAAACCATCGAAAACGCCGTTATCGACGCGGTAAAACGTGGCCTCAGTTTCGGTGCGCCGACGGAGGCTGAGAGCGAACTGGCCGAGCTCATCATCTCCATCTACGACTCGATCGAAAAGATCCGCTTCGTCAGCAGCGGAACCGAGGCGGTCATGAGCGCGATCCGTCTGGCCCGCGGCTTCACGGGGCGAGACGACATCGTCAAGTTTACCGGGTGCTACCACGGGCACAGCGACGCGCTCCTTGTCCAGGCGGGATCGGGGGCGGTGACGTTCGGGACACCGAGTTCACCCGGTGTCCCCGCCGATTTCACCAAACATACCCTTTTGGCCGAATACAACAACATCGAAAGCGTCAAGCAATGCTTCGCCGACAGCCCGGGGATCGCGTGCGTCATCATCGAACCGATCGCCGGTAATATGGGGCTCGTCCCCGCGACGAAGGAGTTTCTCGCCGAACTGCGCACGCTTTGCGACGAACACGGAACACTCCTCATTTTCGACGAAGTCATGAGCGGATTTCGGGCCTGCCTGCACGGGGCCGAGAGCATCACGGGGACCAAACCCGACCTTGTAACGCTGGGGAAAGTGATCGGGGGCGGTATGCCCGTCGGGGCCTTCGGCGGCCGCCGTGATATCATGGCGCACCTCTCACCTGAGGGGGGCGTTTATCAGGCCGGGACACTGAGCGGAAACCCCGTCGCAATGGCGGCGGGTCTGGCCTCGATCCGTAAACTCAAAACCAACGCCCGCGTGTTCGGCGTCCTCGAAGAGCGGGCCAAACGCCTGATGCAGGGGTTTGCCGATGCGGCGGCCAAACAGGGTATCGCTCTGCAATGCGATGTACGCGGCTCGATGTTCGGATTTTTCTTCAACGACGCCCCGGTCGCAAATTTCGCCGACGCGTTGAACAGCGACACGGCCCGTTTCGCCCGTTTCCATGCGGCGATGCTGGAGGAGGGGTTTTACTTCGCCTGCTCGCAGTTCGAGACGGGATTCATCGCCACGGCGATTACCGACGCGATGATCGAAGAAACGATCGCAGCGGCCGATAAAATTTTCGGGGAGCTGTAATGGAAGAGAATCAGCAGGAAAAACCCCGCCTCAAACCGATCATCGAAGGGGCCGAAACCCTTTCGCTGGGAATATCGATGGTCGTAGCCGTCCTGATCGGGGTCGCTCTCGGGCTCGGACTCAAAAAGCTGACGGGGATCGAATGGTTGCTGTGGGTCGGCGTGTTCATCGGGATCGCCGCGGCGGGGCTGAACGTCTTCAAAGCCTATAGCAAACAGTACAAAGAGTTCGAAAAACTTGCCCGCGATCCCCGCTACAACATGGGTAAAAAGCACGATGACGATGACGACGAAGATTAAAAAAATCCTGACCGTCATCGCCGTGGCGCTCGCGGGATCACTCCCGCTCTGGCTTGTTTCGGGTGAAGTGTACGCCAACTTCACCGTCGCGATGGCCACCTCGATGCTGATCGTCCTGGGCAGCCTCTATTCGTACCGCAACATGATCGCGCGGCGTGTCGCCGACGTCGATCCGGAGGACAACAAGGACATCATCGACATGATGGACGACCCCTATGACCTCTACGAAGAGGAGCGTTCCGAAGAGATCGAGGATATCAAAAAACTGATCAAGGAAGAAAAAGCGCGCCAACGCGCCAACATCGTCAAAAATACGACCCAAAACGCTTCGGCGTGGGTATCAGCCTACCGGCTCGTCCCTTACGCCTTTTTGGTCCTTGGATTCATCGCCCTCGAAAACAACGGAGCGTTGAATGTCCTTGCCTATCTCGTCGGGCTGGCCGCCGGGATACCGATCGGTTACCTGATCGCCAAAGCGGCCCTGATCCGCCCCTGAAAGAGAGCGCCCCATGACCTGCCTCCTCGAAACCCTTTTTTCCGAAACGATGGAGAGCACGAAAAAGCTTGAACTCTTCCACCATCTCCTCGACGGCTCCCACGACATGATCTTCATCGTCCGCCTCGATACGGGGGAGATCGAATACGTCAACCAAATGGTACCACAGACGCTGGGATATTCGTTCGAGGAGCTCAAGGCACTCGGGGTCGAGGCGATCCGCCGCCCCTTCAATCCGGAAGAGACGTTTGTTCATCACCTCGAAGAGCTCAAAAGCAAAGAGAAAATGACCGATTACGCGATGCTGCGGACCAAGACGGGCAACGAATTTCCGATCGAGGCCAACGTACGGCTTGTCCGCTTCGAAGGGATCGATTACAATATCGCGATCGTCCGGGACATCACCGCGAGGATGGAGACGGAGCAAAAACTCGAGGAACTGAACAAAAACCTCGAAGCCGCCGTCGAAGCCAAAACCCTCGAACTGCGCAAAAACATCAATATCCTCGAAGGGTACAAACAGGCGATGGACGCGGGCAACATCGTCTCCAAAAGCGACCCGTCGGGACGAATCACCTACGTCAACGACAGCTTCTGCCGGGTAAGCGGCTACACGCGCGAAGAGGTGATCGGCAAATCCCACAACATCGTCCGCCACCCCGAAACGGACGAATCGGTTTTCAAACAGATGTGGGAGACGATTACCGCCAAAAAAATGTGGCAGGGGCTCATCAAAAACCGTAAAAAAGAGGGGGGGTTTTACTGGATCGACGTGAACATCGTTCCGATTCTCGACGAAACGGGCGAGATTTCCGAATACATCGCCGTCCGGCACGACGTGACCGAAATTATCGAGCAGCGCAAGCGCTTTGAAACGATGACGGTCACCGATTCGCTGACCGAACTGGGGAACCGCCACAAGCTCCTGCGCGATATCCATAGCCTTCCTTCCCCCGCCCTGGCCCTGTTCAACATCGATAATTTCCGCGAGATCAACGATTTTTACGGCCACCAGGCCGGCGATCAGCTGATTGTCGAAGTCGCCGGTGCCATCGCGAGCCTGATCCGTTCCCCCGGAACCAAGCGCCTCTACCGCCTCAACGCCGACGAATTCGCTTTGCTGGGAAGCGGCCTCCCCACCGAGGCGTTCATCGCCAAAGCGCACGAAATCGTGGATGAAATCGCCGATCGCACGTTTTTGTTGCAGGGGGAAGAGGTTTCGGTACAGGTAAAAGCCAGCCTCTCGTTTGAAAAAGAGCCTTCCAATCTCCTAAGCAGCGCCGACATGGCGATGAAACAGGCCAAAAAGAACCGACTGAGCTTTCTCGTCTACGACGATTCGCTTAATCTGGAAGGGGAATACGCCAACAACATCAAATGGACCCGCAAACTGCACGATGCGATCCGAAACGACCGTCTGGTCCCCTATTTTCAGCCGATTATCGACAACAAAACGGGGGAACGGGAAAAATACGAATCGCTTGTCCGCCTGATCGACGAAGAAGGGAAGGTGATTTCGCCGTTTTATTTCCTCGAAATCGCCAAGCGGACCCGCCATTACGAAACGCTGACCAAGACGGTGATCGCCAAATCGTTCGAACGGTTCCAGCATCATCCGGCCGATTTCGCGATCAACCTCACGATCAAGGATATCTCCGATACCGAAACCCGGAATTATCTTTTCGAAACGCTCGAACGCTACGCGATCGGGGAACGGGTTGTTTTTGAGATCGTCGAATCCGAGGGGATCGAAAACTACGATCTGGTCATCGAGTTCATCAAACGGGTCAAAGGGTACGGATGCAAGATCGCCATCGACGATTTCGGCAGCGGCTATTCCAACTTCGATTACCTGCTGCGCCTTCAGGCCGATTACATCAAAATCGACGGTTCCCTCATCAAAAATCTCAAAAATGACGAAAGTGCCCGGATCATGGTAGCGACCATCGTCAGTTTCGCCCGCCAGCTCAACATCCTTACCGTCGCCGAATTCGTCTCCGACGAGGAGACCTACGCGCTCGTCAAAGAGCTGGGAATCGATTTTTCACAGGGGTACTTTCTGGGAGAACCCGCACCCGATCCACACTAAAGCCGGATGTAACCGAACCGTGCTATAATCTAGGACTTTGCCACTTTCCGGGATCTGGGCAGAAAGTGGATCACCTCAAAACAGGAGTCAGCGATGTCCATATCGGCACTGCGATGGTTGATCTCGCTGCTCTGGCTCCTCGTCGTAGCCGTTTCGGTTCTGTTCAATTTCTCCCAGATCGACGAAACGGCATTTCAGATGGCGGTCACCGAAGGGCGAACCAGCTGGATCAAGGACCAGTCGTACCGGCAGTGGGTCACCGAAAAAGGGGGGATTTATGCCGTCCCCAGCGAAAAATACCCTGCCAACCCCTATCTCTCCCACATTCCCGACCGGGACGTCACAACGACGGAGGGGAAAAAACTCACCCTCATCAACCCCGCCTACATGATTCGCCAGGTCCATGAAATTTCCGTTTTACCCGATGCCCCCAAAGAGCATATCACCTCGCTTCATCCCCTCCGCCCGGAAAACAAAGCCGACGCGTGGGAGACCGCAACCCTTCAGGCTTTCGAACGGGGCGAAGAGGAGATCGCCGAACTCGCCGAAATCGACGGAAAACCCTACATGCGCTACATGCGCCCCATGATCACCAACGAAGGGTGCCTCAAATGCCACGCCCACCAGGGATACAGAGTAGGAGACATCCGCGGTGGGGTGAGTTTCTCGATCCCGTTCGCCCCGTTTCAGGAAGCGGCGGATGAGCAGAAACGTTCGCTCCTGCTGTGGCATGCGCTGATCGCCCTGATCGGAATCGCCGGAATCTGGTTTACCTTCGGCCGGATCCAGCGTGACCGCACACTACTGCGCCAGGCCCTGAGCGAATCGAGGGAAGTTAGCCTCAAAAATTCTCTCCTCCTCTCCAGTATGGGGGAGGGGGTATTCGGAATAGACCGGGAGGGGCGCTGCACGTTCATCAACGATACCGCCCTCTCGATCCTGGGCTACACCCAAAACGAGGTGCTCGGCTTCGATACCCATGCGCTGTTCCATCACCATGCCTACGTTAACGGGCCGATCCCCAAAGAGGAGTGCACGATCCACCGGGCCATTGCCGCGGGAGAATCGCGCAGCGTCGAAGAGTGGTTCATCCGCAAAGACGGCCGTTTTTTCCCCGCTCTGGTTTCCATCGCCCCGATACGCACCGAGGAAGGGGAAACGGAAGGGGGCGTCGTCGTTTTCCAGGACATCACCAAACGCAAAGAGGATGAAAACGCCATACGCCGCCTGAACGAAACGCTCGAGGAGCGGGTCCGCGAAGAGGTGGACAAAAGCCGCCAGAAAGACCTCCTCCTGATCCAGCAGTCGCGTCTGGCCTCGATGGGAGAGATGATCCACAACATCGCCCACCAGTGGCGCCAGCCCCTCAATACCCTCGCCGTTATCCTCGCCAACATCGAAGACGATTACAAATACAACGAGCTGACCGCCGAAAGCCTTTCGCGCGCCGTTACCAAAACCAAAAAGATCCTCAGCCAGATGTCGCAGACGATCGACGATTTCCGCGACTTTTTCCGCTCCGACAAGGAGGCGACCCCATTCGACGTCGCCGACGTCATCGAAGAGGCCCTCATCATCATCGATGCCTCGCTGTCCAACAACAACATCACCCTCGTGAAGCAATACAGCCGGCCGCTCCCCTGCTACGGCTATCCCAACCAGTTCAGCCAGGCGGTTCTCAACCTCCTCACCAACGCCAAAGAGGCGATCAGGGAAAGACGCGAGAGCGGAGGCGAAATACGCATCGAAGCCTACCGCGACGCACACGGCCTCGTTGTACGTATCAGTGACGACGCGGGGGGATTCGATCCCGCCGTACTCCCCAGAATTTTCGATCCCTATTTCACGACCAAAGATTCGGGAACGGGAATAGGGCTCTACATGGCCCGGATGATTATCGAACGCAACCATAATGGGACGATCACGGCCGACAACACCCCAAAAGGGGCCAGGATCACCATCACCATCCCCCAAACTGACGACGCGCCATTGCCCAAGGAGACCCCATGACCTTCAACAACACCCCGCCGGACGAAGCGTTTCTCAAAACGCTCAACGTTCTCTATGCCGAAGACGAGGAGACGGTGCGCGAAGAGGTTGCCCGTTTTCTTCGCCGCCGTTTTGCGCGCGTCGACGAAGCCAAAAACGGCGCTGAGGGGCTGGAACTGTTTGAGAAAAATCACTACGACATCGTTATCACCGACATCAAAATGCCGATCATGGACGGCCTTTCGATGGCGCAGAAAATTCGCGAAACGCACGACGATATGCCGATCGTCATCGTCACCGCTTTTTCCGAAACCGACTATTTCATCAAGGCGATCGAACTGGGGGTGGACGGTTACGTCAAAAAGCCGATCGA
>CAZBIR010000001.1:34277-58597 GCA_964491035.1 uncultured Sulfuricurvum sp.
GTCGCGGTCGCCGACGTCGTCGAGGCGATGAGTTCGCACCGCCCCTACCGCCCCGCGCTCGGACTGGACGCGGCGGTCGATGAAATCACGAAAGAGAAGGGGATTCGCTACGACCCCGCCGTCGTCGACGCGTGCATCGCACTGATCCAGGAGCATGGGGAGAACGTGTTTAGAGAGGTTATTTCACAATCATCGGAACGTTGATCGTAATCCGCTGTTCCTTGATATCGGTAAAAAGGTTGTTTTCCTCGGCCAGCTGAGTGATGGAGGGGATATGACGCCGTTCGATCGTCTCGGAGGAGATTTCGATCGAAAAGAGGGAATATTTCTCGTCCTCGAACTTGATATGTTCCCCGACCCGGAAGAAAAGGCGGGTCAGGATTTTCTCGTTCCCGCTCATCGCCGCATAGATTTTGTTGAGGAGTTTGATAAACAGCTCGGTCTGCAGGCGAATTTCGGGGATCGTCGGGTCCAGTTCCTTCAGAAACCGGGTGGAGCGGCCGATGGAGTTGGAGCTGATGCACAGATCGATCAGCGTATAGACGTTGATGAGCTGCCCCTGCGGCTTTTGCTTGGTCATCTGGAAGGAGGGAAGCTGGTAAAGGCGGATGCCGATCTGCTCTTCATCCTCATACCCGACCGTGATCCCGAAAAATTTGAAACGGCCGAATTCC
The DNA here is from genome assembly GCA_964491035.1 of uncultured Sulfuricurvum sp. Taxonomy (GTDB): domain Bacteria; phylum Campylobacterota; class Campylobacteria; order Campylobacterales; family Sulfurimonadaceae; genus Sulfuricurvum. Next base: position 34,952 of record CAZBIR010000001.1, read on the forward strand.
AGATCCAGAAACGTCGTTTTGAAGCCGAAAGAAGAGCTGGCGTAGGTAGTGGCGATTTTATAGATGGCCGCGCCGTCCACCGCACCGAGGAGGTATTGCGCCTCGGTATTGAGCGAAACGATTTTCCCCCCGGCGTTAAAGAGGATAAACGGGTTGAAATCGTACTCAATCCATTGCTGATCGAACGTCATCAGTCCTCGATGTAGTTTTTCAGTTTACGACCCACTTTGGGGTGTTTGAGCTTTTTGATCGCGCTGGATTCGATCTGGCGGACCCGCTCGCGGGTGACGTTGAGCTCTTTTCCGATCTCTTCGAGGGTGCGGTCGCTCTCGTCGTCCATGATTCCAAAACGCATTTTGATGACCGCTTTCTCCCGCTCGTTGAGCTGCTCGAGGACGCTTTCGATCTGCACTTTCAGATCGTCTTTGAGGATCGCGTCGGAAGGGGAGATCGACATCTTGTCTTCGATGAAATCCCCGAAGCGGCCGTCTTCCTCGTTGCCGATCGGCGCTTCGAGGGAGATCGGCTCTTTCGTGATCTTGATGACGTTTTTGACCTTCTCGACGGAGAGGCCGACCTCTTCGGCGATCGTCTCGACATCAGGCTCTTTCCCGTGTTCCTGGAGATGTTTGCGCATGATCTTGTTGATCCGGTTGATCGTTTCGATCATGTGGATCGGGATCCGGATCGTTCGCGCCTGATCAGCAATCGCACGACTGATCGCCTGGCGGATCCACCACGTCGCATAGGTCGAGAACTTGTACCCTTTCTGGTACTCGAACTTGTCCACCGCTTTCATCAGACCGATGTTCCCCTCCTGGATCAGGTCGAGGAAAGGGAGTCCGCGGTTCGTGTAGCGCTTCGCGATCGAGACGACGAGACGGAGGTTCGATTTGGCCATCCGCGTTTTGGCCGTTTCGGAGATACTTTTACCCCGTTTGATCTGTTCGAGGATGTCGGCGAGCTTTTCAGGCTCCATGTTGAAGCCCCCCTTGGAAGCCTCTTTGGTCTGGATCAGCTTTTTGATCTCCATGTAGGTGCTCACCATCGTCGCTTCGGGGACCTTGGCGGCGATCTCCTCTTTGGTCAGATCGCAGATTTTGGCCAGAATCGCCTGGTGGTTCTTTTTGAGCTGTTCGTTGAAGAGGGGGAGTTTGTACTCCAGCCGTTTGAGTTCGCGTTCAAACCCCTCGTCGCTGCGCAGCGCCGTCTCCATCGACCGGACGAGCTCGTTGATGAGTTTCGAGGTGGGTCCCAGGTCGAGGAGCGCTTCCTTGAGGCTTTTTTTCTTGAAGCTGACGGTGAGGAAATGGAGGACGTATTCGGGATCCATCTCTTCGACCGCGCACTCCTCGAGGATTTTTTCGGTCGCTTTGACCCACTCTTTTTTCGCTTTTTCGAGCGCTTTGAACGACGTCACGACTTTTTCGACCCGTTTTTTGTCTTTGGCCGAAGGGGCCTTTTCGCTCATCTCTTCGTCGTCACCTTCGTCATCACCCTCGTCGTCCCCGTCGTCTTCGCCTTCCTCTTCGAAACTTTTAAAGAGTTCTTTGACCCGGCGTTCACGGTTGATGAGGGGATCTTTGTAGTCGAGGATGAAATCGATCAGGTAAGGAACCGAGCAGATCGCGTCGATGATGATCCCTTCCCCCATCTCCATCCGTTTGGAGATCTCGATCTCTTCGTCTTTGGTCAGGAGGGGGATTTGCCCCATCTCGCGCAGGTACATCCGCACGGGCGAATCGGAGCGGGACCATTCGAGCAGTTCGTGCTGCTTGAGGATGTCAAACTCGTCGCCGCTGGCTTCCTCGATGTATTTGAGCTGTGCGGCCCGTTTGGCTGCGGCTTCCTGCTGATTGAGCATTTTGGCATGCTCGGAGGAGGTGAAAAGGCAGATTTTGTGTTTCTGGGCCAGTTTCAGAACCGATTTGGCCTGGGCCAGCGTAGGCGCCTTGTCGAAAGGTTCAACGATCGCTTCGTAAGTGAGGCAGTTTTTGGATTTGTGTTCGGAAAAGAGGGTTTCGATATGCTTGTTTAGATCTTTGACGCTCATTCGAGGAGGGCTCCCTTGTCGTTTAAAAAGAGTTGGATTATACCGAAATTTTTATAAAACCGTCTTAACCGGCAAAATTAGGCACCCCAAAAACCGTGCGCCTTGCGAGAGCGAAAAAGTTGGAACACCTATTGCTTAATCACTTCAAACCGATCAAGGACGACTCCAGATGCAAACCGGATATTACGCGGCAACGGGCGGCATGGTGGCCCAGTTCAACCGGATGGATACGATCGCAAACAATCTCGCCAACGCCAATACGGCGGGATTCAAACGCGACCAGCTCATCACGGGCGACTTCGTGCGCCTCCTCAAAGAGGCCCGGGACGAGCTCCCGATCCCGAACCATACCGAAGAGGCGGCCCAGTATTTCAACCGTTCTCTGAGCCGCGTCCCCCAGATCACCGATGCCTACACCGATTTTTCGCTGGGATCGATGCAGCGGACCGAGAACACGTTTGATCTGGCACTCGGAAAAGAGGGGCAGTTTTTTGCGGTCAATACTCCGCAGGGGGTCCGGCTCACCCGCAACGGCACCTTTACCCTCAACGAAGAGGGAAAACTGGTGACCAAACAGGGGCATGAAGTCCTCGGTTCGGACCGCCAGCCCATCACGGTCAACCCGCAGGCATCAATCGTGACGATCGATAAAAACGGGGAGATTTCGGCCAATGCCCCAGGAACGATGCAGCTGATCGCGGAGAAAAAGCTCCTCGTCGTCGAGCCCCAGAACCTGCGGATGCTGAAAAAAGAGGGGGAAAGCCTCTACATTCCCGATCCGGCCGATCCCCTCACCGCCCAGGCCGACAGCGGCACCGTCATGCAGGGGTTCGTCGAAAAAAGCAACGTCAACGCCGTAAACGAGATGGTGGCCCTCGTTGAAGCCAACCGCCTTGTCGGAATGTACCAAAAAGCGATGGATTCGCAGATGAACGATCTCAACCGCGACGCTATCGAAAAACTTGCCGTCACGCGACGCTAAACCTAAGGAGACCTAAACCATGATGCAATCTCTCTATACCAGCTCCACCGGGATGCTGGCCATGCAGACCCAGATCGACACGACGGCGAATAACATCGCCAACGTCAATACGATGGGATACAAAAAGTCGCGTGCCGAATTTGCCGACCTGATGTACAAGGTGATGACCTACGCCGGAACGTCCACCAGCGACACGACCAAATCCCCCACGGGGATCGAAGTGGGTCTGGGGGTCCGCCCGACGGCGATCAACAAAATCTTCTCCGAGGGGAGCCTCAAGCAGACCGACAACACCCTCGATATCGCGATTACCGGAAAAGGGTTTTTCAAACTCGAACTTCCCAACGGGACCGAAGTCTATACCCGTAACGGGGCGTTCAAGCTTGATGAAAACGGCACGATCGTCAATGCCGACGGCTACCGCCTCGTCCCCGAAATCGTAGTCCCCGAAGACGCCACCAACATCAGCATCGGCGTCGACGGTATCGTCAGCGTAACCCAGATGGGACAGGCGCAGGCCACCCAGGTCGGGCAGATCTCCCTGACCAATTTCATCAACCCTGCCGGCCTGCACGCGATGGGGGACAATCTTTTCGTCGAAACCGACAGCTCGGGCCAGCCGATCGAAGGGACGCCGGGCGATGAGGGACTCGGATCGCTGCGACAGGGGTTCATCGAGCTTTCCAACGTTCAGCTCGTCGTCGAACTCACCGACCTCATCACCGGGCAGCGCGCTTACGACGCCAACTCCAAGGTCATCACCACCAGCGACGAAATGCTCGCCACCACCAACAGCCTCAAACGCTGATAATATGAATTAATATAAAGAGGGGTGTCCCTCACCCGAAAAACCGCCCCCGTATCTGCTTTTCGCTCTCCACGATCGCAAAGAGGGCGATCCCCGTCCCCACGATCAGCATCACGTCGTCGAATTCAAGCCCCCGGGTTGCAAAGACCCCCTGAAAAAACGGTGTATACGTAATCACCGCCTGCGCCGCAACGACCACGGAAATGGCAATCCACAATATCCGTGTCCCCCTGAGCGCATCGAGCGTCAGGTTGAGGGTATGAAGATTACGGATGTAGAGGAGGTGGAATATCTCCATCACTACCAGCGTATTCATCGCGACCGTGCGGGCGTATTCGATGTCGTGGCCGTTCATGAGCGCGTAGTGGTACATCCCGAATACTCCCCCCATGAAGATCGCCGCTACCAGCGCAATATGCCACAGCAGCTCTCCCCCCAGCAGGGGTTCATTCCTCCGGCGCGGCTTGCGTCGCATCGTATCCGAATCGGCCGGTTCGAACGCCAGCGCAATTCCCAGAGTAACGGCAGTAATCATGTTGACCCACAAAATCTGGATCGGCGTCACGGGGAGCATCATCCCAAACAGCAGGGCGATGATGATGACCGAGGCCTCCCCCGCATTGGTCGGAAGCGTCCAGCTGATCACTTTTTTGATGTTGTTGTAGACGGTACGCCCTTCTTGGACGGCAGCGACGATCGAGGCGAAGTTGTCATCGGCCAGAACCAGTTCGGAAGCCTCCTTGGCCGCTTCGGACCCTTTTTGCCCCATCGCGATCCCTGCATCGGCACGCTTCAGCGCCGGAGCGTCGTTAACCCCATCCCCCGTCATCGCCACGGTCATTCCATGCGACTGGAGTGCCATGACGAGGCGCAGTTTGTGTTCGGGGGTCGTACGGGCGAAAATGTCGGTTTCCAGAACCGCCCGGGAGAGTTCCTCATCTCCCAGTTCATCGATCTGCACCCCCGTGAGGACATGGCCGCTGTGGGTCAGTCCGATCTGCTTTCCGATCGCAGCGGCGGTTAGGGCATGGTCACCGGTGATCATTTTGACGCCGATCCCCGCGCTGTGACACTCTGCAACCGCTGTGATCGCCTCTTTACGCGGCGGATCGATCAGCCCGATCAATCCCAAAAAGATGACCCCCTCGGCCAGATCGTCATGCCCCAGCACCGTCTGGTGGACATCGGCCTCCTTGTAGGCCAGCGCCAGTACACGCTGCCCCTGAGCCGCGATAGCCTCTGCCCGCGCGCCCCATGCTTCCCTGTCGATCGGCACCGTTTTTCCTGATTCCTCCAGAGCGAGGGAACACATTTTCAAAAGACGCTCCGGCGCCCCTTTGACATAGATGAACGCTTCCGTGAGGGGATCATGGTTGTGGTTCAGCGTCGCCATAAACTGGTGCTTGGAATCAAAGGGGATCGCGTCGGTGCGATAGTATTCCCCGCGACATTCGGAAATATCGTATTCGGCTTTGGCGGCAAATGAGAGGAGGGCCCCCTCCATCGGGTCCCCCTCGATATGCCATGACTCACCGTCGTTTTTGAGTTCGGCGTCGTTACACAGCGCACACACCTGCACGCTCCGTTCCAACAGCAAGTTACCCGAAAATTCTACGGGACGGCCGTTGTCGAGGATATCCCCCAAAGGCGCATACCCCTCACCCGCCACCTGCAGCGTTCTCTCTTGCGTTGCGAAGGTTGAGAGCATCATCTCGTTACGGGTCAGCGTCCCCGTTTTGTCCGAACAGATCACCGACACGGCGCCGATCGTTTCGATCGAGGGGAGACGCCGTACGATCGCGTTACGCCGCGCCATCACCTGCACCCCCACCGCCAGGGTGATTGTCAGCACCGCGGGAAGCCCTTCGGGAATCGCAGCAACGGCGAGGCCGATGATCGCCATAAAGAGTTCGTCAAACGTCTGCTCGGTGGCCAAAAGGCCGTATCCCAGCATCAGGGCAGAGAGGCCGAGGATGAAAAAGGTGAGCCACTTCGCAAAAGCGTCCATCTGTTCCACCAGCGGGGTCGTGAGGGTTTCGACGCTCTGCAGCAATCCGCTGATCCGTCCGATCTGCGTGTGGGGACCCGTCGCGATGACGATTCCCTGCGCGGTTCCCGCACTCACGGTCGTCCCGCTGAATGCCATGCAGCTGCGGTCCCCCAGCGCGGCATTCTCCCCTACCGGGGCCGTCTGCTTCTCCACCGGCAGCGACTCCCCGGTCAACAGCGCCTCCTGTACCTGCAGGGAGTGGACCTTGAAGAGCCGGATGTCGGCGGGGACTTTATCCCCTGCTTCAAGCAGCACGACATCCCCCCTCACCAGCGTCTCCCCCTCAACGCTCAGCCGTTTTCCGTCCCGGATGACGGCGGCGTGGGGGGCGAGCATCTGCTTGATCGCATCGAGCGCTTTCTCGGCTTTTCCTTCCTGGATAAATCCGATCACGGCGTTGGCGACGACGACGGCCAGAATCACCACCGTATCCCCGGTATGCCCCAATAGGGCGGTTACGATCGCCGCTCCCAGCAACACATAAATCAGTATGTTGTGGAAATGGAGTAAAAAACGTATGATCGGACTTTTTTTCGGAGGGGGAGGAAGACGGTTTGGCCCGTCTCGTTCAAGCCGTCCGGCCGCTTCCTGCATCGAAAGGCCATCCGGGGAACTCCCGAGTTCTTCAAATGTCTCCTGGGGCGTAATATAATGCCACGGAATGTTCTTTGCCATATTCTGTTCCCTCCGTTCCGGATGATCCATCCCATCATAACAGCCGTTGGTAAACAGCATGTCTCCGCCCATACCGGACCATTAGCCCGAAACCTTTAGAAAAATCCAAGGAGGATCGTTTTATAAATAACTTTTGCCGAAAAGTTATCCCCGCAGCAAAGGTTAAACTGTTATGAAATACACACTATTATCGCTTTTCATTATCTCACTCGCCCTGCTGGGGAGCGAAAGAGTGAAACTCATAAAAAGCAAAGGGCCCCTCATGCATTACAATTCATTGACCCCCGAAGAAGAGTACGTCATCCTCCACAAAGGGACCGAACGCCCCTTCGGCGAAAATTACCGCCGCTTCCTCGGCGAAGGGGAGGGGACTTACGTCTGTCGCCGCTGTGATGCCCCCCTCTACCGCACCGATGACAAGTTCGATTCCCACTGCGGCTGGCCCAGTTTCGATGACGAGATCCCCGGAGCGGTCAAAAGAATCCCCGATGCCGACGGCCGACGCACCGAAATCGTCTGCGCGGCGTGCGGCGGCCATCTGGGACACGTATTCAGCGGCGAGCGGATGACCCCGAAAAATACCCGCCACTGCGTCAACTACACCTCCATCCGCTTTATCCCCGCCCGGTAGAGCGGCTCGGGAGCAAAAAAGGACATCTTTAACTCAGATAGGCTATAATCCCCCCAATTTTACGTAACCACTAGGATTGTTTGATGCAGAAAATTGAAGGGAAAGTCTGGAACTTCGGTAAAGATATCGATACCGACCTCATTATCGCCGCCCGTTATCTCAACACGTCGGATCCCAAAGAGCTTGCCAAGCACGTTATGGAAGATGCCGATCCCGCATTCGTTTCCAAAATGACCCCCGGCGACGTCATCGTCGCGGACGAAAACTTCGGGTGCGGCTCTTCGCGCGAACACGCTCCCATCGCGCTCAAGGCCGCGGGCGTCGCCGCCGTCATCGCGCCCACGTTCGCCCGTATTTTTTACCGCAACGCATTCAACATGGGTCTCCCCATTTTCGAACTCCCCGAGAGTACCGAGATCAAAGAAGGGGAAGTCGTCAGCATCGACATGGACGCAGGGACGATTACGAACCAGACGACCGGAAAAGTTTACAAATTTATCCCCATTCCGCCGTTCATGCAGGAACTGATCGCCGCAGGCGGCCTGATGAACTACGCCGAAGCCGAAATTGCCGCCCAGGAGAAATAATCAATGAAGTCATACAATATTGCACTAATCAAAGGGGACGGAATCGGTCCTGAAATTATCGACGAAGCGGTCAAAGTTCTCGACGCCGTAGCCGTATGCGAGGATATCGAGTTCAACTACCGCGAAGTACTGATGGGAGGGTGCGCCTACGAAGCAACAGGCGATCCCCTTCCCCAGGAGACGATCGACGTCGCCCTCCAAAGCGATGCCGTCCTTTTCGGTGCGATCGGCGGCTATCAGTGGGACAACCTTCCGCGTGAAAAACGGCCCGAAAGCGGGCTGCTCCGTTTCCGTAAAGAGCTTGGCGTGTTCGCCAACCTCCGCCCCGCCATCGTTTACGACGAACTGGTCAACGCCAGTTCCCTCAAACCCGAGATCGTCAAAGGGGTCGACCTGATGGTCGTGCGCGAACTGATCGGCGGGATCTATTTCGGCGAGCCCAAAGGACGTGACGAGAACCGCGGATGGAACACGATGGTCTATACCCGCAGCGAAATCGAACGGATCGCCCACGTCGCGTTCAAAATCGCGATGGACCGCCGTAAAAAAGTGTGCTCCGTCGACAAGGCCAACGTCCTCGACGTCAGCCAGCTGTGGCGCGAGGTGGTCGAAGAGGTGGCCAAAGAGTACCCCGAAGTGGAACTCTCCCACATGTACGTCGACAACGCCGCGATGCAGCTGATCCGCGATCCTAAGCAGTTCGACGTTATCCTGACGGGGAACATTTTCGGGGATATCCTCAGCGACGAGGCGAGCATGCTCTCCGGCTCGATCGGGCTGCTCCCTTCCGCATCGGTCGGTGCCGCAATCGGCGTCTACGAACCGATCCACGGTTCGGCTCCCGACATCGCGGGGCAGGGGATCGCCAACCCGATCGCCACGATCGCGAGCGCCTCGATGATGCTCCGCTTCGCCCTGGGCGAACACGCCGCGGCGGACCGGATCGATTATGGGATCAAGCAGGCTCTGGCACAGGGATACCGTACCAAAGACCTCGCGAATTTTGACGCCAAAGAGATCTGCTCGACGAGCGAGATGGGTTCCATCATCGCTAATTTCGCGGCCAAATGCAAACGCTGACCCTCGCGAACATCTACGAACTCCAGGGACTCAAAGAAGACGCCCTGGAGATTTACAAAGAGATCCTGAAAAAAGATCCGGGCAATTCCGATGCGAAAATCGCCATCCGGCGCCTTTCGGGGATGCGGAAAAAATTTCTCGGGGTCAACAACGACATGAAATCCTTTTTCGTCCAGATGGAGGAAGAGGCCGAATTTATCCAGTTTGAAAGGTGGTTGCTCCGCGCATGGAACTAAAAGACGTCATTTTATCCACACTGGCGGAGATTGAAGAGCTGGCTTCCCCCGCAACAACGATGGCCGAGGAGAGTCCCCTTCCCAAAGCCGAGCTTCCCCCCTTCATCCAGCCTCAGCCCAAACCGGCCGCCGTTGCCGAACCTTCCGAAGAGCCCGCGTTCCGCGAAGACGAAACACGCTGGCTGGAGGGGATACGTGAACGGCTCCTCGTGCTTTTCGAAGGGTTTCAGTCTCCCAACAACGTCCAGATCGAAGCCAAGGTCGACCTGACGCTGAATTTTCTCGAATACCTTCTCGCCACGATCGACAGCCGGCTGGATCATCTCAAACACCCCTAATTTTTCCCGGACAGGATAGCTAATGAGCGAACAATACCGCGTACTGATTCACTGCAACGACGAAAAAGGGCTGGTCTATAAAGTCTCCAGCGTCTTTTTTCATCGCGATCTCAACATCATCTCCAACAACGAATTCGTCGACAAAACCCACAATAAATTTTTCATGCGCAGCGTCGTATCCGGGGAGATCGATCCCGCCGCCCTCCGCGAAGAACTCGCTTCGCTTCTCCCCTCGGGAGCGCACCTCGACGTAATCGCCCCACGTAAAAAACGGATCGTCCTCATGGCGACCAAGGAGTCCCATGCGCTCGGAGACATCCTGATCCGTTACGAAGCGGGGGAACTCGACGCGCAGATTCTCGGGGTCGTCTCCAACTACGATCTCCTCGAACCGCTCGTATCCAAGTTCGACATCCCGTTTCATACCGTTTCGCACGAAGGATGCGACCGTGACGAACACGAACGGCGCGTGCTGGAGCAGCTGGCCGCTTTCGGGGATATCGACTACATCGTTCTGGCCAAATATATGCGGATCCTCACCCCCCGCTTCGTCGAGGCGTATGAGGACAAAATCATCAACATCCACCACTCCTTCCTCCCCGCCTTTATCGGGGCCAATCCCTACAAACAGGCTTACGAGCGGGGTGTCAAGATCATCGGGGCCACCGCCCATTTCGTCAACAACCACCTCGATGAAGGACCGATCATCGCCCAGGATATCATCCGCGTCAACCATGCCTACGGGTGGGAAGATATGCAGCGCGCCGGGCGCGACGTCGAAAAAATCGTCCTCTCCCGCGCCCTCAAACTCGCCCTCGAAGACCGGATCTTCGTCCACGCCAACAAAACGATCATTTTCTAAATGTTCAACATCGTCCTCGTCACCCCCCAGATTCCCAACAATACCGGTGCGATCGGGCGGCTCTGCGTCAATACCGGCGCAACCCTCCATCTCATCAAACCGCTGGGATTCGATATTAGCGAAAAGGCGCTCCGCCGTGCCGGGATGGACTACTGGCACAAGCTTGATCTGAAGGTGTGGGAATCGCTGGAAGATTTCCTCGCTTCCCACGACGACCGAAGCCGCTTTTTCTTTGCGACGACCAAAACGGAGCGCCCCTATTTTTCCGTTTCGTTTGCAAAAGGCGACTACCTCTTTTTCGGCAGCGAAACCTCGGGGCTTCCCGCAGAGCTGCTTGAGCGTCACCCCGACCGGACGATGACCATTCCGATGACCAAAGAGGGGCGCAGCCTCAATCTCGCGATCAGCACGGGAGTCATCCTCTACGAAGCGATCCGGCAAAACTTCACCGATTACCAGGAGCTGATGGTATGAACCCCGTTATCGATACGATCGTCGTCATCTTGTTCGTCCTCTTTTTGGTCTATATTTTTCGGGGGTACCATCTCTCCCGCCTCGAAAAAGAGGAACAAAAAGAGCGCAAAACCTCGACTCCCGACAGCACGCGCGATGGCGGACTAGAGTTTGACGGGGACGGCGGAGATTAAAAAAGTCTCTCCGCCCAAACCCCCATCTGCCGCTCGAAACGATCCATCCACCCGCTTGCTTTACGAATTACCTTTGCCATAGGGTCTCCTTCTTGAGGAAATATTGATATCCCAAAGCGTATAGAAAATTGCAATCAGAATGGATAAATATGTCATTTTGTCATATTATCTGAAAAAAAATGGCATAATTTCTACAATGCTGTATCCAATACGGTAAAAGGATGTCGATATGAAAACATTTAACGAAATCGTCGAAACGATCAAGGACATCGTTTCGTCCGAATTCCCCGACCGGAAAGTCTTCGACAAAGACATTGCCGAACTGTTGGGGATTTCACAGATGAATTTTGCGACGATGAAAAAACGGGACAAGATCCCGTTCAACGAACTCCTTGATTTTTGCGCCAAACGCTCCATCGCGATCAACTGGCTCCTCTACAACCAGTCGCCCGAGAGCCTGATCGAACCGACCAACCGCTTTTACATGGTCCGCTACTTCTCATCGGTCAACGCCTCGGCGGGGGGAGGGGCCGAAAACGATGCCCTCGATTACGAGCCGCTGATGCTGGAAGAGAACTTCGTCCTCTCCCTGGGCGGGGAGGGGGAACTGCGCCACATCGAAGCGATCAATGTTACCGGGGATTCGATGGAACCGACATTTGCTTACAACGACATCGTTTTCGTCAACCGTTCCAAAACCGACGTCAGCCGGGGGGGCGTTTTTACGATCCGGACCGAACACGGCCTTTTTATCAAACGGATACAAGTGCGCCTTGATGGAAAACTCGATATCATATCGGACAATAAAGATTATCCCGCCTCGATCGCCCGCAGAGACGAAGTCGAAATCATCGGCAGAGTCGTAGGGCGTTTCGGAGGGATCGAATAAGGTTTTTGAGGACATGAAATCGACACTCTGGCTCGGAAGCGTCATGATCGTTTTGGGAGGGTGCGGCACCCATACCGTCGCCCCCGAACCCGCGTTGCCGCCTCCCGTACCCAAAGCACCGCTTCAGCCTCCGGCGCAAAGTAGCGCCGAAGCCTCCACCGATCCGTATTGCTGTGCCCTTCCGCAGGAGCTGGAAATCGATTTTCCCGAATGGGGACCGAAAATCAACGATCTCGACCGTTTTTCCCAGTCCCTTCTTCCCTACATCGAACTCAATGCGGCGGATCGGGATCGTCTTTACGATACCCAAAAAACGTTCGAATCGTCCTACTACAGCCCGTGGAGCTATACCGTTCCCCCGTTGCGCTCGCAGGATGCCGCGTGGCCGCTGCGGGCTTTCCGGGGAGGGTATGGCAGCAACCTTCGCCCCCTTCCGAGCCTCTGGTTCGACTTCATGGCCGTTCAGGCCAATTTCGAAGCGTACGGAACCCTCAACCAAAAAGCAATCGCCCTGCGCTGGAGCGATCTGCGGGCCCTGCCGACCGATAAGCCCCTCTACCGGGATCCCTCGCTGCCCGGAGAGGGATACCCCTTTGATATGCTCCAAAATAGCAGCATCAACTACCATGAGCCCCTTTTTGTCTCCCATACCTCAAAAGACGGAGCGTGGAGTTACGTGTTCACCAACAGCGCTTCGGGATGGGTCAGGTCCGATGCGATTGCCCCGATCGATGAAGAGATGATCAACACCGTCAAAAAGAGCGAAAAACTCTTTATCCTCGAAGACAACGTCCCCCTATACGACAGCACCAACCGTTTTGTCGCCTATTCGCGTATCGGGATGGTCCTGCCGCTCGAAAAAGAGCAGCAGCATGAGTACTACGCGCTGGCTTACGACAGTAACGGAACGTTTAAAAGCGTCTCGATCCCCAAAGCGGCGGCCCGGATCGGAACCACCCCCCTGAACAAAGCCGATCTGGCCCGGATCGGGGAACAGATGCTCAAAAACACCTACGGCTGGGGAGGGATGTACGGCGAACGGGATTGTTCTTCCATGATCCGTGACATGTATACCCCGTTTGGCCTCTGGCTTCCCCGAAACTCCTCGGCACAGGCGCGCAGAGGGGAGGTTATCAGCTTTGAAGGGCTTTCCGACGACAAGAAACTCTCCCTGATCAAAGAAAAAGGGGTCCCTTTCGAGACCATCATCTACCTCAAAGGGCACGTGCTGCTCTACATCGGGACCTATCAGGATAACGTCATGACGATGCACAACATCTGGGCGATACGGACGATAGACAAAAACGGGAAGAAAGGGAGACATATCGTGGGCAAAGCGGTCGTCAGCACCCTCGAACTGGGATCGGACCTCGAAACGTTCGACCCGGCCAATAAACTCCTGACAAGAGCGCTAAGCATGAATATTTTTACCCGCCCCCCTCTCACGCTCGGCGGAGGGAAAACGGTCCCGAAAAAAAAGAAAAACCTGTAATATTCAGGCTTTGATATCCAGCAGCGATCCCATCATCTCATCCTGGGTACGGATCGAGCGGACGTTGGCTTCGTTGACGTTTTCGATCGTGACCTGGTCGGTGAGTTCTTTGGCCAGATCGGTCTGAGAACGGGAACTTCCGTTATCATCGGCTCTGGCGGTATTGGCCTGCGTCGAGCCGTTTTGCGTTTCGCTGATCGTCGTGCGCTGCGGAACAAAGCCGTCCGTATTAGCGTTGGCGATATTATGGGCATTGTTATTCATATAAGTCTGGTTCGAGAGGATCGAAGAGACGTTTGAGCTAATCATGGACAGCTCCTTTGTGTTTGGATACTGAAAGTATAAGCCCCGTCCCCTTAAACGGGGAGAGAAAAAAAGAATTACTTAGTGCAAATCGGCGTTGAGTTTGACTTCGCGGGTAGAACGGCGGATCATGAGCTGGCCCGTCGTCGAATCCTGACGGTAATGGATGCCGTTAAGCCCTACCAGCTCTTTTCCTTTGAACGACGTGCCGCTAAGCTGCACGGAGGGGTTGGCCTCGTTGATTTTGGCAAGTTCTTCGGAGGTTACCGCGAATTTTGTTCCGGCCAGTACGGCGATGCCCGCATCGACGATACACCCGTCTCCCAAAGCGATTCCGGTGACCGAGTTGGCGCCCAGCAGGGTGTTTTTTCCGATCGTGACGGGGATGCCGTCGGTACCGCTGAGGACGCCGAGGATCGACGCGCCGCCGCCGACGTCAGAGCCATCACCCACTACCGCGGAGCTCGAAATCCGCCCTTCGACCATGCTGACTCCCGTCGTACCGGCATTGAAGTTGACATAACTCGCCCCCGGCATGATCGTCGTTCCCGCGTGGAGCTGCGCACCGAAACGTACTTTCGAATCGTCCAGAATCCGGGTGTTGTTGGCCGGGATGATGTGCTGCAAAAAGCGGGGGAATTTATCGACGAAATCGATTTTTGGGTATTCGTTGGCGAATTTGAGTTCGATCTCGTTGGCGCGGAGCCATTCGAGTTCGATCGGCTGACCGTCCGACCATGCGACGTTGTGAAGTGCCCCGAATGCGCCGTTCAGGTTAATCGAGCGCAGCGGTACTTTGGCCAGAGAAAGGGCATAAAGTTTGAGATAGGTCCCCTCGACGCTTTGGCACGCCGCGTCGTTAAAGAGGATCACGAGGCGAAATTCCCCCTCGCGCATCCCGTTTTCTTTGATGAGGGAGTAGAGGGTGGAGATGACCTGGATATTTTTATGGGCGTCGCCGTACGCTTCGTCGGCGTAAGGGGTAAACGCGTTCAGACACCCTTCGAGGAATTTCACCGTGACTGGTACGATCACTTCGTCGGCGCTGAAGTCGATCTCAAATCCCTGTTCCTGCGCACTTTTGATGAAAATCGCCGCACTCCCGAAATTTTCGTTCCAGTTGATGTGGGGATAGGTCGCCTGCAACACTTTTTCACCGTCCAGCTGCCCAAGATCGACGCGGCAGATCCCGAACGCGAGGGGATTTTTGTATCCGGCGCTGTTTTGAATCTCCTGTACGCACGCTTTGAACGCCGCTTCGGTTTCTAAAATTTCCATACTTTCTCACTTTTGGCAAAATTAATGCCGAATTTTAGCATAAGAGACTGGGCAACTGTTGAATCTTGCGTGTTATACTGTTATTTAATTTTACGGATGAGAAGCGAGTCGTATGAAAGAGTGGATTGCCTTATTGAAAGAGAACCGGTACCTGGGAATCAAACAGCATCTTAAAAACGGTGCGAATCCCAACGATACGGAGGAAAACGGCGAATCGGTCCTCTGTTTCGCGATGCGCTACGGTTGCGACGATGACGTGCTTGAACTGCTGATCGAGAACGGGGCCGATCTGAACCACCTCGATCATGAAGGGGTGAGCGTTTTTGACGTGGCGGTAACCTACAACCGCCTCGGTGTCGTCGAACGGCTGGTGCGCGAAGGGTTCGATGTCAACAAGGCGACCCGCAAAAGCGGCTTTACCCCCCTGATGGGAGCGGTCTGCTACGGCCGCAAAGAGATCATCCAGCGGCTGCTGGAGCTGGGGGTGGATGTCCACGCCCGTGATTCGCAGGGGTTCAGCGCCCTTGATTTTGCCCGTAAAATGCATAAGAAATCGATTCTTGCACTGCTCGAAGGGGTAAAAGATGGAACAGATTAAAACCTTTTTGCTACTGGGAAGCCTCAGCGTCCTGCTCGTCTTTATCGGCGGCTATCTCGGAGGGCAAGGGGGGATGTTTATCGCCTTGTTGATCGCCGGGGGGATGAATTTCTACGCCTATTATTTTTCCGACACGATGATCCTCAAGCACTACCACGCGGTCGAAGTCGATCCTCGGGAAGCGCCGATGCTCTACCGCGTTGTGGAACGCCTCGTCGAGCGGGCCGATCTCCCGATGCCAAAGGTCTACATTATCCACGACCGCATCCCCAATGCCTTCGCGACGGGGAGAAATCCCCAGCACGCCGCCGTCGCGATTACGACGGGACTCCTCGAACTCCTTAACGAAGAGGAGGTAGAGGGGGTAATGGCCCACGAGCTTTCCCACGTCGCCCACCGGGATATCCTCGTTGCGACGGTAGCCGCGACAATCGCCGGGGCGGTAGCGTTTATCGCCAACATGATGCAGTTTGGAGCGATGTTCGGGAACCGGGACAACCGGGGAGGCAATCCGATCCTGATGCTGGTGATGGCGATCTTGTTGCCGATTGCGGCGACCGTTATCCAGATGACCATCAGCCGCTCGCGCGAATTTATGGCCGATGAAGGGGCGGCCCGGCTGACGGGGCATCCCGAATGGCTTCAGAGCGCCCTCATCAAACTCTCCAATTACAACGCGCGGGGCGAAGTGCACGGGGCAACTCCCGAAAATGCCCATATGTTCATCATCAGCCCCTTTGACGGGAAAAAACTCTCGTTTTCCAATCTCTTCCGGACCCATCCGACCACGGAACAGCGCCTGGAGAGGCTGGAACGGCTAAAAGGGGATGGTACGGAGCCGCCGAGAAACAAGCTCTACGATCGCCACTACGGCTGATCCCCTTCCACCTTGAGGGTAAAATGGGGTTTAAAAGGGTGTTTCCCTTTGGGTTTTTTCAGAAACGTGTGACGATAAATACCGTACACGAGCACCGTTAGCACCAAAGCGATCAGCAAGTAACCCGACATACTACTCATCCTCTCCCCTTTTTCAATCCCCGGTTTATGTATCGTATACTGTATATCGTCACTTCATAAACAATATTTATGAAAATCGGTTTATATCAGAACGTAAGGTATATTACGGGTTTCGAGTTCGTCGGTGAAGAGGGCAAAAGCAGATGCCGTTTCCGCTTCACTGGAAGACGCCACCGATATCTCGACGCTCGCTTTCCCTTCGCGCAACATCGGTAGGGAGGAAAAATCGATCGAGGAGGGGAGGGCATGCATGACATCGATGAGGCTGTTTTCGCTCGTCTGGGCGATCAGCGTCCGGCGATAGAGCGTTTGTGCCTGCGGATAGAACCTCCCCAGCGCCTCTTCAACCATCGGATGGGACATTTCGGGGAAGCCGGGCATGAAAAAATAACGATCTCCGAGGTAGAATCCCGACATGTTGTTGACGATATTGCGCAAAAGAGAAGCACCGCGGGGGAGGTCGGCCATATGGATACGGTGAGGGTACGCCTCCTCCCCAAACCGTTCGACAATGTCGGCGCAAAACTGTGCATGGGGATACAAACCGCCATCCCCGAAGACGTCCGAAGCGATCTGGCGCGTCAGGTCATCGGGGGTCGAACCGATCCCGCCGAAACTGAACATCACCCCCAGAGGATCGGCGCGGACCGTTTCGAATACGGTCCGTATGAGCGCAGGGTCGTCTTTGATCGTCAGAGATGCGTACAGGACGTGACCGCGAGAGAGGAGGGCGTCCCGGACGAACACGAAATGTTTGTCGCTGCGGCGGCCGTTGAGGATCTCGGTACCGATAATAACCGCGTAAAAATGGGGCGTTTTCATGGAAGAGATTATAGCGTATCGGCGATCAGTTTGATTTTGCCCGCGCGGGAAAGTTTCTTGATGGCGATTTCCCGTCGCAGCGCATCCCCCCTATCGCCGCACGTTTCACGGTAGAGGAGTTCTACGGGACGGCGGCTCCGGGTGTACTTGGCACCCGAGGGTGAATGGTTGTGTTCGTGGAGCCTTTTGTCCAGATCGTTGGTGATGCCGGTATAGAGGGTATCATCGCTGCAACGGAGGATATAAACGCAATAGGACATGAACGTTCCTTTCCCGCCGGGCGGGGGAAGGGGATTATTTGAGGCGGCTGATGATCTCTTTTTCGACCGCGTCGATCGGCTGGGTGCCGTCGATCGTGATGTATTTGAGCGAGCTGTCGGCGACCGCTACACCCCGGTAGTAATGGACCAGCGGCTGCGTCTGGAGGTGGTAAACCCGCAGGCGATCGAGTACGATCTCTTCTTTGTCGTCATCGCGCTGCACGAGATCTTCTCCGGTGATGTCATCTTTCCCTTCCACCTTGGGCGGGTTGTAGACGACGTGATAGGTACGGCCCGAAGCGAGGTGGGCACGGCGACCCGACATCCGCTCGACGATCACGCTGTCGGGGACGTCGATCTCGATGACGGCGTCGATCGACACGCCCGCTTCCTTGAGGGCGTCGGCCTGGGGAACGGTACGGGGAAATCCGTCAAGCAGAAAGCCGTTTTTGCAATCCTCCTCTTTGATCCGCTCCTGGACCAGGCCGATGATAATCTCGTCAGTGACGAGCTTGCCCGCATCCATGAACGATTTGGCCAGTACGCCCAGTTCGGTTCCCGCTTTGATCGCGGCGCGGAGCATATCGCCCGTAGAAATCTGCGGAATGCCGAATTCTTTGGTCAAAAACTGTGCCTGAGTCCCTTTTCCCGCACCGGGAGCGCCCAAAAGAATGATTTTCATATTATGTCCTTGTAATTAATTTCAAACGCTATCGGAATAAAATCCCGATTAGCTACGCTGACGCTGTGTCCTCTTCGGCAGAGTGCCCACGCGCGCTTGCGCACTTTTTAACTCAAATTTTTGCTTTGATGTAGGCTTCCATGTCGTCAACAATCGCGTCGATGCCGCGTTCGCCGTTGATCTTGAAGAGAAGATTCTTCTCGTCGTAGAAAGCCTGGATGATACTGAGCGGTTCGGTGTAAACGCGCATCCGGTTGTTGAACACGCCCTCATCGTCATCCGCACCGCGGGCGCGTCCGAGGACGCGCTCACGGGCGACCGTTTCGCTGACGACCACTTCGATGACGCTCACCAGCTCGATGGAGGTGTCATTTTGGAGAAATTTGTCGAGTTCGTTCATCTGTTCGAACGAGCGGGGATAGCCGTCGAACAAGATGACGTCGGCGGGGGCGGCCTTGATGGCGCTCGTGATCGTTTCGATCGCGATCTCGATGGGGACGATCAGCCCCTTGCTGATGAAACTGTCGATGGTTCGGCCGCGCTCGCTCCCGCTGGAAACTTCGGCGCGCAGCAGGTCGCCCGTCGAATAGTGGGCCATCTTACCGCCACTGCGTTCGGCGATCAGGGCGGCATCGGTCGTTTTTCCCGATCCCGGAGCCCCGATGATCAGAAACAGTTTTTTCGGCATTATTTAGCACTCTCTCTGAGACGGATGTGCAGTTCGCGCAGCTGCGTGATCTCGACCGGGCTGGGGGCATCGGTCATGATGCACGATGCTTTCTGGGTTTTCGGGAACGCGATGACGTCACGGATCGAATCTTTTTTCGACAGCAGCATCATGAAACGGTCGAACCCGATCGCGAAACCGCCGTGCGGCGGCGCTCCGAATTTGAGGGCATCGAGGAGGAAGCCGAACTTCTCCTGCGCTTCCTCTTCGCCGATCCCGAGGAGTTTGAAGATCTCTTCCTGAAGCGCCTGTTTATGGATACGGATCGATCCGCCGCCCAGCTCGGTGCCGTTGAGAACGATGTCGTACGCGATCGATTCGATATCCTCGATGTGTTCGTGGTTCAGGTCACGCGGCATCGTGAACGGGTGGTGGAGGGCTTTGACGCGCCCGTCCTCGATCTCGAACATCGGGAAATCGACGACCCAGACGAATTCGAAACGGTCGCGGTCGATCAGGTTCATCTTCTCGTGCTCGGCGATGAAGATACGGAAACGCCCCATGTAGTCCCATACGGTCTTTTTATCCCCCGCACCGAAGAAGACGACGTCGCCGACCTGCATTCCGGTCCGCTCGATCAGGAGCTGGAGGTCTTCGGGAGCGAAGAATTTCTCCAGCGGCCCTTTGAGGCCGTCCTCTTTCATCTGGAAGTAGCCCAGCCCTTTCGCGCCGAACTTGCGGACAAAGTCCTCGAAGCTTTTCATCTCCCGTTTGGAGAAGACGAGGTCGGCACCCGGCACGCGGAGCGCCTTGATCCGGTTCATTTTCGGATTGGCGGCGATACTCGTGAAAATCTCGTTGTCGCAGCGCGCGAAGATATCGATGACGTCGACCATTTTCAGGTCGTAACGCAGGTCGGGTTTGTCCGAACCGTACCACTCCATCGCGTCGGCGTATTTGATCCGGTTGAACGGCGTGCAGACCTCGTGGCCCGCCGCGGCGAACATCCCCCTGATCAGTTCCTCGGCGACGCGGATGACGTCTTCTTGGTTACAGAAGCTCATCTCGACGTCGATCTGGGTAAACTCGGGCTGGCGGTCGGCGCGCAGGTCTTCGTCGCGGAAACATTTGGCGATCTGGAAATAGCGATCGAATCCGCCCACCATCAGAAGCTGCTTGAAGAGCTGCGGAGACTGGGGGAGGGCGTAGAATTCGCCCTCATGGACACGGCTGGGGACGAGATAATCGCGTGCCCCTTCGGGGGTCGATTTGGTGAGGATGGGGGTTTCGACCTCCAAAAATCCGAGGGAATCGAGGACGTTACGCGCCGCGATCGCCGCTTTTGAGCGCATCTTGAACGTTTCGAACGCACCGGGATTGCGCAGGTCGAGGTAACGGTATTTAAGGCGGGTCTCTTCGCCGACGGTATTGTCCCCGATGACGAAGGGGACCGGCTCGGAGCGGTTTTCGATGATCAGGTCATCGACGATGATCTCGATCGCCCCCGTTTTGAGGCGGGGGTTGGCGAGCCCTTCGCCGCGTGCACGGACGCGGCCGCGGGCGATGAGGACGAATTCGTCGCGCACGTCGCTCGCGACTTTGTGGGCGTGGGCGTTATCGGCCGGGTCGCAGACGAGCTGAATCAGTCCGCTTTTGTCACGCAGATCGATAAATACGATCCCCCCGTGGTCGCGATAGCTGTTGGCCCAGCCGCACAGTACGACGTTTTCGCCGATATCGGCTTCACTTAAATCGGTACAAAAATGTGTTCTCAAGACAATATCCTTGTCTAAAATTTTCGCCATTATAGCTTTTACAAACTTGCGGTTTGATAATAAGGAAACGGGATCGGGCGTTGTTTTTTACCTTTTTTTATACGTTTCAGTCGCCGTTAACTATTACCCGATATAATGACGGCATTTAACATATAAAAACGCTAGAAAATCACATTAAAATCTCAGCCATTCGAAAGGACCCTATGAACGACGAGCTGATGACGATCAATCCTTCGACCCCGATCGGAGACCTTTTCCACCCGTCAACGCCTGCTCCCACGTTTGAGGGCGACACGATCGTTCAGACCCTGCTGGAGTACTTTTGCGCCACCAGAGCCGATGCTGCGGTGATTTCCGACAACGCCCGGCATGTCGGCATCCTCACCCACAAGGATTTGCTGGAAGTGTTGCTTGATTACGACAATCTCGGCCTCCCGGTCCGGGAGTTCATGAGTTCACCCGTCTCCACGTTCCCCTCCGATACCCCCATTGCCAGCGTGATCGATGCGATCGAAGAGGCACCCTATGATAAAATCGTCGCGGCTTCGGGGGAGAAACTGGTCGGGGTGATCGACCGACGCCATCTGCTCGCACTGTGCTATCGCAAAATTACCCCGATCGTGCGCAACGAGCTGCCGATGCTTCATTCCCTGATGAAACTGGCTGACGAAGATAAAATGGGGCTTCTCAAGATGGCCACGACCGATTCGCTCACCGGTATCGGGAACCGCCGCCTTTTCGAAGAGGTGTTTCTCGCGTACCGTAACAGCACATTCCCGGATGAGCATCCCCTTTATTTCCTGCTATTTGACATCGACAATTTCAAAAGCATCAACGACACCTTCGGCCACAACGTCGGCGATTCGGTTCTCAGAGAGCTGGCGTCCCTCGTCGGCCGCTCCATCCGTAAATCCGATACGTTCGCGCGGTGGGGCGGAGAAGAGTTCGCCCTGCTGCAACGCTATTCCGACCCGATGGCGGTCATGAAAGTCGCCGAACAGATCCGCAAAAAGATCGACGAACACAGTTTCGAGACGATCGTCCACGTCACGTGCAGTTTCGGTCTCACCGCCGTATTGCCCCATGAGGCGTTCGAAGCGGTTTTCGAGCGGGCGGACAAAGCCCTTTACCGTGCCAAAAACGACGGGAAGAACTGCATCCGCATCGAGATGCCCTGACCAGCTCCGCCTAGCCGGGAAAACAGATCCGGTCTCTCCCTTCCTCTTTGGCCCGGTAGAGGGCGTCGTCGGCGTGTTTGAGAAGTTCGTTTTTGGAATTTTTCTCCCGGGGGCGTTTCATCGCGATCCCGATGCTGATCGTGACGTGTTCGGCCGCGGCCGAATAGGCATGGGGGATCGAGAGGGTACGGACCGAATCGAGGAGGCTCTGGGCCACCTGTTTTGTCCCGGGTTCATCGATGTCCTTGAGCAGAACAACGAACTCTTCCCCCCCGTAACGGGCTACGACGTCGGTCGGACGCTTGAGGCTGTTTTTAAGGGCCGAAGCGATTTTGATGAGGCATTCGTCCCCTTTTCCGTGGCCGTAGTGGTCGTTGTAGTTTTTGAAAAAATCGACGTCGATCATCAGGATCGAGAGCGATTTTTCATCCCTCATCGTCTCTTTGTATTTTTTCTCGAACACTTCGTCGAAAAAACGGCGGTGGGGGATGTGAGTGAGTCCGTCGAACATGGAAAGCTCTTCGAGCAGGTCGCTTTTGAGTTTGAGGGCCAGGTGGTTTTTGACCCGGATTTTGACGATCGTGGGATGAAACGGTTTGGAGATGTAATCGACCGCCCCCAGGTTGAGGCCGTATTCCTCGTCCTTGACGTCGGTTTTGGCCGTGACGAAGATGACGGGGATGTTGTTGGTCCGGGGGCCGTTTTTGAGTTCCCGGCACACTTCGTAGCCGTCCATTCCCGGCATCTCGATGTCGAGGAGGATCAGGTCGGGCGTATCGGCCGATTTGGCGATTTCGAGGGCTTTTTCGCCGTTTTTGGCAACTTTGATCCGGTAATCGTCTTTGAGCAGATCGGAGAGGATCGCGATGTTGGCGGCCATGTCATCAACGATCAGCACCGTCGGTTTGGTATCGTGCGTCATCCGATCTCCCACCCGCGCATGATTTTCAGCGCCCTGTCGTAATCAAATTCGTCCATCGCGTCCCACCACTGCTCCAGTTCGAGCGGATCGACCGCACTTCTGAGCCCCTCGTAAAGATTTTTTTGCTGATCCGGTTGTACCATATTTCCCCCTTCGAGTTCCTTTATTACCCGTTCAAACTCGTTTCTGAGCTGTTCGCGACTCCATTCCCCGTGCACCTCTGCGGAGATGGTACGGGGGATCAGTTCGAGCACTTCTTGCAATTCGCGGACGGAAGAGGCCAGTCGGGCGATCTCTTCGCCCCCCGGTTTTTCCCCCGCTTTGTACAGCGCGTCGATCCGGGTACAGATGAGGGAGAGTTCCATCGCCCCCAGATTCCCGCTCACCCCCTTGAGGGCATGAACCATGGACGGGGCAAACGGGTCGTCACGTTCGATCCGCTCGGCGATGTCGGAAAACTCCCCTTCGAGCTGGGCGAGAAAGCGCGAAAAAAGTTTCGAGAGGAGTTCGCTGTTGCCGCTGACCATCTCGGAGGCGAATTCGACATCAAGTACTTTGTGCTGCGCCTCCTTGCGCTGCCGTGCAGGTGATTTGGGCAGATCGATCCCGCACCATTTGGCGATGGATGCGTAGAGTTCGGCCGTATCGATCGGTTTACCCAGATGATCGTTCATCCCTGAAGAGAGGACCTTGTCACGGTCTTCGATCATCGCCGCGGCGGTGAGGGCGATGATGGGGACCTGCGCGTCGTGCTCGCGGATGATGGCCGTCGCCTCGTAACCGCTCATGATCGGCATCTGAAGATCCATCAGGA
>CAZBIR010000001.1:58697-74661 GCA_964491035.1 uncultured Sulfuricurvum sp.
ATGATGGCCGTCGCCTCGTAACCGCTCATGATCGGCATCTGAAGATCCATCAGGATCAGATGGTACGCTTCGGGGGAGGCCAGGAACATTTCAACCCCCTCTTTGCCGTTGGAAGCGGTATCGACCCGTACCCCGACCCGGCGGAGCATCATCACCGCAACCTCCTGATTGATCTCGTTGTCTTCGACCAGCAGCACCCGCAGTCCCGAAAAATCGGGGAGGGGGAGGGGTTTTTGGGGATCGGCCTTGCGCAAGATCCCCTGTTTTGCCCCCGCCAGCGCGTCGAAGAGGGTAGAACTGGTGACCGGTTTGGCCAGAAAGCTGTCGATCGCCGTATCGTCCAGATCGATTTCGGCCTTGTCGTGGGCGCTGACCATCAGGATCGAGGGGACCTTGGCAGTGAGTTTCCCCTCCGAGGCCATGGCGGTGATCGTCCGGATCGCCTCTTTGCCGTCCATCCCCGGCATCAGCCAGTCCATCAGAACGAAGTCGTAGCTTTCGCCGGCCCGGTCGGCCTGCATAATTTTTTCGATCGCTTCGGCACCCTCGACAGCCTCGTCGGCACGGCACCCGAAACTCTCGATCATCTCCCGCAGGATGATCCGGGAGATTTCCTGATCGTCGACAATGAGGATACGGTAGGGTTTTTCGTCGATCGTCGGATGGTTCTGGAGCCACGAGACGACTTCGGCCTCAAGATCGAATCCAAACGTCGTCCCGACCCCTTTTTGGCTCTGGACGCGCAGCTCGCTTCCCATCGCGTTGACGAGTTTTTGCGAAATCGCCAGCCCCAGCCCCGTTCCGCCGTAACGGCGGGTCGTGGAGCTATCAGCCTGCATGAACGGCACGAACAGCCGCTCCAGTTCCTCCTCGTTCATCCCGATCCCCGTATCGCAGACGCTGAAGGTCAGGCGCGCTTTGTCATCGTATTTCTCGGCCAGCGCGATCGTGAGGGTGACATGACCGGCGTGGGTGAATTTGAGGGCGTTGCTGAGCAGGTTGCTGAGAATCTGATCGAGCCGAAGCTCATCCCCCAAGATCACCCCCGGAACGTCGCTTTTCATGTAAAAATAGAGCTCAAGCCCGCGCGCGACGGCACTCTGGGTAAAAATGACCCTCAGCTGCGCGAGGACGTTTTCGAGATCGAGGGGTTTGTGTTCCAGTTCGATCCGTTGCGCCTCGATTTTCGAATAGTCGAGAATGTCGTTGATGATCCCCAGCAGCATTTTCGACGACCCGCGGATTTTCTGGAGGTAGTCTTGCTGCCGCAGGTCGAGCTGGGTGTCGAGCAGCAGTTCGCTCAGCCCGATGATGGCGTTCATCGGGGTGCGGATTTCATGGCTCATATTGGCCAGGAATCGGCTCTTGGCAACGTTGGCCTCTTCGGCCCGTGCACGGGCCTCCTGGATGGCGTGGCGGCTTTGGACCTGTTCGGTGATGTCCTGTACCGTCCCCCGCGAGAGGATCGGGGTTCCGAAAGCGTCGCGTTCGCTGTCCCCGATTTCGCGGACCCATTTGATCCGCCCGTCATCCATCAGCAGGCGGTGTTCGACCGTATATTTTTCTCCGCTTTCGAGCGAATGATGGTAAGCGCTGTGGACGCTTTCGCGGTCTTCGGGATGGATGTAGTGCAAGAACGCCTCGTACGAGGGGACGAATGTCGCTTCGTCGATCTCGAAAATATGGAAAATCTCGGCCGACCATTCGAGTTTTCCGCTGCGCAGATCGAGTTCCCAGCTTCCGACATGGGCAATTTTCTGGGCTTTTTGGAGCATCTTTTCACTCTTTTGGAGCGCTGTTTCGGCCTGTTCGCGTTTGGTAATGTCAACGATGATCGAGAAGAGGATTTTCCGGTGACCCATCTCGAAAGGGGAGGAATGGACCTCGACGGTGCGGATCTCGCCGTTTTTGAGGCGGTGGCGGAAGACGAAGAAATTGCGCTCTTCACGAAGGGCCCGTTCCCGTTCCGTTTTGAGTTCCTCGTGGCTGAGGGCGTTGATGTCATCGATACACAGCGCCTTCATCTCGTCAATCGTGTAGCCGTAAAAGTGCTCGGCCGAGTGGTTCGCGTCGATAATCGTCCCGGTTTCAGGATCGATCAGGAGCATCGGGGCGTTGTGCCCGGCGAACATGTTGCGGAATTTCTCTTCGCTGCCGCGCAGTTCTTCCTCGGCTTTTTTGAGTTCGGTGATGTCACGGGCAATCCCTAATACCCCGATGACGTTCCCCCGGGAATCGCGAACCGGGGTTTTCGTCGTCTGGACGTACTCGCGGTGACCGTCGGAAGCAAACGGGATCTCCTCGAAATTGGAGAGGGGGGTGAGCGCTTCCATCGCCTTTTTGTCGTGCTCGCGGAAAAAATCGGCCATTTCGCGTGAAACGTAGTCGTAGTCGGTTTTTCCCGCGATCTCCTCTTTGGTCGCGCCGAAAAAGGTTGCGAACCGCTTGTTGCAGGTGACGTATACCCCCTGGGCATCTTTCATCCATACCAGGTCGGGAATCGACTGCAGGAGCGCTTCGAGACGGTTGTTGGCGTCAATGACCGCCTCTTCTTTACGTTTGAGTTCCGAAATATCGCGGAAAACAACGATAGCCCCGCCGTTGTCGGTCGGGGCGACCGTGAGGCTGACAGGAAAAAACGTACCGTCCTTGCGGATGAAAAAATCTTCCACCGTGCGGATTTCACGGTCGTGCAGGGTCAGGTGGATCGGGCACTCCTCCAGTGCGTAGGGATCGCCGGAAGCTCTGTGGTGGTGGAAGAGGGTGTGCTGATCCCGGAAGAGGAGCTCTTTTTTGGCATATCCCAGCATCTCCAGCGCCTGATGGTTGATCCAGGTACAGATCCCGTTTTCGTCGGTCCCGTAGACCCCGTCACCCATGTTGGAGAGGAGCGATTCGAAAAGGAGCTTCCGCCGCCGCTCCCGGAGGTAAAAAAACGTCACGAACAGCAGCGCCGAGGCGATGATGGCGAAATTGCCGGCGTGGTATTCCCAGAGTTCCACAACCGTACTGTGGTCCGTACACTCTGGCTCCTCCTGCGTGGCAGCACTCATTCCGAAAGGGGAAAGTAGAGGGGTCTGGGCGTACAGCGAGCCAAACCCGAAAAAAAGAAAAAAGATAATCTGAATCACTTGTTGCATTCGTATTCTTTGCACTGTATTTTTATAATCATAACATGTTTTTATGGTGCGAGGTCCGTGCGAACCGCGTCTCGGAACCGTTCCGTCCCCCCCAGCAGCCACAGCCGCACCCGGCCCGAAAACAGTTCCCCCTCCACCTGGGCCATCATGGCCCTGGCCTGCGCCAGGTCGGCGATGGCCCGGGAGAGTTCGTCGGCGCTGCACAGCTGGTTTTCGAAGCGCCCCTGCGTCAGCGCGGCGTATTCGGCCGATGCGCGTACCTGCATCCGCAAACTTTCGTGGCGGGTTTTGAGCGTCTCGTACGCCAGAAAAGCATTTTCGATCTCGGTTTGTACCCGGCGCCGGTAATCCTCCAGCGACGCGTGCGCGCTGAGGCGGGAGGCCCGTGCCGCCGAAAGGGCGTGCGTATCGCCGAAACCGTCGAACAGGTTCCACTCCGCCGCCATGGCCGCATAGCTCTGATCGGCATTGGTGTAGCCGTCCCCGTTGAGCGCGAGGGTGTCGCCCTGACGTTTGAGGGCCGCGAGAAGAGTGATGCGGGGGTAAAAACGGCTCTGGGCGAGGGTGACGTCGCTCTCGGAGACCTCCAGCATCCTCTGCAGGCTCAGGAGGTCTTCTCTTCCCTCCATCGCGGCGGAGAGGATCGCCTCTTTTTGGGGTTCGTCCGCCATCACGGGCAACGCAATCGGGCTTTGAACATCGACGCCGCACAGGTACGAGAGACTGTTCATCCACTGCGACCGGGTGCTTTTGGCTTCGTCCAGTCGGGCGGAAATCTCGTAGCGTCTGGCTTCGAGGGCGTAGAGCTCGGACGGTGCCAGGAGGCCGTTCTCGTGAAGGCCTCGGGCTTTTGCATAGGCGTCCGAAATCGCTTTTTGCGCCTGTTCGATTGCTCCGATCGTCGCGTCCGAGACGGCGATGGCGGCGTAGAGGCGCGTCGCCTCCGCGTAGAGATTGCGTTCCTGATCGAGCTGGCGCAATCGGGCGTATTCGTGGAGCTTTTTGGCCTTATCGACCCCCGCGCTGATCGCGAAACCGCTAAAAAGGGGATAGCTCAGGCGCACCTCTCCCACCGACTGGTTCCGTGTCCCCGTCGGCATCGGGGCAGGACCGAACATCACGCTGGGGGTTTCGTCCCGCTTCAGCATATTCAGCGACGCATCGAGGGAGGGAAGATGGCGGCCCCACGCGGAACGGTAGGTCTCAAACGCCGCCTCTTCGGCATGGCGCGCGCTTTGCAGGACCGGCGATCCGCCGCATTCACCGACCAGCGCCGGATAACTCTGTGCGAGCAATGCTCCGGGGACGAGCAACCAAACCATCCGTTTCATGAACGCTCCTTTATCTCCCTACATTATAATCGCGATCGGTTTAATTGATACTGAGTTAAGGTTGAAAGGGCTAAGATAGTCCCATCCAAACACGAACGGAATCGGTGCGATGTCAATCCTCAAAAAATACTGGCTCGGGGTACTCGTCTTTTCTCTTTTTGTCGCCGCCGCGTTTTTGATTTACGCCAAACTCCATCCCCCGGCTCTCGGGGATAACCTGATCCAGGGGAGCGGCCGGATCGACGGCGATCTGGTCAACCTCAACGCCAAATATCCCGGCCGCATCGCGCGGATGGAAGCCCGGGAGGGGCAGCAGGTCAAAAAAGGGGAGACGATCGCCCGGATCGAGAGCCGCGAACACGACGCACAGCGCTCACAGATCGCCGCGCAGATCGCGGCGAAAAAGCAAGAGCGCAACGCCCGTGCCATCGAACTGGACATCGCCCGAAAAACGCTCCCGCAGGCGGTGGTAAAAGCCCGCGCGAACCTCGAACGCCAGCTGCGGATGCGTGACGAGCTCGACGCGTCGATCCGGATCCAGAAGAGCATCGCCGAGCAGAGCCTGCGGGACCGGGAACGGTTTCGCGACCTCGTGGAGAAACGGCTCGTGGAGGTGCGGCAGCTCGAAACGGCGGCCCTGAAGTATCAAAGCGACGCCGACGCCCTCAAAGCCCTGGAATTCAAACGGCTCCAACTCGATGAAGCGATCCGGATCGCACACAGCGAAGAGGCCGAAGCGCAGGCCGCCCAGCAAAAAATCGCCGCCCTCGAAGCGGCCGAGCGGGCGCTGGAGGAGGGGATCCGATCCCTCGAAGCGTCACTGGAACAAAGCGATGCACTCCTATCCGAAATGGTGCTGCGTTCCCCGCTGGATGGATTCGTCGTCGAAAAAGTCGCCCACGAAGGGGAGGTGATCGGGGGGGGAAGCCCGGTCGCGACCCTGATCGATCCGGGGAGCCTCTATCTGAAAATTTTCGTCGACACCCTTCAGAACGGCCGGATTAAAGTGGGGGACAAGGGGGTCATTTTTCTCGATGCCTCTCCTGAGCGCCCGATCGAAGCCACCGTGGTCCGGGTCGAGCAAAAAGCCGAGTTCACCCCCAAAGAGGTCTCGGTAGCGAGCGACCGTATCCAGCGGGTGTTCGCCGTCCACCTCAGGCCCGTCCTCCCCGATCCCCTTCTCAAACTGGGACTCCCCGCGGTGGGGATCATCTCGACGGACGGAAAAGGGCTCCCCCGCAGCCTCCGCGAAGTCCCCGAGTAAAAACGATGGACACCCTGTGCGTCGAGGACGTGAGCGTCGCTTATAAGGGCAAAACGGCGATCCGCCACGTCTCGTTTGTCGCCCGGGCGGGGGAAATCGTCGGTTTCATCGGGGCTGACGGCGCCGGCAAAAGCTCGCTGATGCACGCGATCGCGGGGGTGGGTGCGTTCGAGGGGCATATCCGTTTCAACGGCGTCGCCTACACCTCCCCCAGCGAGGCCGAACCGCTCAAGCCGCTCAGCGCCCTGATGCCGCAGGGGATCGGGCTGGTCCTCTACGAACTTCTCACCGTTTCCGAGCACCTCGATTTTTTCGCCGACATCCGCAACCTGAAGCGGACCGAAACGTTTTACGCCTACCGCGAGCGGCTGCTGAAAATGGCGGGGCTGGAGCGCTTCACCGACCGCCATGCCGGGAACCTCAGCGGCGGAATGATGCAAAAACTCTCCCTCATCTGCACCCTGCTGCACCGCCCCAAGCTCCTCATCCTCGACGAACCCACCACGGGGGTCGATCCCCTCAGCCGGATCGAACTGTGGGAGATCCTCGACCAGATACGCCGCGAGGAGGGGACGATCATCCTCGTCAGCACCGCTTACATGCAAGAGGCCGCCCGGATGGATACGCTGCTGCTGTTTGACGAGGGTGAGATTATCGCCTCGGGGAGCGCCGCCGCGCTGATCGATTCGGTCCGCCCCATGACTTACGTTCGGGACCCCTCATACGGAGCGCTGAGCACGTTCGAAGCGACCTATTCGCTCTCTCCCCTCCCGCTTCGGCACGCCGAACCGACCCTCGAAGCGCTGTTTTTCATCAACGCGCTACGCAAAAACCGCCTCCTCCCCCCGATCACGATCACTTCCCGCACCGAATACGGCGAAACCGAATCGGCCGTCATGGAGGCCCGGGAGCTCACCAAACGTTTTGACGCTTTCGTCGCCAACGACCGCGTCGACATCCGCCTCAACCGCGGGGAGATCCTGGGGCTGCTGGGGGCCAACGGGGCGGGGAAAACCACCTTTATCAAAATGCTGCTGGGGCTGCTGAAAATTGACGGGGGAGAGCTCAAACTCCTCGGCCGGCCGGTCCGAAGCGCCGCCGACCGCCGATCGCTCAAAGCCTCGATCGGCTACGTCAGCCAGCATTTCGCCCTCTACAGCGACATGACGGTCCGCGAAAACCTCCTCTACTTTGCCGCGATCCGGAGCCTCCCGATCGACATTGCCCGCGAAAAGATCCTCCTCTATGCCCGGGAGCTGGGGTTCGAGGCGTACCTCGACGAAATGCCCGAATCGCTCCCGCTGGGAATCAACCAGCGCTTTTCGCTCGCCGCGGCGCTGCTGCACGACCCGCTGGTCCTCTTTCTCGATGAACCCACCTCGGGGGTCGACGCGATCGCCCGCAGCCAGTTCTGGCAGCTCCTCGTCACCCTCAAGGAGAAATGGGGGATCTCCATCCTCATCACGACCCACTACATGAGCGAGGCCGAATACTGCGACCGGATCGTACTGCTCCGTGACGGGGCCAAGGTCGCCGACGACACGGTCGAAAACCTCTACGCCGCCCATCCGGGGGCCCGCACCTTCGAAGAGATTTTCATGGAGTATTACCGATGAGGGGGCGCGTCATCCGGGCCTACATCGCCAAAGAGCTGACCGAGCTCATCCGCAGCCGTTTCATCCTCATGGTCTACCTCATGCCGACGATGATCCTGCTGCTCTTTGGCTACGGAATCCGGATGGAAGTGCAGGGGGCACGGACGATCATCATCGACCATGACCGCAGCTTCCTCTCCCAGCGCCTCATTTCCAAATTCGAACACTCCCGCTATTTCACGACGCGGGTCGAGACGATGAGCGAGGAACAGGCGCTGCGCCGGATCAAACAGGCTGAATGCGACGTGATCGTCATCATCCCCGAGTCGTTCGAAAAGCGGCTCCTCCACGGCCAGAAAAGCCAGATCGGCGTCTTCGTCGACGCGGCGTTTCCCACCCGCGGCACCACGATCGAAACCTACGTCAAAGGGGTGATCCTCGATGCGGCCTCCTCCCTCTCGCCGGCGCGGGAAAAGGGGCTCATCACCATCAACCACCGCAGCCTCTTCAACCAGGCGATGCGCGACGAGGATGCGATCGTCCCCGGACTCATCGGCCTGGTGCTCCTCGTCGCCCCGGCGATCCTCGCGGCGCTGCTGATCGTCAAGGAAAAAGAGCGGGGGACCATCTTCAACTTTTACGCCTCCCCCCTCTCCAAAGGGGAGTTCCTGATTTCCAAACTGATCCCCGCGTTTTTGCTCCACTCGGCCAACATCTTCATCCTCTTCCTGTGGGCCGTCTACGTGTTCGACGTCCCGTTCCGGGGAAGCTTCGCCCTCTACTGGCTCGCGTCGGAGATCTATCTCCTCATCAGCATCGGAATCGGGATGCTCATCTCGGTCATCACCCGCACCCAGATCGTCGCCGTCGTCCTCACCGTCATCATCACGATCATCCCCGGTTTCCTCTACTCGGGGATCATCATGCCGATCTCGTCGATGAGCGGGATGTCGCAGATCGAGGCCCACATCTTCCCCGTCATGTACTACAACCATATCCTCTACGACGCCTTTTTGATCGGGGAGGGGCTCGAATCGGCCAAAACCCTCCGCTACCTCCTCATCCTCATCCTCTACGCCGCGACGCTGCTGTTGCTTGGGCGGATGTTGTTGCGAAAGGAGCTGCGATGAACCGCATCTTCTGGGCCATCGTCGGCAAGGAGCTCCTCGCGTTCATCCGATCGTGGCAGCTGGTCCTCGTCGTGCTGTACTCCTTTACGATGAACGTCTACATCTCCGGCAGCGGGATCGAGATCAAACCGCGCAACGTCGCGGTGGGCTACGTCGACGACACGGGGGGTGGAATCAGCCGGAAAATCCTCGCCCGGCTGCACGCCCCCGAGTTCCTCCCCCCGCGCCGTTTTGCCTCCCAGGAGGCCCTCAGCCGCGCGATCTACGACAAGGAGATCATCGTCGGGATCGTTTTCGAGGACGATTTCGAAACCTCGTGGCGCCGGGGGGAGGGCGCACGGCTCAACCTTCTCCTCGACGCGACCGCCGCCTCGCAGGCCTACACGACCCTGTCGTACCTGCAAAACATCCTGCTGGAGTTCTCCTCCCTCCGCTTCCCGATCGAGATCGCCAGCCACAAGCTTTTCAACCCCAACGCCGACAACCACACCTTCATGGCCCTCACCGAGCTCCTCTCGATCACGACGATGCTCACCGTCATCCTCACCGCCGTCGTCTTCGTCCGGGAAAAAGAGCAGGGGACATGGGACATCATGCTCCTCATGCCCGTCGATCCCCGCCTCGTCATTCTGGCCAAATCGTTCTCGCAGGTGCTGATCGTCATGGGGGGGATCATCATCTCGCTGGGGTTCATCGTGCTGGGGATTTTCTCGACGCCGCTCAACGGCTCGTTCGCGGCGTTTTTGCTGCTCAGTTTTTTCTACGTCTGCGCCAGCGCGGGGATCGGCCTCTTTATTGCCGCGATCGCCCGCGACGTCATGCAGGTGGCACAGCTCTCGATCATCGTCATGATGCCCCTCATCTTCCTCAGCGGGGCGTGGACCCCGATCTACGCGATGCACCCCGCACTGCAGGTTCTCTCCCTCGCTTCGCCGCTACGCTACTACATCGAGGGGACGGAGAGCATCTTCTACCGCGGCAGCGGATGGATCGACCTGTGGCCCTATTTCCTGGGTGTCATCGTCGTAGGGGGAATCATGTACGCGATCGGGTTTCGCAAAATCGGGCGGCTCTTTTAACCGGGGAAAAAGAGCTTAGGAGCGCTTCATTCCGATCGCCGCACCGACCAGCGCCGTCCCCACT
Organism: uncultured Sulfuricurvum sp.; assembly: GCA_964491035.1. GTDB lineage: Bacteria > Campylobacterota > Campylobacteria > Campylobacterales > Sulfurimonadaceae > Sulfuricurvum. The sequence continues at coordinate 68,301 of CAZBIR010000001.1, forward strand.
GCCACTCCCAAAAACAGGTGCCATGTCTCTCCCCCAAAAGCGAGAAGCACCATCAGGATGAGGGCACCGGCCACCATGAAAAGGGCATTGAGGATGTTGTTGGCCGCGATGATCCGCGACCGGACCGCTGCGCCGCTGCGCTCCTGCACCAGCGCATAAAGCGGGACGCTGTACAATCCCCCGGCGATTCCCAGCAGGGCGATGTCGGCGACGATCCGCCAGAAGTGCGGGTTTTCCATCAGCTCCCCCCGGGCCGAAAAGGTCGAAAGCCCCCACGCGAAATCGGCTCCCGCCACCGCCATCCCTACCGCCCCCGCAACGACGAGCGTCGCGCGGACGCGGTGGCGGCTGAGGCGTTCGCACACCATCGACCCCGCCCCGATTCCGACCGTAAAAACGGCCAGGATCAGCGTCACCGTCCCCTCGCTCCCCAGAAAGAGGGTTTTGACCAGCGCCGGAAACTGCGACAGCAGCAGCGCGCCATACAGCCAGAACCACGAGATGGCGAGGATCGCGCCGAAAACGAGGCGGTCGCGGTAGGCCAGCCGGAGCGAGCCGAGCGTCTGCGTCCAGGGGTTGAGGGAGAGTTTCTCCCCGTCCGATTCCTCCGGCGGGGCAGGGGGGATATAGCGGCTGAAGAGGTACCCCGCCGCCGCGACGGCGATCCCCGCCAGCGACGCGTAGAGCCCGCCCCCCTCGATCCCCGCGAGCATCCCCCCCGCGATCGTCCCCAGCAAAATCGAGGCGAACGTCCCCGATTCGACGAGGGCGTTGGCGCCGATGAGTTCGTTTGCCCTCATGTGCTGCGGGATGATCGCGTACTTGATGGGCCCAAAGAGGGTCGAGTGCATCCCCAGCGCGAAAATGACGATCATCAGGGTGACGAACGAATGGGTCAGGAACCCCACCGCCGCAACCCCCATCAGCGCCATCTCCCACACCTTGACGAAACGGGCGAGGCGCGCCTTGTCGAAACGGTCGGCAATCTCTCCTGCCACCCCCGAAAAGAGAAAAAACGGGAGGATGAACACCCCCCCGATGAGGGGAGCGAGGAGCGCCGCGTCCAGATCGGTCCACGCCGCCGCGTGGAAGGTGAGAATCACCGCGAGGGTATTCTTGAAAAGGTTATCGTTGAACGCCCCCAGAAACTGGGTTCCGAACAGCGGCGCGAACCGCCGCGTCCGGAACAGGTACAAAGGGCTGCTCATACCGCCTCCTCCGCCATCGTTTTGAGGGTCACGTAGTCGGTTTTGCCCGTCCCCAGCAGCGGGATCGCTCCGACATGGACGATCTTGCGGGGGACGGCGATTTCGGGATATCCCCCCGCACGTGCCGCGTTTTGAAGGAGTTCGCGGCTGAGCGCGGGATCGGTCGTGAAAAGGACCAGCGTCTCCCCGCGCGCTTCGTCTCGGCGCGAGGAGGCGGCATGCTGGTGCGTGCCGGAGGCGGCGAGGGCGAGCGACTCGACCGATTCGAGCGAAATCATCTCTCCCGCCACTTTCGCGAACCGTTTCACCCGCCCCATAATCCGGACGAACCCCTCCGCATCGACCGTCACGATATCTCCCGTATCGTACCACCCCTCGCCCGCGTCGGAAGAGGGCGTTTCGAGGACCCCGGGACGTTCTACCCGCAGATACCCGCTCATGACGTTATCCCCCCGCACATGCAAAATCCCCCCCGTATCGACGCCGGGGACACGAACCAGCCGGTACTCGATACCGGGCAATATCTGCCCCACGGTGCCGGTGCGGTACGCCATCGGGGTATTGACGGCGATGACGGGGGCCGTCTCGGTCGCCCCGTACCCCTCGAAGATCCGGATCCCGAATTTCTCGAACCACGTTTCCCGTACGCTCTCGGAGAGTTTTTCGGCCCCCGCGACGACGTAGCGGAGACGGTAGAAATCATAAGGGTGGGCGTGTCTGGCGTAGTTGCCCAAAAAGGTGCTCGTCCCGAACAGCACCGTGCAGGAACGGTCATACGCGATCTCGGGGATGACGCGGTAATGGAGCGGGGAGGGGTACAAAAAGAGCCGGATCCCCCCCAGGATCGGCAACAGCGCCCCCGCCGTAAGGCCAAACGAGTGAAAGATGGGGAGGGCGTTGAGCACCTTGTCCTCGGTCGAGAAATCGACGATGGAACGGATCTGGGCGATGTTGGCCAGTATTGCGTCGTTGGAGAGGACAACCCCCTTGGGTTTCCCCTCCGATCCCGAGGTAAAGAGGATCACCGCAGCATCTTCGGGGCGGCCGGGATGGGCCACGGCGCGGGGAAACCACCGGGCAAACCCCATGAGCCACACCTTCTCTCCCAGACTCATCGACGGGCGTAAATCTTCGAGATAGAGGAGGGTGATGCCGCTCAACCCTTCGAGTTTGCCCTCCAGTTTCCCCTGCTCCACAAACGCGCGCGAGGTGACGATCGTGCGGATCTGCGCGGCGGTGCACGCACTCTGAAGCCCGTCGCTGCCGGCGGTAAAGTTGAGCATGGCGGGGATCCGCCCGAACGCGTTGAGCCCCAGAATCAGCCCCAGCGTCGGGACGGCGGTCGGCATCAGCACCCCTACCGCCTCTTTTTCAGCGGTATGCGGGGTGAGGAGTCTCCCCAGCCCCAGCGCCATCGTCAGCACCTGCCGGTAGGTATATTCGATCTGCTTGGTATCTTCGACGATCGGGCGTCCATAGCCGTAATCGGCCGCCGCATCCACAAACGCCCCGAACAGGGTATTGGGGGTACGCGATTCGTAGATGCAGCGCTGCAACAGCGTCCGCATCGCTTCGCCCGATTTGACCCGACGCTCATGGGCGCTCAGATGCTCGCTTACGTCGAGTTTCGTCGGGGCGCAGTAGGTGAGGGTGATCTGCGGGAACCACTGCCGCGGATGCGGGGCGTTCATCCGCGAGAGGGTGCTGAACGTCGCCCCCTCGATGATAACCGGGTGGATCATCGCCCCCGTCTTGACCGTCACAAACGCCGATCCCTCGTAAATCTTCATCAGCGATCCCGTCGTCGTGATCCGCCCCTCGGGAAAGATGACGACGGGGCGACCGCTCTCGACGAGGCGAATCACCTGCTTGATCGCCATCGGGTTGGCCGGGTCGAGGGTAATGTAGTCGCTCAGCGACAGAAACGCCCGGACGAGGGGACGGCGGGCGATCTCGGTATTGATGACGAACACCGGCTCGATGGGGAGCATCACCCCTAAAATCAGCCCGTCCAGAAACGACTGGTGGTTGGCGATAATGACCGTCCGCCCCGCTTCGCCGCGGAACGATCCCACCACGCGGATGCGAAAGAGGAGGCGGACCACCCATCTGAGTAACGTCTTCATCACCCTTGGCCTCCCCTTACGTACGCCAGCACGTTGCCGAACGTCTCCTCCAGCAAAGCCCCGTTAATCCAGAACCATACCTCTTTCCCTTTTTTCTCGCTCAACAGCACGTTGGCCTGACGGAGGATCTTGAGGTGGTGCGATACGGTCGTGCGGGCCAGCGTCGAAGCCTCGGCGATCTGCCCCGCCGTGAGCCGCTCGCCCGGTTCGAACAGCAGCAGCATCCGCTGGCGGTGTTCATCCCCCAGCGCGGTAAAAATTTCGGACATCGGCCGCCACTGGGGAGGGAGTACGTCGGTGTAGTTGGTTTTCATTCTGATATTCCTAAAATCTTAGACATATCAGAATAATAAAGGATCGTTCATTAAGAGATTCTGAAAGGCTCCTGAACGTCAGCTATTCGGAGCCAACCGCGTCGTCGGGATCGACGGGGAGAAACTCCTCATCCAGAAGCTCTTCGCGAAGCGGGGCGATGAGACTCTCCCACTCGCCGAAAAGTTCCTGGTATTCGACACTCCCCGAACGGGCCGGATCGAGAGAAAAACGGGGTTCCCCGAACCCCTCGAATCGCAAAACGAGCGCGAGCCCCACCGCCGCTTCGCCCGGCTCGGAGAGCTCCAGATCCCACGTGATCTGCCGCAGATACCCCGACCCGTCGATCTCGAACCCAAATTCGGTCCCGATCTTCATCTTCTCAAAGAGCGGGGCGGTCCCGGCCTCCTCGCTCATCTTCCGGTAGCCGTCGTACTCTTCGCGCCCGATCGCCCCAGCCTCATAGAGATTCCGGCCCATCTCCCCGACGATCCGCAGCACCAGTTCCACCGATTCCTCGTGCCCCAGTTTCACCCCGATCCGTTTCCCCCGGGTGAGCATTCCCTCCTCCTCGCAACGGTAAAACGAATCGTTCAGATCGGAAAATCCCCGCACAATCCCACTGTTGAGGGCACGGTTATAGAGGCGGACCTCATCGGGACTCCCCAGAACCGAATCGTTCAGATCGAACCGGATCAGTTTCCCCTCGTCCCCTTTGGCCATCGGGAAGAGGGTGTTGAGAAACGATTTCCCCACGTAGATCCGCCCCGCGGCGTAATCGGCCAGCAGGGGAAGCTTGAGCGATACCTCCACGTTGTCTTTCGAATACCCCACATCGTACGTCGCTTCGGATTTGGGCACCCGCATATCGACCGCCCCCGCAGCATCCAGCCGCAGCCCCTTGAGCACTTCGATCCCCCGCGAGAGGTAAAACGACTCCTCCTCTTTACCCAGTTCGAGCTTCGTGATCCGCGCCGACATCGTGTAGTTGTAACTCTCCGCCGAAAGGGTCTTGTGAAGCGAGGATTCCACGCTCTCGCGCGGGCTTTTGAGAGCGCACCCCCCCATCACCATCCCCAAAACGATCCAACCCGTCATCCAAACCAACCGCCGCATAATCCCCCCTCCAACATTTATCGTTTGATTATAACATCTATTCGTTTCATCATTTGAACAGCATAATTGGTATTCTTTTACTAAAGTGCCATCAGCGTCCGATACTCGTTGAGGGCGAAATCGTCCGTCATCCCGCTGATATAGTCGGTGATGAGCCGTACACGGTAATACCACTCCATAACATGAAAAGATTCGACATCTTCCACATCGAGGTTTTTCACGTCGTTTTGATAGGCGACGATCTGTTTGGAGGAAATCCTTTTGATCAGCCGCATCGCGATGAAACACTCTATCTTCTCATCACGGAGCAGCGCCGCGAAATCATCTGAACCGAGTTCCAAAAGCGGTTTGTAGATGTTTAAAAGGCCGTTGACGATCGTATACCCCTGAAGCTCCAGCGTTTGCACCTCACGATGTTGATAGATGTATTTGGCGGAGAGTTTTTCGAGGATTTTGACCGCTTTATAATATTTGCTCTGTGTGTCGTAATCGAGCAACGCGCAGTTGAAACGCCCCTCGAAGATTTCCTCATGGTTTTGGATGTAGATATCGACGACGTGAAACACCAGCGAGGTGACGAGTTTGGCCTTGATGAGGGTAAAGAACATATTGAACTGGTAGGGTTCGTCGTTCTCTTTTGCCTGTCGGTACCGGTCTTCGATGATTTCGAGGAGATAGTGTTCCCCCTCCGCTTCGCACGCTTTTTTGATGAGTTCGTAGACCTGATCGAGGTTTAAAATCCCTTTTTCGACCGCGTCTTCGAGATCGGCGGTGAGATAGGAGATATCATCGGCCGCCTCCATGATGTAGGTGAGGGGGAAACGGTGCCCCGCACTGACGCCGAGGGTTTGCTGTACCTTGGCGATAAACGCCGCTTCGCTGTAGTAAAAGCCGGGCTTTTTCTTGAGATAACTCAGAGGCTCCCCCTTCGGCGGTTTCGTCTCATAGGCACCGCGCGTGTATTTGAGGACGGCGAGGGTTTGGGTATAGGAGAGGTTGAGGCGCTGGAGTTTGGAGATAACCCGTATCGCCTGCGCATTACCGTCGTAGTTGCAGATATCTCTAGCCACGATATTTTTGATCGTCTGAGCCTCCGGAGAGGTTGAGGGGAACGCTTCGAGGATCGGCACCGCGTTCTCCCGCATCCATTTGTTGATCGTCTGCTCCGCGAAATGGCCGAACGGGGGATTGCCGATATCGTGCAGCAGACTCGTCATCTCCGCCGTCGAGACGAACGCGTTTTCGAGCTCTTCGAGACCGTAGGTATCCAGCCCCTCACGTTTGAGCTTTGTGAGGATACTTTTAGCGATAAACCGCGCCACCTGAGCCACTTCGAGCGAATGGGTGAGGCGCGTGCGGATCGAGGCGTTGAGTTCGAGGGCGAACACCTGTGTCCGTTTTTGCAGTCTACGGAATGCCGGTGCCGACAAAATGCGTCCGCGATCGCTTTCGATGGAGTAATCGAGGTTGTCGATGGGATTGATCTCTCTATCGGTTGTTATTTTTTTCGTGTAGTCAATCATGTATAACCTCTCTGAGTTTTTGATGTACCCTGACCATCGTTTCGGAGCTGTATTTTTTCAGCCAGAGGGATTTGGA
>CAZBIR010000002.1:0-73721 GCA_964491035.1 uncultured Sulfuricurvum sp.
GCAATGCCCTTCTAAGGCATCGGTCAGAGGTTCGAATCCTCTAGGGCGTACCACCCTTAGACTTCTACTATATGCGATAAACCTGCGGACGTGGTGAAATTGGTAGACACGCCAGACTTAGGATCTGGTGCCTCACGGTGTGAAGGTTCAAGTCCTTTCGTCCGCACCACCCTTTTACTTTTGACTCCCCCAACAAATTTACCTCTTGTTTTTTTTCCATTCGAGCAACTGATCGTTCAGGTTTGAGCGGATCGCGTCGCGGCATTTTTTCTCGGGATCGGCGTCGTCGTCCCGGCCGTAGAGGGTAAAGGTTCGCTCCGCCGTGCACGTCGAGGTGAATATTTTGCCCTCGCCGTTTCCTTCCTCCAACACGAGTTTTCCCTCGAGGGTGAGGCTCTCTTCCCCGAACGAAATGCCCAGCGGATGGAGCGGGTTGATCCAGTCCCAGGGCGATGGGGCGTCTACCGTCTGGGTGCGGAGGGTGTAACGGGCCGAGCATGCAGCCGTTTCCGAATGGCGCAGGTGGGAGGGGAGATCGTCCGCTTTCCCCGTGTAATCGATTCGGCAGGGGATGAACATTCGAGACGTTCCCCCCTCAGGGGCTTCGGGGTGGAGGTGAAAAGAGTAGCCCGAGCAGCCGCCGAACATCGCGACCGCCGAAACAGTGAGGCTCAGAGAGAGAAAACGCACGCCGTCTCCTTTGTTTTGGAAGCATTATAGCGCCAATCGGGCGGTGCGTAAAGGGCGAGCGATTCGCGGTGCATCCGCGCGTAGTCGTCCTCCTCCCCGACGTAACGGAACAGTTCGATCCCGCCGAAAGTCCCCAGGGGGGTGTAGTCGCCCTCACCTCGGTTCCAGCGCGCCTCGCTCTTCTGGCGCTTGGTTTCGAAGTTTTCGAGGCGGGTATGGTAAAAATCGGTATTGATCCGATTCCCGCAGACGAGCAGCACCCCCTCGTGCGTACCGACGCCGCTGCAGGAAGTATCGATCAGCAGATCCTCGTAATAGGGGGAAAAAGGGTAGAGGCGGCATCCGGGGGGGCGGCGGTCGTAAATCGCGCACCCCTGCGGGGTGTGGTAGCGGCATCCCCCACCCTCCTGCGCGAGGCGGATCAGGGGACGCCACCGCTGCTGTATTTTGGCAAAGACGATCGGAAAGAGGGTGTACACCTCCGCAAAATCCTCCAGGATCAGCGGGGAAAACAAAAAGCGCGAACCGTCGCAGCACGAGTTAAGGCACCCCGCGCATCCCGAAAAGCGCAGTTCCGGGGCCCGGGTGATACTGATGTAGGTGTGATCCATCGGCAATATGGTCCGCCCCCTGCGTGAAAATGGACGAATTGTAGCGGGAGGGAGCTAAAAAAAAAGGGGGGGGTTATTCCCCCGCCGGCGCATAGATTTCGATCCGGTTGCGCCCTCTTTCCTTGGCGCGGTAGAGCGCTTCGTCCGCTTCGCGGAGGAGTTCCTGGCGCGATACGAGGCTCCCCGCCTCGCGCAGGGCCATCCCGATGCTGATGGTGACGATCTCGGCCGCTTCCGAAGCGCCGTGGATCATCGCCATCGATGCAACCCCCTCCCGGAGGGTTTCGGCTACCCTGAGCGCGCCGGAGCGGTCGGTCCCCTTGAGGACGACGACGAACTCCTCGCCCCCGTAGCGGGCGGCGAAATCGGTGGGACGCTTGAGGCCCGAGCGGATCGACCGGGCGATCGCAATGAGGCATTCGTCCCCCATCGCGTGGCCGTAGAGGTCGTTGTAGCGTTTGAAAAAATCGACGTCGATCATCAGTACCGCAAGGGTGAGTTTTTCGCGCGACGCCTCCTTGAACTTTTTCTCGAAGGTTTCATCGAAATAGCGGCGGTTCGGGATATGGGTGAGGCCATCATACATCGCCTGCATCCGCAGCTCCTCGTTGGTCTGCTGCAACGCGTTATTGGCCTCTTCGAGGCGGGCTTTGGTCGCTTTGAGCTCCTGTTTGATGATATACTCTTCGGTGATGTCCTGTACGGTGCCGCGCGAGACAATGGCGTTCCCCGCGGCATCGTATTCGTTGTCCCCTACTTCGCGGACCCACTTGATCCCTCCCTCCGGTAGCAGAAGTCGGTGCTCGATCATGTATTTCTCGCCCGTTTCGAGCGACCGGCGGTAAGCCTCGTCCACCGCCCGGCGATCCTCGGGGTGAACCGTCTGCATAAACGCCTCGTACGAGGCGCTGAAGTGCTCGGGATCAATACCGAAAATACGGAAAATCTCGCGCGACCACTCCAGGCGTCCCGTTTGCAGGTCGAGCTCCCAGCTCCCGATGTGGGCGATCGCCTGCGCTTTTTTGAGATTCGCTTCCCCCCGGATCAGCGCTTCGCGCAGTTCCTTTTCCTCGGAGATGTCGCGGAAAACGACGATTGCGCCGTGATGGTTCAGCGGGGCGACGGTGAGGCTGACGGGGAAAAAGGTGCCGTCTTTGCGGATGAAATACTCCTCGGTCCGGCGGATCCGGTGATCCAGAAGCGTCAGGTGGATCGGGCACTCCTCCTCGTCGTATGCTTCGTGCGAGGGCTTGTGGTGGTGAAACAGGGTGTGCTGGTTGACGTTGAGAAGCTCTTTTTTCGTGTATCCGAGCATTTCGGCGGCCTGGTCGTTGACCCAGACGCAGCGCCCCTCGCGGTCCACCCCGTAGACGCCGTCGCCGATGTTGGAGAGGAGGGTTTCAAAGAGCTTTTTACGACGCATCGAGAGGAGATAATAAGCGGCCATCATCACCCCCAGAAGCATCGCCAGCACGATCCCCAGCGTATGGCGTTCCCAGATGTCGTGCAGAGTAAACGCGGGAGGGGCGTCGAAAGGGGGCAGGCGCAGGGCGCGGGAGAGCTCCTCGACTTCGAGGTAGTCGGCGGGGAGAGTATAGCCGTAAATCCCCGACTGGGCGAGCCCCGGTTCGGAGGGGGCCAGGGTGAGCAGCGCCCCCAGCACCGCCTTGACGTCCTGGGGCATCGCGTTGGGGAGGGCGAATACGGGCCATTCGGGGTAAAGGCGGGTCGAGACGCGGTAAGGGTGCATCGACCGGGGCTGTTCGTTGATAATCCGAACCGACACGTGGGGAATTTCAAAGCGGGCGATCATGTGTTCCAGAATGCCGTCACGGATGAACCCGGCGTCGGCTTTGCGCGCGAGGACCGCCCGGACGACCTCCTGGTGGGAGCCGTGCATTTCGACCACCCGCCGCTGCACGTCGGCGATATCGAGTCCGGCCGTATGCAACTCGTAAAGCTGGGCGCGGTATCCCCCCATGTGCTTCGTGCTGGGGGTCGCGATCGTTTTGCCCCGCAGATCGGCGAGGGTACGGATGGGGCTGTCGGAGCGGACCACGATCACCCCTCCCAGCGCACTCGTGGTTTTACCCTGTTCGTCATGATTGACGAGCGTCGCCAGCGCCCCGCTGAGGGAGTAGTTCTGCCGGATCACGAGAAAATGGGTCGGGTTGGTCGTCGCGATATCGATCTCCCCCGCCGCGATTTTGGCGTCCATCTCCTCCTGGGTCAGAAACTCCATCACCACTTTTTTCTCGAGGACGCGGTTGAGGTAGGCCTCCAGCGGGGCGTATTTCTCCCGGGTCTGTTCGACCCCGAGGTAGGCGAAGACCCCAAAGCGGATCACCTCCTTTTCATGCGCCGGAAGCGACACCCCAAAAAGGAGGAGGAAAATCAGGAAAATACGTACTACAAGCCTCATTCGCCTCCTTTATCTCTCAACTTCTTCATTAAAACGATCATACGCCAAAACAGCTTAAGTTATACGCGGTTTGTGTAAACGGGTTGGCTATAATATGAGGTTACCGACACGGAGAAAAGGAGGTAAAACGATGAACCGGCACCCCGAACTGTGGCACCATCTGAGCCAGGAAGATGTCTTCGAAGCCCTCCGGAGCGATCACCAGTACGGTCTTTCGGATGCCGAAGTGGCCGAACGGCGGCGGCTGTTCGGAAGCAACGCGATCACCCGCAAACAGCCTCTCTCCCCCTATAAACGCTTTCTGCTCCAGTTTCACAATCCCCTCATCTACATCCTGATCCTTGCCGGCGGCGTGGCAATCGCGCTGGGAGAGATTGTCGACGCGTCGGTCATCCTAACGGTCGTGATCATCAACGCCCTCATCGGATACCTCCAGGAATCGAAGGCCGAGGCGGCGATCGGGGCGCTGAGGGACCTTCTCACCTCCCAGGCGACGGTGATCCGCGAGGGGGAGAAGCGGCAGGTCCCCTCCTCCGAGCTGGTCCCCGGCGACATCGTCCTCCTCACCTCGGGGGACAAGGTGAGCGCCGACCTGCGCCTCTTTGCCTCCCGCGATCTGCGGATCGACGAATCGACGCTCAGCGGGGAATCGCTCAGCGCGTCGAAAGAGGCGGTCCGGCTGGAGGCGCAGACGCTCCTGGCTGATCGGGTCAACATGGCGTTTGCCGGGACGCTGGTGACCTACGGGCAGGGGAAAGGGATCGTCATCGCGATCGGCGATTCGACCGAAACGGGGAAAATCGCCCACCTCATCGGCGAAGCGACGGCGCTGCAAACCCCCCTCACCCGGAAAATTTCGGAATTTTCGGCCTTTTTGCTCTACGTCATCCTCGCCCTGTGCGCCCTCACGTTCGGCGTCGCCCTGCTGCGGGGGTTTGATAGCGCCGACGCGTTTATGGCGATCGTCGCGCTGGCGGTGGCGGCGATTCCCGAAGGGCTCCCCGCCGTCGTGACGATCACACTGGCCATCGGGGTGGCCAAAATGGCCTCCCGCAACACGATCATCCGCAAACTCCCCGCCGTCGAGACACTGGGGAGCACGACGGTCATCTGCACCGATAAAACGGGAACCCTGACCGAAAACCAGATGACCGTCCGGCACATCTACGCGGGGGGGAAACACTACACCCTCAGCGGAAACGGCTACGATCCCAGGGGGGAACTAACCCACGGAGGCGAAACGATCGCAACCGCAGAGGGGAGCGCGCTGCATGAAACCCTCAAAGCGGGGCTGCTGTGCAACGACGCCCTCCTCGTCCACCGCGAGGGGCGCTACCGGATCGAGGGGGATCCCACCGAGGGAGCCCTCGTCGTCAGCAGCGCCAAAGCGGGGCTGGAACGCCCCGTGATCGAGCAAAATCACCCCCGCCGCGATGCGATCGCTTTCGAATCGGACCGGCAGTACATGGCGACGCTGCACGATAACGCCCAGTTCGGTTCCACCGTCTACCTCAAAGGCTCCCCCGAACAGATCCTCGCGCTGTGTACGACCCTCCTGGATGGGTCGGGAAACCTCGTCCCCCTCGATCCCCGCCATATCGCCGCCGAAGCGGGAGCGCTCGCCTCGCAGGGGCTGCGGGTGCTTGCCTTTGCCGCGGGTTACCACGCCCCCCGAAGCACCGTCTCGCTCGATCCGCTCCGCAACCGCGAACGGAGCGATTTTACCTTTCTGGGATTGCAGACGATGATCGATCCCCCCCGGGAAGAAGCGGTCCGCGCGGTGGAGGCCTGCCGCACTGCCCGGATCGGGGTCAAGATGATCACCGGGGATCATGCCGCGACGGCCGAAGCGATCGCCCGGCAGCTGGGGATCGGAACCCTCAGCCCCGAGGGGGGAATCCGCGTCCTCACCGGCGAGGAGCTGGAGCGGATGGGGGATCACGAACTCCTCCGCCGCGCGCGCGAGGTCGATGTCTTCGCGCGGGTCGCCCCCGAACAGAAACTCAAACTGATCAGCGCCCTGCAGGCCAAGGGGGAGATCGTCGCGATGACCGGGGACGGCGTCAACGACGCCCCGGCGCTCAAACAGGCCGATATCGGGATCGCGATGGGTGCGGGGGGGACCGAGGTGGCGCGGGAGGCGGCCGACATGGTGCTGACCGATGACAATTTCGCTTCGATCGTCGCGGCGGTCGAGGAGGGACGCGGGGTGTACGACAACCTCATCAAATTCATCGTCTGGGTCCTGCCGACCAACCTGGGACAGGGGATGCTCATCATGCTCTCGATCCTCGCGGGGACGACGCTGCCGGTTTTGCCGGTGCAGGCGCTGTGGCTCAACATGACCGCGGCGGTCTTTTTGGGGCTCACCCTCGCGTTCGAGCCCAAAGAGCGGGGGATCATGTCCCGTCCCCCCCGCTCCCCCGAGGAGCCGATGCTGGGGCGCGAGCTGATCGGCCGGATTCTCCTGATCAGCGTCTTCCTCCTCGCGGGGGCGTTCGGGATGTTCGAATGGGCACTGCGGGAGGGGCGGCCGATCGAGGAGGCCCGGACCCTCGCCGTCACGCTGTTCGTCATCGTCCAGAGCTTTTTTCTCATCAACTGCCGCACCCTCCGATCGGGCGTGTTCGGGATCTCCCCTCTCTCCAACCCCTGGCTGCTCGGCGGAATCGCGCTGATGGGAGCCAGCCAGCTGCTCTACGTCTATTCGCCCCTCATGAATACCCTCTTTCACAGCGCCCCCATCCGCAGCGGCGACTGGTATCTCATGATCGGTTATGGAATCGTATCGCTGCTGGTGATCGAAGGGGAAAAAGCGCTCTGGAAGCGAAGAAGAAACTAGCGGGCGGGGACGATGGTGATCGTAAAGCCCAGCGGGCTGCGGAGAAGGATGAAATCGTGTTTTTTGCAAAAATCGCGTTCCATCTGCGCCTTCATCGCTTCGGCCGCCTCCTGCGCCTCGGCGGCGGTGGCGAACGATTCGCGCTCGCCCAGACCGCTGCGCAAAAAGCAGCGGCAGGGGTTTTTCACTTCAACAACGTACATCAGGGCTCCTAAAAATCGAAAATATCGTCCAGATCGACCGCCTCGTCGCCGGGAGCGTCGTCCATTTTGAGCATGCTGCCGATCATCTGGGCGTTGGAGATGATCGTGTCGTCCATGTAGTTCACGCTCGGAGCCCCCTCTTCGAAGATGAGGCGGATCCACCCCTGCAGGTCACGGCCGAACGCGGCGCACAGCGCCCCCAGCGACGCCGATTTGTCGATGAACCCCTGCAGGTGGGAGCGGATATCCTCGGAGAGGATGTTCAGGGCATGCCCGATGGGATAGCTTTGCGAATAGATCAGGGCGATTTTCCCGACCCGTTCGAGGTAGAGCGCGATCTCCTCGGCCTCCTCGGTGTGGATATCGCCGCTTCCGACGATGAGCAAGAGGGTATTGAGACGCCCCAGATAGTCCTGGATATCGGTGAGGTCTTCAGGGTCCATATAGTCGTAGACCCGGTTTTCCGCCGCGTCGGTCTGGGTAAAGCGGACCGGTTCGGCGGGGATTGAGGGAGGCACTGCCGCCGCAACGGGCTCCGCCGCAGGGGAGGAAAGATCGCGCGTGAACGGTTCGGGAGCGTGGCACTCCTGCATGACGAACCGGATCGAGAGGCGGTCCTCGTCGCTGCGGTAATCGCTCACCGCCGTGTTTTTCGCCAGCACCAGCCGCACGAAATCCCCTTTCAGGGCGGAGATCCCCTCCATCGTGAAATAGAGGATGTTTTCGGACTCCTCGACCCAGATGTAGAGACGCGCTTTGAGCCGCAGGGCGATCGATCCCAGATCGTAAAGGGTTCGGACCGTGTCGCTGAGCTGGGCGCACGCCATTTTCGTATTGAGGAGGTAATATTCCCAAAACTCCGCCAGATCGTCTTCGGTGTCGATGCAAAACGAGATTTTCCGGGTGTAGATGTCCCGGCTGAACAGGTTTTTGGCTTCGTGGGGATGGCGCTGGTTCCGGCGCGATTCGACGAGGGCGAGGTAGTTGATGAGGCGGGCGTTGAAGATGTCGACGTTGATCGGCTTGGAGACGTAATCCTCCGCCCCAGCCCGGAGAATCTCTTTTTGCCGTTCTCCCTCATCCACCGCCGACACCGCGACGATCATGGCCCGGGGATCGCGCGCGCGGATCCGTCGGGTCGCCTCGATACCGTCCATCACCGGCATCATGATGTCCATGAAAATCAGGTCATACCGGGTCAGATCGTTTTTTTCGACCGCCTCGACCCCGTTGATCGCTTCGTCGATCGCGAGGATCTCGTGCCCCTCTTCGCGGCAGTACCCTTCCAGGATCGTCCGCAAAAGCATCCGGTTGATTTCGTTGTCGTCCACTATCAAAACTTTTTTCACGTTACTATCCTTGTTTCAGTTCATCCGCTCAATCAGTTCCTGGGCAAAGCGGCGGTAATCCTTGAACCCTTTGGACCGGTGTTCATCGAGGACCACCGGCTCGGCCGATTCGAACTGCCGGGCGAGCCTGATGTCGACGCCGATCGGTTCAAACAGCTTCTCCGAGCCAAACTGGGTCCGGACCTTCTCCAGGGCGTCGCGATGCTCGGGGATGTGGGGGTTGTACATCACCGGGAGGATCCCCACCTCGGCGATATCACGCCCGATTTGCAGGGCGTTCTGGTAGATCGCCCGGACCATCTGCCCCACCGCGACGGTCCCGAGGTGGTGGGGGACGAAGGGGATCACGACGGCGTCGGCCACCTCGAGGGAGTTTTTCAGCAGCGCGTCGAACGTCGGGGGGGTGTCGATGATGCAGTAATCGAAAAATTCCCCGATCGATTCTCGGCGGAAGCGGTTTTTGAGCACCCCGCGCAGGTCACCGTATTCGTAGACGTCGAAAAACTCCTGCGCCGGGGCGAGGGTGAGCTGGTCGTGGAGGGTGGGGATAAACGTTTCACTGAGGGTTTTACCCAGGAAAATCGCATGGACCCCGTTGTCGCGCGATCCCTGCGCCCCGACCCCCATCGACGCGTGAGCCTGGGTATCGAAATCGATCAGCAGCACCGACCCCTTTTTGGCCAGTTCACAGGCGAGGTTCACCGCCGTCGTCGTTTTGGCCGATCCCCCCTTGCGGTTGCTGACCACGATCGTCTTCAATCGTTTTTCCCCCCGGCCCCCTCGAAGATTTTGGCGAACACTTTGGGCTCGGAGGGGAGCAGGAACTCCGCCTCGTACACCCTGGCGTACGCCAGCATGAGCTGCGCGACCCCCAGATGGATGTCGCTGCATCCGCGCAGGTCGAACACGACCTCCTCGGGCGAGCGCTCCTGCAGATAATCGCGCAGCGGTACGATCGATTCCTCGTACACCGCCCCTTCCAGAACTGCCGTATCGGCGTTGAATGTCATCCCCATGTTATGCCGCCTCTTTTGTCGGTAAAGTTAAGCGCCTGATCATGTTGACCAGCCTCTCTTTGAGCTCGACGACCCCCGAAATCTCGAGGCAATCGTTGCGAAAATCTCCCTCTGTGGCCGCTATGGTCCCTTCCGGATCGATCCGGGCCATATCTTCGATCGTATCGACCTTGACCGCGAAGAGCTGATCGCCCTGATGGACGATGAGCATCTTCTGCAGCCCCGCAGCGATCGCCCCGGTCCGCTCGTCCAGATCACGAAGACGTCCGAAAATGGCCGGAAGGAGCGTGTCGGTGCAGCGGTGCAGCAACGCGGCAAAGCGGACGCGGTCGTTTTCCCACAGCGCCTCCTTGCTCTTCTCTTCGAGTTCGGTGCGCAATGCCCGAAACCCCTTGAGGATCGCCCGGATCTGCTCATCGTGGGTGCTGAGCCGCTCGAGCCACCCCTCCAGCGCCGCGATCCCCTCGTCCCGGGAGAGCTCCAGCGCGTCGCCCCCCTGCGCCACGTCTCTGAGCACTTTGTCCCATCGGCGGTACCCCGCTTCGGCACGTGCGAACCGGGCCGAAAGCTCCTCTTCGTACGTTTCCATCCCCGTCATCCTGCGGAAATTGAGGGCCCGGATGACCCGGTTTTCGTAGGCCATCATCCCTTCGATGTAGGGGTGGGCGTTCGGGATCGGGGTGAGGGGACGGACGTGGATGATCCGCTCGATCCACGCCACGTCCACGGCATACCGGTTCGTCCCGACGGTGAAAACGATATAATCGTTCATCATCCGAGGGCCTGTTCGGATTTGAGCAGGTGGCTGATCCCCAGCACTCCCAGCGGATCGATCGCCATGATGATCTGCCCGTTCCCCAGCAGCGCCGTGCCGCTGAAAATCGGGTGGTGTTCCATGATCCCTTCCAGGGGCTTTTGGACGACGTCAAGCTGCCCGAGGAGCTCGTTGACGACGATCGCGAGGCGGTTGCCCTTGACCGTGAGGACGACGATGGGGAGCGATTTGCCCTCCAGCGCCTGCCGATCGAGCATCGACGCGATGAAGAGCAGCGGTATCACCTCGCCGCGCAGGTAGATGAAGGGCTCGTTGTGAAGGTACTCGATCTCCTCGGCCGAAATCTTGACCGTCTCGGAGACGCTGTCCATCGGGAACCCGTAGTGCACCCCGCTCATCGCGACGTGGAGCAGCGACGTCACCGCCAGCGACACCGGGATCGAGAGGGTGATCGTCGTCCCCTGGTTCGCCACCGTTTTGATCCGGATCGTCCCCCCGAAATTTTCGATCGATTTTTTCACGACGTCCATCCCGACCCCGCGGCCGCTGTATTCGCTGATCGTCTCGGCGGTCGAGAGCCCCGGCAGCATCACGAGCGAGGCTTTCTCGTCGTCGCTCATCGCGTCGATCTGATCGAGGCTCAGGAGATTTTTCTCCAGCACTTTCTGCACAACGCGGCCGACGTTGATCCCGGCGCCGTCATCGGTGATCTCGATGATGATCTTGTCGCTTTGGGCGTAGGCGTTGAGCGAAATGCTCCCTTCGGGGTTTTTCCCCTTGGCGATCCGGACGTCGGGGGCTTCGATCCCGTGGTCGAGGGAGTTACGCATGATGTGGATCATCGGGTCGGCCAGCATCTCGATCATGTTCTTGTCGAGTTTCGTCTCCCCCCCTTCCATGTTCAGGGCCACTTTTTTGCCGAGGTTTTTGGAGATGTCGCGGACAAGTTTGGGGTAGCGGTCGAACACGTACGAGATCGGGAGCATCCGCATCGACATGATCAGGTCCTGCAGCTGCTCGGCGAGGCGGTTGATAAAGGTGTATTTCTCCATGATCGCGCGGCGGATCCCCTCGGAGCTCATCTCCCCGACCCCTTCGGCGAGGTAGGGGAGGGAATTTTTCGCGACGAGGAGTTCGCCTACGATGTTCATCAGGTGGTCGATCGATTCTTGTTCGATCTTGACCGTCTTGCCGATGACGCTTTTTTTGGCGACGGCGGCATCGGCGTTTTTGGCCTCTTCTGCAGAGGAGGCGATCGGCCGAGGAGCGGGGACGGGGAGCGGGGACGGTTCGGGGGCCGCGACGGGGATACGCACCGGCTCCGGTTCAGCGGCCCGAACGGGCGTTTCGTCGATCTTCGAAATCTCCGGAAGCGGCGCCGGGGCTTCTTCCTCTTGGCCCAGCTGGGCACGGAGCCATCCGATCATCTCGGCGCGCCCGCCGAACGACACGGGCATCTGCGGGATATAGGGGCGGATGAATCCCTGCAGGAGGGCGTTAACCCGCTCTTCGGCGGAGGGATCCTCGACCACTTCCAGCGCCATCAGCTGCTGCGCGAGCAACACCTCCAGCCGGGAGCGGAGCGCCTCGTCGATCACCAACGCCGGTTTTTCTGCCGCTTCGACCGCCGGGGGCGCTTCTTCTTCCGCTTCGGGAATTTCGGGAACTTCGGGAACTTCGGGCTCGATCGCCACGGCAGGAGCGGCAGGAGCAGCAGGATCGTAGACGTAGCGCTCCCCCCCGCTCAGGCGGGCAAAGAAATCTTCCAGCCGGGGGAGATCTTGGGAGTCGATCGAGCCCAGCAGTGCTTCCAGGCGGCGCAGCTGCGCACTCTGGAGCGTCTCCTTACCGATCAGGAGGAGCGATTTGGCGACCTTGTCGGCAACGGAGGCGCGCTCACGCGCGCTCAGCGGCGAGAGGATTTCGTGATGGAGCTCTTTGAGGATATCGAGCCGGTGCCCCCCCTCCCCGGTCGAAATCCCCAGCAGGGTCGCCACATCGAGGGGATAGAGGGCCAGCTCGTCCATAAAGTTGAACAGCGCGTCGGCAATCTCGTCGAACGTCGCGTAGACGAACGCCGTCATCTCAAGCCGGAGGGTGAGCCCCTCGGGGTCCTCCGTCCCGGCCAGCACCGAAACGGCGTTTTCACGGCTCATCTCCGTGTGGATCCCCTTGACCGCGTCGCCCAGCAGGCCCAGGGCATAGAGGGGATCGTTGCCATAGACCATGCACGATTCGTCCACGTCGAATACGATCGCATAGAGCTGAGGCGCCGCGCATACCGCTTCGTCGATCGCTTCGATCGCAAACGGGAGCGGCTCGGCCAGGGCGGACAGAAACGGCATCGGCGTATCGACGATGGCTCCGGGATCGGCAATCGGGGTAAACGGGCAGCTCCACGCGCTGCTCTGCTCCTCTTTGCCGGTGAGGGCATGCAGCTCCGAGGCGATCGCGTCGATCCGCGCTTCGTCGGCTTCGACGATATCGCCGCTCTCTTCGGCCGCTTCGATCAGGTTCATCACTTCGTCAAACGCGTTGTAAAGCGATTCGATCATCTCCTCGCGAAACGGGAGTTTCCCTGAGCGGAGGAGGTCGAGGAGATCTTCGGCGTGGTGGGTGATCGTTTTGACCGCCTCGAACCCGACGATCCCCGATCCCCCCTTGAGGGTATGGGCGGCGCGGAAAATCGCGTTGAGCAGCTCGGGGTCCTCGGAACCCATTTTTTCGATGTTCTGGTCAATGAAGGCGAGGTTTTCGCGCGCTTCGAGTAAAAACTGTTCGAGCAGCGGGTTCATGCGTCGCCCCTCTCGGCGGGTAAGAGCAGCTGGAGGTACCCTCTGAGGAGATCAGGCTTGATCGGCTTGGTCTCAAACAGGTTGGCCCCCACCCGGAACGCCTCGGTCTTGTCGGTCGTCTCCTCCTGCGTCGTGATCATGATCACGGGGGTAAAGCGGCCGGAGGGCTGCTTGCGCAGTTCGCTCACGAACGAATAGCCGTCCATGATCGGCATGTTCACATCCACCAGGTAGAGGCTGATCTGATCGTCCAGACTCTTTTCGAGCGCTTCCATCCCGTTTTCGGCTTCCACCACCTCTATCCCCATCTCCCGGAGGATGGAACCGTGATAGCTCCGTACCGTTTTGGAATCGTCGATCACCATTACCTTCGCCATTGTTCGCTCCTAAAAAAACTCTATTTCCTCGGCTTCGCCGTCCGCTCTTCCCCGAAAGGCCGAGCGTTTCGTCTGGGCCCGTTCCAGTATCTCCACCAGCTTCGCATCCAGCGCCGCCAGATCGGCATCGCTTTCCCCCTCGGCACACAGGGCCGAGGCGAGATGTCCGCGCACGGCCTGGACCGCCTCGATCGTCGCCCCCAGCTGCTGGGAGAGGATATCCTGGTACTGCAGCGCCTCCAGCACCTCATCGCCCGGGAGGATACCGCTGCTCCCCACCCACGCCGCAATCTGGCGGTGCGCCTGCGCGCTGAGGCCGATCATTTCCGTTTCAACCTCCACGACGTGTTCGAGGAGCCGGTCAAGCGTTGCGAAAGAACCCATCCTCTCCCCTCACGGAAGCCGCAAAACGCGGGCAATCGCCTGTTTGAGCTGGGCGGGGTTGAACGGCTTGACGATCCACCCCGTCAGCCCCAGCGCCTTGCCCTGCTGCTTGAGCTCGTCGCGCGTCTCGGTCGTGAGCATCAGGATCGGGGTACGGGCCGTAGAGGGGAACTTGCGCAGCTCCTGCAAAAATTCAAAGCCGTTCATCACGGGCATGTTCATGTCGGTGATGACCAGGTCCGGCGTCACGCCGCTGCGGATGTCGGCGAGGGCTTCGGTCGCGCTGAGATACTGTTTGACCTCGATGGGCATCGACTCGGTAACCATCCGCGTCGAGGCGAGGGCCGTTTCGCTGTCGTCTACAAAAATGACCAGTGGCATAGTATTGTTCTCCTTATTTTTGGTAAATTAACGTGGAATCGATTTTTTTCGCCTTAAACACCGACGTGATCCGGCTCATGTACTCGGCGTGTCCGAGGAGGACGTACCCCTCGGGGTTGAGCATGTCGTAAAACGTCATCGCCACCTCCTTGCGGCTGGCGTCGTCGAAATAGATCAGCATGTTACGCGAAAAGATGATGTCGAATTTCCCCAGCTGGCGCATCTGGTTACGGTCGAACACGTTGGCGACCCGAAAGTCGACGGTCCCGATCAGATCGTCGATCAGCTGGTGCCCCAGCTTGGTGGGATTGAACCATTTACGCAGCACCGGCTTGGGGATCGCGTGGACGGAGCGCTCGGAAAAATGCCCTTTCCGGGCCTTTTCGATGACGGTCGAATCGATATCGATCCCGACAATCTCGATGTCGCGCTCTTCGACGATGCGGCCCTCTTCGAGGATGTGCAGCACGATCGAATAGGGCTCCTCCCCCGTCGAGCTGGGGGCCGAGAGGATCCGCAGGGGCTGGGAACGGGGACGTCTGGCATGCAGCTCGGGGAGAAGCCGGTCCACCAGCACCTCAAACTGCTCTTTTTCACGGTAAAAATAGGTCTCGTTAACCGTGATCGCGTTGACCAGCGCCTGGAACTCGTCACCGCTTTTGTCCTCGAAACGGAGCACGTAGAAATATTTTCGGAACGAATCGGCCCCGATGACGGCGCTGCGGGCGTCGATGTATTTGGCCACCTTGTCGTAATGTTTCTCCGCTTCCAGGAAAATCCCCGTTTTGCGGTAGACGTAGTCGGCAATCTTCCCGAAATCGACGGCTGAACAGAGGTACCCCATCCGCTACCCCCGGATCGATCGGATCGCGTTGTCGACCCCGAACGCGACGTAGGGGTCGTCGAAACGGCTTTTGATCGATTCGAGGAGGGGGATATCCCCGGGTTCGCCGATCTCGGCCAGGTAATCGACCGCCGTCATGGTGACATTGATGTCTTTTTCGTGCTGCAGCAGCTCGACGAGCATCTCCCGCGATTCGGGGAAATTGACGTCGCCCAGGACGTTGATCGCGAAAATCCGCAGATCCCGGTCCTCCCCGATGAGGAATTTGACGATGTAATACCTGATCGCATCCCCGTAGCTTTGCAGCGTCGTGATCCCGAGGTTGCGGATGTAGGCGTTTTTCACCTTCAGCAGCTCCATCACCGCTTCGATCGGGACTTTTTTCGGCCCGAGTCTGGCCAGCAGCGCCCCGATGTTGGAGGCCATGTCCTTGTGGACGAACGGGTTTTCGACGAGGAGGTTCACCAGCGCCTTGCCGCCCCCTTCGAACATCGCCATCTGTTCGACGGCATAGCTTTGCTTCTCGAAATCGCCATCATGCGCCTGACAGTACGCGTGCGCCTCCTCCAGCGTGGCAAATACGGGCCCCTGCTCCGCGGCCGTGGGGGTATGGGTTTTGATCAGTGCCATCGTTTACTCCTACCGCAGCCGTGAGAGGATTTTTGGGATCGCGGGAAACGGGAGCTGCTGGCTCACGCCGCCGCGTACGAACGCCTCTTTGGGCATCCCGTAGACGGTGGCGGTCTCTTCGCTCTCGCCGATCGTGAATCCGCCCCCCTGTTTGATCGCGACCATCCCATCGGCCCCATCATCGCCGATCCCGGTCAGGAGCACCCCGACGATCTTCTCGGCGGGGAAGACTTTGAGGGCGCTGAAAAACATCTCATCGACGCTCGGCTGGAAAAAACGCTCATGCTTCTCTTTTTCCTCCCGGATGACGATTTTTCCCGACACCTTTTTCGCGAAATGCAGATGGACCCCTCCGCGCGCGACGTAGATGCAGCCGGGCGAAAGTTCCATGTTGTTACCCGTCTCCACGACCGGCAGGATGCTGGTCCGGTCCAGCCGCGTCGCGAAGGCGGCGGTAAACTGCTCGGGCATATGCTGGACGATGCAGACGGCATAAGGAAAATCGGCGGGAAGGGAGGTGCAGATCTGCTCGATCAGCCCCGGCCCCCCCGTCGATGCGCCGATGAGGAGCAGCCGGGTGACTTCTCCCCCCTGCGGGATCGTTTTGGCGTTTTTCCCCGGTGCGGGACGGGCCGAACCGGGGGTGCGACGGACGACCGAGGCGAGGCGACGGGGGGGAATCCGGCTGAGCGAGCGGACCTTGGCGAGGATATCCTCGCGGTTCTCCGATTTGCCCACGTTCATCGTCCCGGGCTTGGCGATGTAATCGACCGCCCCCAGATCAAGCGCCTCCATCGTGATCTCGGCACTCTCGGTCGTGAGCGAACTGACCATCAGGATTGGGGTGGGACGCCCGGCCATGATCTTCTCGACGGCGCTCAGGCCATCCAGGACCGGCATGTTGATGTCCATCGTGATGACGTCGTACTGCTGTGCGAGCGCTTTTTCGACCGCCTCGGCGCCGTTGCGGGCCGTATCGATCGAAAACCCCAGCTCGGAGATGATCTCGGTGAGCTGTTTACGCACCAGCGCCGAATCGTCGGCAATCAAAACTTTTTTCATTTCCCCTCTTTCGTGCCAAACAGTTGTTGCGGATCAAACAGCAGCACCAGCCGTTTCCCCTCTTCAAAACAGAGGGTGTGCGAAAACACCTCCCCCCTCTCCCCGTCGCAGCGCATTTCGTCCTCGCGTACCGCCATCACGTCGCTGACACCGTCGACAAAAAACCCCATCCGTCCGCGCGGGGTCTCGCAAATGATGATCTTCCCGTTCGTCCCGGAGGGGGATTCGATCCCCAGCCGGCGGTGGAGCGAACCGATTGTGACGATCTGTCCGCGGATGTTGATCACCCCTTCGACCGCATCGGGGGCCTGGGCAACCCGGGTGAGAGGACTCATGTCGATGATCTCCCCCACCTGCTCGATCCCCAGTGCATACTCCTGGCTTCCCAGCCGGAAAACGACCACTTCGGTATGCTCCGCCTCCCTGCCCTGCTCCTGGAGCGGATCGGAGACGATGATCGACTCGCGGTGGCGCTCCACGATCTCCTCGAGGGTTTCGGGGCCGATCACCGCGATCAGGTGTTCCCCGTCGTAGATGACGCCGCCGATTTTCCCTTTCGCTTCGGCGAACGGTTCGACCCGCGAGCGGGGGAACGCCTTGATATCGATGATCTCATCGATCAGGAGCCCCACGACCCGCATCCCGCACTGGGCGATCAGTATCCGGTTCTTCTCCCCGGCCAAGGGATCAAAGCCGTAATAGATCCTCAGATCGACGACGAGGATCAGCTCCTCGCGCAGCGACATCATCCCGACCACGTCGGCCTCGTTCCCCGAAAGGGGGGTCAGGGGCTGGTTCCCCCCGAGGATTTCGCGCAGATGGTCGATGTCGAGGCCGTAGATCTCCCCCCCCATCCGGAACAGCAGGTAGCGCCCCTCCTCTTCGTGGTGATGCGTTTTGACCACCGGGCCGTCGTTTTTCTCCCCGATTCCGCGGGGGACGAACGTCCGGGTCCGGATGGCGCGCACCAGCCGCTCGACGTCGAGGATCTGGATCAGCTCCTCGTCCCGGGCGTAGATGGCGATGATCGGGTCGTCCGAACCGCTCAGGTACTCGATCCGCTCCGGATCAACCTGGACCGATTCGACCACCTCCGAGACGATCAGGGCCGATGCTTCGTAGGGTTCTCCCAGCGTCAGTATCCGGCTCTGGGCAGAAGCGGGATCGACCCGCTCCATCCCCAGCAGCAGGTGCAGGTCGATCACGCTCGTGATGTTTCCCCCCACCGCGCACATCCCGTGGATTTCCCGGGGGCTCAGCGCCAGCGGCGTGATCTCGGGGACGCGGAGGATTTGACCGATCCGGCATGTCGGGATACCGAAACTGACGGTGCCGCCCCTGACGATCAGAATTTCCTGAATGTGCACGCGTTATCCCTGCTGGAGTTCATCGGCCATGACGGCCAGCTCTTCGACCCCTTCGCCGATGTGGGTGACCGTTTCGATGATCAGCTCGCTCGCCTTGCGCGATTCCATCGCGTTGCGGGCGGAGAGTTCGACCGCCTTCTGGATTTCGCTTACCCCGATGAGCCCCTGGTTGAGCCCCTCGATGTTCTGGTCGTTGATCGATTTGAGCCCCGTGAAACGATCCAGCAGATCGATCAGCATCGTCGTGATCTTGTCGATTTCCCCGATCAGGACGGCAATCTGCTCTTTTTCCGTCTCCTGGTTGGCGAGGAGTTTGAGCCAGTCGGTCCGGACCGTGTCGATCTCGGCGTTCATCGATTCGATCGTGTCGTTGATCTTGTCGGTATTGGATTCGCTGTCCTTGGCGAGGTTGCGGATGTCGGCACTCACCACCGCGAACCCTTTTCCGAAATCCCCGGCCCGGGCTGCTTCGATCGAACCGCTGATCGCGAGCATATTGAGCTGGATGATGCTGTTGGAGATGCTGCCGACCGTCTTGTCGACGTTGCGGGTCTCCTTGACGATGACGTCAAGTTCCCGGCTGGCGCTGCTCCCCTCCTGGATCGACGCGGCGAAATCGTTCCCGATCCCGACGATCCGGCTTTTGACGTCGCCGAAAGAGACCTTGAGGAGGTCGAAATTGCGCCGCGCAATCTCGATGAGCTTGTTGATATCCTTGGAGGCTTCGAGTCCGTTTTCGAACAGCTCCTTGTTCATCAGGGCGCTCTGGTTCGTCGACTGCGACGCCGCCTCAATCTGGTTGAGGGCGTTGGTCACCTCTTTGAGCGAGCTTTGGATGTCCTCCATCGACGAGCTGATCGCATCGGCCGACGCGGCGATCTCCTCGGCCGATTTCATCGTGTCGGTGGAATATTTGAGCTCTTCGGAGAGGGAGTTGAGTTCCTTGATGTCCTCTTCGGTCTGCACGAGGGAGTTGCTCTGGATCTCGATGCTGTTGAGGGTCTTCTCCACCGAACGGGCGATGTTGGCCGATGCGTCGGCGATCTCCTTGGAACCGTCGTTGATCTGGGCGACGTACTGGCTGAGGCTCTGGGTGTAGGCGTTCATGTTCCGCGCCGCTTCGACCGAGTAGACGGCGATCTTGGTCAGCTCCTCCATCTTGAGGCTCAGCGCCGTACCGCGCCCCCCCGTTTTATCGATGATGTCGGTCGTGTTGACGATGCTGGCGATGATGTTATCGATGCTTTCCTGGATCTTGTTGACCAGTTTCGAGATGAACTCGGCATTTTTCTCCGATTCCCCCGCGAGGGCGCGGGTCTCGTCGGCGACGACGGCGAACCCTTTGCCGTGCTCTTTCGCCCGGCTCGCTTCGATCGCGGCGTTGAGGGCCAGCAGGTTCGTCTGGTCGGCGATTTTCGCGATGAAACCGACCGCCTCCCCGATGTTTTCGCTGGAAGCTTTGAGCTCCTCGGATTTTTTCGAGGAGGTTTTGGCGACGTTGACCGCCCCGGTCATCCGGGTCACGCTCGTATTGATCGTCCCCACCGCGCTCATGATGTTCTCCCCCGTCACGAGGGTGGAGCTGATGACGGTATCGATCGTCGAGCTCATCCGGCCGATGTTGCTGTTGATGCTCCGGACGTTTTTGAGCGCCTGCTCGCTCGCGCCGCTGTTCTCCTCCGCGGCGGTGGCGATCTGCTCCATCGAGCTTTTCAGCTCTTCGATCGCGCTGACGCTCTCCTGGGCGTTGTCGAGGATCGTCGTGGCGACCCCCGCGATGCTCTCCGAAATCTGCTGCTGTTTGGCGAGCGTGCGGGCTCTGCGTTTCTCCGGTCCCTGCGCCGCCGATGCGGGGGAAATATCGCCTCTTCTGACTAATGCCATCCTTCTTCTCCTTTAATCGAGCGTCGCGTAGAGCGCTTCGGCTTTTTTGATATCGTCCCGGGAGGGTTTGACCCGGATGGAAACGTACTTGATGTTGCCGTTTTTATCCACGGAACGCAATACGGTCGCATAGACCCAGTAGAACCCGCCCCCTTTGCGGGCGTTTTTGACGTATCCCGTCCAGAATCCCTTGGCCTGGACGTCGTCCCACAGCGACTTAAACGCCGCACGAGGCATGTCCGGATGGCGGACGACGTTATGGGGCTGGCCGACAAGCTCTTCGCGTTTCCACCCGGCGATTTTCAAAAACGAATCGTTGGCGTAGGTGACGATCCCTTTTTCATCGGTTTCGGAAAGGAGGTACAAATCATCGTACAACACTTCGCCGTCTTCCAAAAACGTGAGCCCTTCGATTTTTTCATCAGTTTTGCCCATCAGCATCTCCCTTTTTGAGGCACGGTTAATGAGGGTAGAATAGCTTTTCAACCCTAAAACATGACTGAATAATCCCCGCGTACGCGGCGGTTTCAGCCCCTTCGCCGCATCAGCGCCCGCTCAAGCACCCCCTGTATCTCCTGCGGCAGGAACGGGGAGGGCAGCCGCGTGACCCCTTCGGCGGCCTCTCCGGGCGCACCGTAGGTGCGGCACAGCATCGCCACCTCGGTCCCGCGGCGGAGCAGTTCTTCGGTCGCGGCACATCCGGGGGGACAGATCGCAAAGTCCCATTTCCCCAGCAACGGTGGGTTCACGGCCACCGTGCCGACCCCGAAATCACTGAGGTATTTTTCGAGCAGGAGCACGGTTTCCCCCTCTTCCTCCTCAAGCAGGACCGCCCCGTGCAGCGAAGCGTAACGGAGGGGATCGAACCGGGCTTCCTGCACGTCCGGGCAGAGGGGACAGGGGATTTTAAATCCGAACCTACTCCCCCTGTGCTCCACGCTTTTAAAGAGGATCTCCCCCTCCATCAGCGATACAAGCTGGGTGCAGATGGAGAGCCCCAGCCCCGTGCCGCCGTGATTGCGGCTGATCGAACCGTCCGCCTGTTCGAACGCCTCAAAGATTTTCCCCTGTTTGAGGGGGTGGACGCCGATCCCGGTATCCTGCACCATGACGGTGAGGGTTCCTGCGGCGTACACCCCCTTGATCTTGACCATCCCTTTTTCGGGGGTGAACTTGATCGCATTGCTCAGGAAATTGGCCAGCACCTGTTTGATCCTCCCCGCATCTCCCAGCAGGCACACGGGGATGGCGGGATCGAGGTAGACCGCATAGCGGATCTCTTTTTCATGCGCCCGGAGGCCGAAGAGCGACACGACCGATCCCAGCTCCCTCAGGGGGTCGAACGGATCGTTCACGATCGCGAATTTGCCGCTTTGAAGCTTCGAGAGGTCGAGGATGTCGTTGACCGTCGAGAGGAGGGTCTGGGAGCTCTTGTCGATCACGCCCAGGTAGTGGGCGTCCGTCTCGTCCCGGACCCGGGAGCGGAGGATGGTGATGAATCCGATGATCGCGTTGAGGGGGGTGCGGATTTCGTGGCTGATATTGGCCAGGAACTCGTCTTTCGCGCGCTGGGCGAGGCGGGCCTGCTCCAGCGCTTCGACCAGCTTCGTGATGTCGTAGCGCAGCGCGATGTACTCCACGATTTGGTTCTCTTCGTCGAGGATCGGGACGATCGTCGCGTCGACGTAATAGGTCCCGCCCCCTTTGCGAAGATTTTTGATGACGCCGTGATAGACTTTCTTGGCCTGTATCGTGTTCCACAGGGTCGCAAACTGTTCCGGGCGGCTGTCGGGGTGGCGGACGATGCTGTGGGGACGCCCGATCAGTTCGTCGCGGCTGTAGCCGCTGATGGTGCAGAATGCCGGGTTGACGTAGGTCAGCACCCCCCGCGGATCGGTTTTGGAGACGATCGCGCTTTTGTCGATCACTTTTTGGTACTGGCGGAATTTCACCAGCTCCCGGGCCAGTTTCTTTTTCCCCGAATAGATCGAATGGGCGTAATACTCCAGCGCTTTCTGGCGCTGCGCGTCGGTATCCTCCAGAATGTCGTCGATCACCGCGCCGTCGCTGAATCCCGATTCGATCATCACCCCCAGCAGCGCGCGGCGGTAGGTCGAAAACAGCCGGTCCAGATCCACGAGGGTGACGTCGCGGTTTTGAAGGTAATCGACGAAATCCTCCTGGTTGTACCCGTCACGGGGGTCGGATTCGCGCCGGTAAAAAAACAGCGGCGCGTAACGCTCCCGGAAATAGGTTTCGTCCATCCCGTATTTGGAAAAAAAATGCTCCATTTCCGGGTGCGAGAGCCACCGCCGCACCACGGAGTCCCCGATCTGCGCCCGCTCCTCTTCCGAAGCCACAAAACGGCCGATCCGCTCCATCTTACTCCCCGACCGGCGTATCGGAAGGTTCGTAAAAATAGTACCCCTGCGACGCGTCGATGCCGATCTCGCACACCCGGCGGTAGATCGCTTCGTTGGCCACGAATTCGGCCACCGTCATGATCCCCATCTCCCGGGCGAAATCGGCAATATGGCGGACGATGATCTGGGCGTTTCGGTCATGCGGCAGGTTTTTGATGAGCGAACCGTCGATTTTGAGGGTATCGACGTTCAGCCGCAGCAGGTGATCGAAATTCGAAAACCCCGATCCGAAATCATCAATCGCGAAACGGCATCCGATGGATCGGAACCGGTCGATGAACAGGCTCACCGCTTCGTAGTTTTCAAACCCTTCGCTCTCGAGGATCTCAAACAGGATCAATTTCCCCACCCCCTCTTCATGGATCACCGCTTCGAGGTAGTCGGCCAGGTCGGGGTTGGTCAGATCCTGCGTCGAGAGGTTCAGGCTCACCGGAACGTTCCCCCCCCTGAACCGTTCGATTACCTTGGCGATCATCATTTTCGTCAGTTCGGGATAGATTTTCGTTTTTTTGGCCACTTCCAGAAAGTGGAAAGGGGAGATCACCTTCCCATCCTCGGCGATCATCCGGATCAGCGCCTCGTATTTGATGATTTTGCCCGTCGCGTTGTCGACGATCGGCTGGAAATAGGGGACGATCCGGGACTCTTCGACCGCCTCCTTGATCCGTTTGTACCAGGCGATGTTGTTCTCCTGCTCGGCTTTGAACGCCACGGAAAACACCTCCAGGCTGTGGCGCTTGCGCTTGGCCTGCTTCAGGGCGGCCGCCGCGTGTTCGAGGGTGTGTTCGGAAACCGGGGCGATCCCCGCCGTAATAGTCAGGACGATCTCGATCCCTTCGATGACGAACGACTCTTTTTGCGTCTGCTCGATCAGCCCTTCCAGGAAGGTCGTGCAGTAGTGCAGGTCGCCGCACCGCTCGAACACAAAGGCGTATTCGTCGCTTCCGAGCTTGTAGAGAGTGATCCCCTCCTGCGACGCAAGTTTACGGCGCAGCCAGTGACCGTACCCCGAAAGGATCGCGTCCCCGATTTCCACCCCGTAGACTTCGTTGACGTCGCTGAAACGGTCGATGTTGACAATTGCCAGGGCCGAGGTTCCCTCTTTGTCGAGGGCGTCCATCAGGCTGACGCGATTGGGCAGGTCGGTGATCGCGTCGGTGGTCTGATGGTACTGGAGCTCCTCGCGGTGGCGGTACGAGGCGATCGCAAACCCGATATCGCCGGCAAGTTCTTCGAGCATCGCCACTTCCTGGGAATCGAACCCGTAGGAATTTTTCGTGTAAATCGTCAGTACCCCGATGGGGGGATTCTCCATGCTCTCCAGCAGCGGGATCGCGATGAGCGACCCGAACCGCCCCTTTTCGGCGATGTAGCGCCATCCCCCCAGCGAGGCGTTCTTTTCGAGTTGCTCGAAAATCACCGTCACCTTCTCTTTGTAGGCCCGCACCGCCGGCTCCAGTCCATCGGCCCCATCCGGGTTCAGGGCGATTTTCATCCCCCGGTACAGATAATCGGTCGGATCGGCCGAAAACGCTTCGATGACGAGGGCATCCCCCGATTTGAGGGCCACATGGCACAGATCGTACCCCGGGTGCTGCGCCAGACGGCCACACGCCTGGCGCAGCAGTTCCTCCGAACCCTTCGCGCTCAGGAGGTATTGGTTGACGTCGGCTACGGTGCGGAGAATCCGGTCGAGATGGCGGGTCTCCTCCAGCGCCTCCCGGAGGTGGTCTTGCTGCATTTTCATCGACCGAAATGACGAGGCCAGTACCTGATCGAGAACGGTAAGTTCCTCGATCAGGTGCTCTCCCCCGCTGCTCTCCTGTCGTGCCGCCCGCGCGGCGATCGTCTCGAGCGGCCGAACGATCCAGCGCCGCACGATCGCAAACACCCCGATCCCGAGCACCGCGAAGATCAGAAACAACGTCCCCCCGTACACCAGCGCGCTCTCCCTCAGCCGCCCGAAAATAAACGCCTCGTTCAAATCGATCAGCAGCAACGCGCTCTCCCGGCGCGATTTGGCGAAGTAGGTCAGCTCGACCGAATAGTTCAGATGAGCCTCCTCGCTCAGCCCGCGGGCGATATCGGCGATTTCCCGGTAATCGTCCCGGACCGCTTTCCCCCGCAGCGAACGCGACGAGGAGAGGGTGATGATCCTCCCGTCCACCGTCAGCGAGAGGGCATCGATCGCATCGTCGATCGCGGCCGAACGGTCCAGTAGCGCCTGCACCCGATCGGTCCGGTTCTCCTGGAGTGCCTTGATCAGCTCCTCTTCGAGATTGTAGACGCTCTGGTTCAGGGTCGATCCCAGGTAGCGCAGCATGGTGATCCGCTCGATCGCGTAAAATCCGGCCGAGGTAATCGCGATCAGAAGCGATACCGCGATGATGTTGATCAGGGTAAAACGCTGGATTTTCATGGCAGCAACCTGTCGGTCCGGACATTCTGGGCGTTCAGATGCGACAGGATCGGAACCGGAGAACGCTCATGCAGCAGCTCGATCCCCTCCATCATCGCGCGGAATTCTTCGTAACTCTCCCCTTCGAGATACCCCCGGACCGTTTCGTAATATTCCCGGGGATCGGCTTCGTACCGTTTCACCGCCAGCGCAAACAGCTCTTTGAGCCGCCCGAACGCCTTGGGATCGGCATCGATCACCCTTTCCTCCACGAACAGGGCGTCGATGACGTAAAACCCTTTCAGGGTCGCCGTCGAGGAGATCACTTCCAACCCGTTTTTGCGCAATCCGCCCAGATAGGGGGCATACGAAATCGCGACCACGGCCTCGTCTCCCGATTCGAGGGAAACGATCGCGTTCTGCGAAGCGTCGATGAGGACGAAAGGGACCAGCTCCAGCCCCGCTTCGCGTACGAACGCCTCGAAAAAATCTTCGGTCAGCGATCCGCGTTCCAGGTAGACTTTGACCGGTCTGCGTTCTTGTTTGAGCTCACGGAGCGTCCGGTTCGAGAGGATCGCGTCAGCCCCCGCAGAACGGTCGATCAGGAACACGGGAACGATCGTCTTCTCTTTCTTGCTGTGGAGCAGCTCGTACTGGGTAGCGGTAAATCCGCGCGTAAACCCGCGGTTGTAGAGGCGGGCGTTCTCGCTCAGGTCGCCCACCCACACGAACCGAAACGGCGTCCCTTCCAGCCACCCTTTCTCCTGGGCGTAGACAAACGGGGTGAACCCCACCCACGGATTGGTCGAAATGCGGATCTCCGTAGAGGAGGAAGTGCGATTCATGTAGTAATAAAAAGACCCCGCCGCCAGAAACAGCACCACTACGATCACAACAATCAGCGCATACGCTTTTTTCATCACCACCACTCTTGCTTTGGCCTTTAAACCCGGTAGAGGTAGTGTAACACAAAATCCGACGGTCAAGAGAGTTTTATCGTCATAATGTTAAAATCATTTTCAGATCATCTGTTGAGGGTTCTGCGTGAAAATACTGTTGCTCTTTTTCTTGGCCGCCGCTGTACTTTGGGCCCAGAGCGTCCAGACCGGCAAAAGCGCCCTCATCGTCGTGACCTCTCCCGCCGGGATCGTCTCGACCCCCGAGGCGAATCTCAGTGTACTCTCCCACCCCGCCGACAAAACCAGAGGGATCGTCCTCGTCCCGATCGACTATTACGCCGCAGAAGGGGACTATAATCTCACCTGGATCGCGCCGGGACAAAGCAAAACCTTCCCTCTGGAGATCGAACGGGGTTCCTACCCAAGCGAAACCCTCAGCGTCGATCCGGCCAAAGTAACCCCCCCGGCCGAAGCGCTGGAGCGGATCGAGCGGGAGAGGGCCGAAGCCGAAACGATCTACCGCACCTTTACCCCGATCCGCTACTGGGACCAGCCGTTCATCGCCCCGATGGATTCGTTCATCACGAGCGTCTACGGCGCGGCCCGTACCTACAACGGCACCCTCCAAAGCTACCACGGCGGAGTCGATTTCCGTGCCCGTACCCCCCAGCCGATCCTCGCGTCCAACGACGGCATCGTCGTCCTGGCCCAGGATCGCTACTACGCCGGCGATACGATCATCCTCGATCACGGGGAGGGGATTTACAGCTGCTACTTCCATCTCAGCCGCTACGACGTCCGGGTAGGGGACCGGGTCACGCGGGGACAGGTGATCGGCCTCACGGGGGCCACGGGGCGGATTACAGGGCCGCATCTGCATTTTGGATTGATGCTCCACGGCCGCCAGACCGATCCTCTCCACCTCATCGCCCAGATCAACACCCTCTTTGACAAGGAAACCCATGACCCGTTCGCTGCTCGTTAGCCTCCTCCTCAGCACCGGCCTCAGCGCCTTTTCGACAACCAACCTCCAGTACCTCTACGGAGATTTCGAGGGGCCCACCTTTCTCGATACGACCGAGGGGGCCAAACACACGGTGACGTTGGAACACTACCGCACCTTCGCGTACGGGGATGTCTTCGCTTTCGTCGATTACGTCTATACGGAAAAAGGGGTACGGTTCACGGAAAAGAAAAACGACCTCTACGGGGAGCTCTCCCCCCGCCTCAGTCTCAACAAGATAACGGGAATTCCGACCTCGTCCGGGATCGTCAAAGAGGTGTTCGCCGCATTCCAGCACAACCGCGGCGACGGGTACCGCGCCTGGCTCTACGGCGCGGGATGCGACCTGAACGTTCCGGGCTTTTCGGTATTCGGCCTCAATCTCTACCGTAAGCACCAGAATATGGGGGAGCACACCTACCAGCTTTCCGCCAACTACTACGCCGCGCTGGGGAGCGGATGGCATTTCGAGGGGTACTTCGACTGGACGGGCCGCGATTTTCTAAGCCAGAACCAGCTCCTGTTCAACTTCTCTCCCCACCTGGGGATTACCTCGGGGAACCTGGAAATCGGCACGGAGTGGCACTATTACCACGAAAACGTCTATCATACCGACAACGACGTCTTTCAGGCGATGATTAAATACACCTTTTAATCTTTTTTCATGGCGGCCCAGACAAAGCCGCCCAGCCCGACCCCGACGACGATCACCAAAAACCCCACCTGAAACCAGTCCATCGCAGACATTACACAACCTCGCTTAATTCTTTTTCTTTGAGTTGCCCGCACGCGGCACTGATATCGAGCCCCTTGGAGTCTCGGATCGTGCAGAGAACGCCGTGCTTGATCAGGTACTCCTGAAACGCGACCATGTCCGCGCGGGTCGGGCGCTGATAGTCGCTCCCCGGATAGGGGTTGAAATAGATCAGGTTCACCTTCGCCTTGATACCGTGGAGGAGCTTGACGAGCTTCTTCGCCGAGCCAAGGTCGTCGTTTTTCCCCTTGATGACGAGGTACTCGAACATGACCCGCTTGCGGGTGTCGATGGGAAACCGCTTCACCGCGTCGATGATCGAGGCGATGTTATAGGCCTTGTTCATCGGGATGAGTTCGGTGCGCAGCTCGTCATCGACGGCGTGGAGGCTGATCGCGATGTGGACCCCCAGATCCATCTCCCCGAGCTTGTCGATCTTGGTGCTCAGACCGCTGGTGGAGACCGTCTGCCGCTTGCCCGAAATGCTCAAACCTTCCTCGTCTTTGAGAATCTGGATCGCACGGGCCAGATTATCGAGATTATCGAGCGGCTCTCCCATCCCCATATAGACGATGTTGAGACGGCGGTGCGCGGCAAGATTGTTGTCCATCTTCACCGCGAGCACCTGCGCAACGATTTCGCCTGCGCTAAGGTCGCGGGTAAATCCCCCCTTCGCGGTAAGGCAGAACGAACACCCGACTTTACACCCCACCTGCGTCGAGACGCAGACGGTGAAACGGGCTTCATGCTCTATGTTTCCTTCTTCGTCGATGGACTCGTCTTTCATCTTGAGCCACACCGTCTCGACGGTTTTGCCATCACTCAGTTCAAAGAGGTATTTGATCGTCCCGTCGCTGGAACACTCCTTGCGGACGATTTTGAGCGGCATGATGTCGTATTCGTTCGCGAGCTCTTCGCGCATCGCCTTGGGAAGATTCGCCATCGCCTCGAAGCTCATCGCGTACTGATGGTAGATCCATCCCCATATCTGTTTGGCGCGAAACGAAGGCTTGACCATCCCCGCAAGTTCGGCTTTCGTATAGTCGAGGATACACTTTTTAGCCACGGATCAATCCTTTCTCTTTCAGATGCTCGCGGAGTAACACTTTTGCAAATCCGTGATTGGCGATGAAATCGCGGTGGGCGTTCGCGTCGCAGTAGTTGGTGATGCAAAACACCCCCCCCGCAGGGATACCGAACACCTGAGCCACCCGCATCACGCTGAAAAACTCCATATTCTCGATCCCCAGCCCCAACGCGCGAAATTGCTCCATCGCCCTTTCGCTGGTCGTGATGTAGTTGGAACAATTGACGATAACGTCTTTGATATCGTCTGTTTGTGCCGAAACGACGTTATCGATCGGGGTATAGGCGCTTTGATCCAAAAATCCCAACTCGATGTTAGCGGCGGTTTTAGACTCGACAATGTCGTTGATCTGATGGGTACCGTAACTTCCCGCACTCCCGACGAAAAGGAGAAATTCGGGCTTATGAACCAGACAGTGGCGGGTGAGGTTGATCGCACTGTCGATCAGTCCCACCCCAATCGGGGTCGCAAAATCAAACGTTTCGTTATTGCCGGCGCACAAAATCATAATCGGACCGGAATCCCTTCACCGCTCAGATAGCGCTTGAGATCCATGATGTCAATCTCGCGGTAATGGAAAATGCTCGCCGCAAGCGCCGCATCGGCGCCGTGCTCGAACGCCTCCTTCATATGCTCCATCGTCCCGGCCCCCCCGCTGGCGATGACGGGGACGTTGACGGCACGGCTGATCTGAGAGGTGATGGAGAGGTCAAACCCCGCCTTGGTGCCATCCGCGTCCATCGAGGTGAGGAGGATCTCTCCGGCCCCCCGGTCGACCGCTTCGCGGGCCCAGTCGAGGGCATTGATCCCCGTATCGACCCGTCCGCCGTTGAGATAGACGTTGTACTGATCCCCCGTTTTTTTGACGTCGATCGCGACGACGATGCACTGGCTCCCGAACCGTTTGGCCCCTTCGTCGATCAGTTCGGGCCGTTTGATGGCGGCGGAGTTGACGCTTACCTTGTCGCATCCCACGGCGAGGAGGCGGTAAATGTCGTCGAGTTTGCGGATGCCTCCCCCGACGGTGAGCGGAATAAACACCTCACGGGCCACCTGCTCGACAATGTGGACGATCGTATCGCGCTCTTCGTGCGAGGCGGTGATGTCCAAAAACGTCAGTTCATCAGCCCCCTCTTCGTTATAGCGCTTGGCCACCTCGACGGGGTCTCCCGCGTCCTTGAGCCCGACGAAATTGACCCCTTTGACCACCCGACCGTCCTTGACGTCCAGACAGGGGATAATTCGTTTTGCGAAAAAGTTTTCCATGCGAGGATCCCTTTTGAATCATTAACATTGACGGAAGTATATCCCCGATTACCAAAAGTAACGATAAAGGGAGAACACCCGATCGTTTGCCCAAAGCGTTGACAATCGGTTGATTTTATGATTTAATAGGGGATTAACACTTTGTTGGGTATAATCCAACCAATGCAGAACCGTGCCGCCATCGCCAAAAAGAAATTTGGCCAGAATTTTTTACGTGACGAAGCCGTACTGGCGCAAATCATCCAATCGATGCCCGATACCCCGCACCGCATTGCGGAAATCGGGCCTGGATTAGGTGATTTGACTAAATATTTAGTTGATGTCAAAAGTGTCACCGCTTTTGAGGTCGATACCGACTTGTGCAAGCACTTGGAGCACCATTTTGCCGATGCCATCGCTACCGGCGCCCTGACTCTCCGCTGCGGAGACGTTCTGGAGCACTGGAAGAGTGAGCTTTTGGACGAACCGTACGATCTGGTGGCGAACCTGCCCTACTATATCGCGACGAACATCATCCTCAAAGCCCTCGCCGATCCGGCGTGCCGCAACCTGCTTGTCATGATTCAGCGTGAAGTGGCGGAAAAATTTTCCGCCGCACCCGGAGAGAGAGCTTTCGGGGCACTCAGCGTCATCGCGCAGAGCGTAGGGGAGACCGAGATCGTCCTGCACGTTCCGCCTGAAGCGTTCGAACCCGCTCCGAAAGTCGATTCAGCCGTACTGCTCATTCGAAAAACGGCGAATCGTAATGATGCGGGGTTTGAGGAGATGCTGCGCGCCGCTTTTGCGCAGCCGCGAAAAACCCTGCACAAAAATCTTTCCTCACGCTACGACGGAAACGACCTGGCTCAAGCCTATGAAACGCTTGACCTGGACCGCTCCGTCCGACCTCACCAGCTGTGCACCTCCGACTATCACCGGCTCTACGCCCTTTTGCACCGGCCGTAACTTTCGGCTTTGAATCAACGGTAGAGCATTCGACAATCCAATAATTTTACGCGTCCCGCGTTACCAAGGAGCTGCCATCATGTCAGACGAAACAACAGAATCCCAAGCACAACCCCAGGGTGAAAACCGCTCGCGCAACCGCCGACGTCCGTTCCGCAACCGCACAGCACGCCCCGCAGAGGGGAGCCCCGAAACTTCGGGCGAAGCACGTCCTCCCCGAGAGAACCGTCCTGCCCGCAACGACCGTCCCCGCAACGATAACCGCCCTCCGCGCAGTGAGCGCCCCCGCAACGATAACCGCCCCCCCCGCGGCGATAAACCCGAAGGGGAAGGCACCGCGTCGGAAAATGCCGAAACGACGGGCCGTTCCGGGCGTGATCGCGGCCGCGGCGGCCGCCGCGGTGCCCCCAGCGCGCCGATTGATGGCAACCTGCGTGATTTTGTCGCCCAGAACGCCGAAGCCCATAAATCGCGCCTCAACCCCCATTTCAAACTTGATCTGAACTCCAACGAAAAAATCCGGATCACCCCGCTGGGCGGTCTGGGGGAGATCGGCGGAAACATCACCGTCATTGAGACCGAAAACGAAGCGATCGTCATTGATATCGGGATGAGCTTCCCCGATGAGGAGATGCACGGCGTCGATATCCTCGTCCCCGATTTCACCTATCTGCGCGAAATCCGCAAAAAAATTGTTGCGGTCATCATCACCCACGCCCACGAAGACCACATCGGAGGGGTCCCCTACTTCTTCAAAGAGATGCAGTTCCCGATCTACGGAACCCCGCTTCCGCTGGCGATGATCGGCAACAAGCTCGATGAACACCACATGCGCGATTTCCGCCGCTATTTCAGACCGATCGTCAAACGGGTCCCCTACCAGATCGGAAACGATTTCGAAATCGAATGGATGCACATGACCCACTCGATCATCGATTCGAGCTCACTGGCCATCACGACCAAAGCCGGAACGATCATCCATACGGGGGATTTCAAAATCGACCATACTCCGGTTGACGGCTATACCGCAGACCTCCACCGCCTCGCCCACTACGGCGAAAAAGGGGTGCTGTGTCTCCTCTCCGATTCGACCAACTCCTACAACAAAGAGTGGACCCCCAGCGAACTCACCGTCGCACCCGGATTCGACCGCATCTTCGCCAAAGCCGAAGGGCGGGTCATCATGTCGACGTTCAGCTCCAATATTCACCGGGTCTACCAGGCGATCCTCGCGGGAATGAAGTACAACCGCAAGGTATGCGTCATCGGCCGCTCCATGGAGCGGAACCTTGAAGTATGTATGCAGTACGATTACATCAAGCTTCCCAAAAACATCTTCATCGATGCCGAAGAAGCCAACCGGATGAGCGACAAGGACGTCCTGATCGTCACCACCGGAAGCCAGGGGGAGCCCAGCTCCGCCCTGTTTAGAATGGCGATCGGCGAACACCGCCACATCAAGATCAAGCCGACCGACCTGATCGTCCTCTCCGCGCGGGCGATCCCGGGGAACGAAGGTTCCATTTCGGGGATGCTCAACTACCTCCAGCGCGCGGGGGCCAAAGTGGCCAACGACCGTGATATCCACGTATCGGGTCACGCGAGCATGGAGGAGCAAAAATTGATGCTCCGCCTCACCAACCCCAAATTCTTCCTCCCGGTGCACGGGGAATACAACCACATCCAGAAGCACAAAGAGACCGCGATGACCTGCGGTATCCCGGAGCGTAATATCCTCCTGATGTCGGACGGTGACTGCATCGAAGTGGGACCGAAATTCATGCGCAAAGCCAAAACGGTCAAAACCGGCAAAACCTACATCGACAACCAGAACAACCACCAGATCGAAGACGACATCGTCATCGACCGCCAGAAAATGGCCAGCGAGGGGATGGTGGTCCTTGTCGCCCAGGTCAGCGCCGCCGAATCGCGCCTCCTCTCCAAGCCGCTGGTCACCAGCTTCGGACTGGTGTCCGATCGTCACGACAAAGCGTTTGCGGCCGAGATGGAAGATGTTCTCGAACATTTCCTCATCAACCTCAAACCCGGACTCATCGAGAATCCCAAAGCGCTCGAAAACGACCTGCGCCAGGTGGTGCGCAAACACATCTACCGCAAGATGAAGAAGTACCCTCTCATCGTCCCCCACGTATTCGTGATGTAAGGTGTGCATTCGCACACCTTAATCTTTTTTTCGCTATACTCCTTCATATTTCAAGACAATCTCCCCATGTAAAGACACGCCATGAAAGTCACCCTTCATCATCATACCCCGCTTGTCATCTGCTCCGACGCAATCCGCACCTGCTGGCAGAGCTTCGACAAAAGCGACAACGGCGGCGAAGTCGACCGTGCCCTGATCGACCGTGTCGGAAACAAGTTCAAGCACGCCAGCACCCTTGAGCATCTCGTCTATAACTTCTATATCGAAGGGATCAGCCGGGCACTGCTGCAGGAGCTGGCACGGCATCGCATGGCCAGCCTTAGCGTCAAAAGCACCCGCTATACCCTCAAAGAGCTTAAAGAGGAGGAACCGTTTTCGATCGATCACCGGGAACGTGCCGAAAAATATCTCGTCATGAGCGGCGTAGAGATGGTGGATGAAATGAGCATCCGTGCCCTTGAAAACCTTCGCACCGTCCTCTCTGCCGGGATCAGTAACGACCGGGCCAAATACTGCCTTCCCGAAAGCTACAAAACCGAGCTTACCTGGACGATCAACGCCCGCAGCCTCCAGAATTTCCTCAGCCTGCGCAGCGACAAGGCGGCGCTCTGGGAAATTCGCGATCTTGCCCGCGCCGTGTACGATGCACTGCCCGCCGAACACCGCTATCTTTTCGAAAATTCA
Organism: uncultured Sulfuricurvum sp.; assembly: GCA_964491035.1. Lineage (GTDB taxonomy): Bacteria > Campylobacterota > Campylobacteria > Campylobacterales > Sulfurimonadaceae > Sulfuricurvum. Next base: position 33,256 of record CAZBIR010000002.1, read on the forward strand.
CTGAAAGAGGACCCTTCCCATGAACACTAAACTACTTTTTGCCGCCGCTGTTGCGGTCGCATCCCTGATCAGCGGCTGTGCCGAAAAACAGCTCGTCGTTAACGGTATGATCTGCCCCGCCAATGTCAACGAGGAGCGGATCCGCGCCGATTTTGCCGAATGCCGCGTTTACGATCTCGAAGCCGCTACCAAAGCTTCACGCGCACCACTATCGATCGAATGCCAGAAATGCCTTGAGAGCAAAGGGTACAAAGTCGAACAGTGATTCCCTCTCTTCGGAGACGGAGGTACGATTAAAAGAAGTGTGATTGTAATTAAGAGAAGGACAAGACCCGAAGGTCTTGTTTTTTTAGAGTGCTGCTTTGGCTTGAGCGGTGAGGGCAGTGAATGCCGCCGCATCGTTCATCGCCATGTCAGCGAGGATTTTGCGATCCAGTTCGATGTTGGCACGTTTGAGGCCGTTCATGAAAGTAGAGTAGTTCATACCGTTGAGGCGGCAAGCCGCGTTGATACGGATGATCCACAGTTTACGGAAATCCCGTTTTTTCTGTTTGCGGTCACGGAATGCGTACACGAGTGAGCGTTCGAGCTGCTCTTTCGCTTTACGGAAGTGTTTGCGTCTTCCGCTGTAGAAACCGCGTGCTAGTTTCAATACTTTCTTATGACGTCTGCGTCTTACGACACCTGTTTTTACTCTTGGCATGGTTTTCCTTTCTTTACCCGGTACATCTCAATTTTAATGACGGGGTGCCGTTTTGCACGGACTTGCCCAGCGTTAGGCTGGAGGGTAACAGTGGGCTGTATTAGCCTACGATCATTTTTTTGATGGCTTTTTCGTCAACTTTGGCAACCACTTTAGGAGTGTTTTGCTTGCGACGGGTAGCGGCATCTTGTTTTGTCAAAATGTGGCTGCGGAACGCTGTACCACGTTTGATGCTGCCGTTTTTCTTTACTTTGAAGCGTTTTACCGCCCCTTTAACCGACTTCATTTTTGGCATCGACTGGATCCTTTCGCAAAAATTCTCTAAAAGAGGGGCGAATTATATCATAAATAAAGTGAAGTTTTTATAACGAAAGAGAAAAGGGGGAGAAAAGTTTTTTGCACGACAATGCCGTGCAAAAATTTAGTGTTTCTTGTCGTCTTTTTTAGGGTGGATCATCATATTGCAGTAACGCCCTTCCATCGCGGGGGCTTTGTACATGATCCCGATGTCCTCGACCATCGGCCACACCCGCTGCAATACGGCCGCCGCCGCTTCGGGGTGGGCCATTTCGCGGCCGCGCAGGAATACGCGGAAGTGAACGTGTTTTCCCTCTTCGAGGAATTCACGGGCGTGTTTGACTTTATAGCCGACATCGTTATCGGCGATTTTGACCGAAAGCTTGATCTCTTTGACCTCTACTTTCGTCTGCTTTTTACGCGCCTCTTTTTTCTTTTTCTCTTCTTGGTAATGAAACTTACCGTAGTCCATGATTTTGGCGACCGGAGGCTTTGCATCCGGTGAGATGAGAACCAGGTCGAGCCCCATGTCATTTGCTTTGTCCATCGCTACCTGCAGGGGAACGATACCTAATGCTTCGCCGCCGTCGATGACGCAGCGTACCTCAGGGACCCTGATATCTTCGTTCATCAGGACTCGGTCTTTTTTATTACTCAAAAATGTACCTCATTAATTTTTTCTTTAACCTGGGCGAGGAATGCTTCTTCGCCCAGGTTGTACTGTTCGCGCTTGCGTCGGTCGCGCACCGCCACAGATTTGGAGTTCACCTCCTCATCGCCCAGCACGATGATCATCGGAACCCGTCCTTTTTCCGCCGTGCGGATCCGCTTATTGAGACTTTCGTTCTTGTCGAAGATCTCGTAATCGGCTCCCAGATCCATCAGTTTCTCCCCGAGTTCACGCGCATACGCGACGTGCGGTTCGGCGATCGGGACGATCGCAACCTGCGTCGGTGCGATAAACATCGGAAATTCCCCAGCGTAATGCTCCGTCAATATACCAATAAATCGCTCAAATGAACCTAAAATCGCGCGGTGAATCATCACCGGCTGGATTTTGGCGTTCTCTTCGCCGTTGTATTCGAGTTCGAAACGCGCGGGGAGGTTGAAATCCAGCTGCACCGTACCGCACTGCCACTCCCGGCCGATCGCATCGAGGATCTTGATATCGATCTTCGGCCCGTAGAACGCTCCGCCCCCTTCGTCGATGTCGTACGAAAGGTTATGCTTGTCGAGCGCGGTTTTCAGTGCGTGGGTCGAAATCTCCCATACGGCGTCGTCTCCGACCGCTTTTTCAGGCTTGGTCGAGATCATCATCTTGTACTCGAACCCGAACGTTTTCATGATCCCGTCGATAAAATCGACAATCTCGATGATCTGCTCCTCGATCTGATCCGCCGTACAGAAGATGTGAGCGTCATCCTGGGTAAATTCGCGCACCCGGAACAGCCCGTGCAGCGCTCCGGTCATCTCATGGCGATGGACGACGCCGTATTCGAAGTATTTCAGCGGCAGATCGCGGTAGGAGTGCAGATCATGTTCGTATACCTTGATGTGACCGACGCAGTTCATCGGTTTGACTCCGAACTCCAGCTCGTCGATGTGAGTGAAATACATATTCTCGCCGTAGTTCTGGTAGTGGCCGCTCACCTTCCACAGGTCGCTGCGCAGCATCTCGGGACCGCGTACCGGCTCATAACCCCGCTTGCGGTGGGCTTTGAACAGCAGCTGCTCGAGGCGCGATCGCATCCGTGCACCGGCGGGAAGCCAGATGGGGAATCCCGCACCGACCTCTTCGCGGAACGTGAAAAGTTTCATCTCTGCACCGATCTTGCGGTGGTCGCGCTTTTCGGCTTCGGCCATCCGCTCGAGGTACGTTTTGAGCGATTCCTTGTCGGCAAACGCGATCCCGTAGATGCGGGTCAGCATCTCGTTTTGGCTGTCACCCCCGAGGTAGGCTCCCGAAATTTTCGTCAGTTTGAAATTGCGCAGCAGCCCGACGTTGGGGAGGTGCGGTCCGCGGCAGAGGTCTTCGAATTCTCCCTGCTTGTAGATCGAGACCGTCTCGCTGGGGATACGGTCCATGACCGCCTGCTTGAGGTGGTCGCCTGCGAACACCGTGCGGGCCTCTTCCTTGGTGATCTCGTAACGCTCTATCGCCTCTTTTTTCTTGGCGATCTCCTGCATCGTCTTTTCGATCGTTTTGAGGTCCTCTTCGCCGATGTGGGCGTTGACCTTGAAATCGTAGTAAAACCCTTCCTTGACGACCGGGCCGACAAAAAATTTCGCTTCTGGGTAAAGCTTCTTGATCGCTTCGGCCATCAGGTGGGCACAGGAGTGGCGGATCACTTCGAGCGCTTCGGGAGAGTTGTCGTAAACGATCTCTTCACCGCTGATCCCCAGCGCCTGGGCTGTCTGCAGATCGACGATTTGACCGTCGTGCTTGATCGCAATAATATCCATGAGGGGTGTCCCTTGTGTGAAAAATATCGCGGATTATACGGAAATATTGATTGGTTTGAGTTTAAACGGGTTGAAAACGATTTTTTATTTGAAGAAATTTTAGCAAAGAAGAATGGTGGCCACAACAGGACTTGAACCTGTGACCACTACCATGTCAAGGTAGTGCTCTACCAACTGAGCTATGCGACCATCGATTGAGGACGTAATTATAGCCGCGTAGAAGTTAAAAAAGACTTAATTTTTACAGAGCTTCGGTTTAAAATTGAGAATCAACAACCACACAACGGCCACATCAATCATCACGTCAGCAAAATTGAAGACGGCAAAATCGAATCCGCAATGCCAGTAAACGTAATCGACGACCCCGCCGTGGATAAAACGGTCATAAACGTTGGAGGCCCCCGCTCCCACCATGATTCCGACGGGGAGGATATAGCAGTTTTTTTTGAGCCACAGGGTATACCCGACGACGCCGGAGAGGAGGGCGATCTGGATCCATTTCAGAGCCTCTTCGAGAAACGCGAACATCGAGAACGCGACTCCCCGGTTGTAGACGAGGATCAGATCGATGCACTCGGTATAGTATCGGAACCCCTCGACGAAGAGCCATTTGATATTCTGATCGACGATGAAAATTCCCGTCGCCGCAAACAGGAGGATCAGCAGCTGCCTAACCATTCAGCGCCTTCTCGAAAAACGCCACCAGCTTCTCCATCCCCTTTTCCATCACCTTGGCCTCTTTCCCCTCCAGCAGGATACGGAGTTTGTTCTCGGTCCCCGAATACCGGATCAGGTGGCGCATGTGCTGCGCCTCTACGGCGGCCAGTTCGGATGCCAGCCCTTCGATCTGATCGAGCGGCTTTTTCACCTTGACTTTGATGTTGACGAGCTTCTGGGGATAGAGATCGAACGGGCGGAGCACCCGGCTCGCCTTCTCCCCCGACGTGAGGAGAAGAGCCAGAATCTGCAAGGCGCTCACCAGTCCGTCCCCCGTTTTGGCGTAGTCGTGCATGACGATATGGCCGCTTTGTTCCCCCCCGAAATTGATCCCGTTCTCCCGCATCAGTTCAAGGACGTATTTGTCCCCGACGTTGGAGCGAAACAGTTTGAGCCCCGCAGCTTCCATCGCATCTTCCAGCGCCTGGTTGCTCATCACGGTGGCGACGATCCCGCCCCCCTTGAGCTGACCGCTGCGGTGCAAAAAGAGCCCCAGCGCCCCAAGGATCTGGTCGCCGTCCACCTCGTCCCCCTTTTCATCCACAACGATCAGGCGGTCCGCGTCGCCATCCAGGGCAAGGCCGATGTCGGCGCGGTACTGCCTGACCGCTTCGCGCAGGTCTTTGGTGTGGAGCGCTCCGCACCCCTCGTTGATGTTGAAGCCGTTGGGCTTGTCGTGCAGAACGATCACTTCGGCTCCAAGCTCCTCGAGGACCGTCGGCCCCACTTTGTACCCGGCCCCGTTGGCCGTATCGAGGACGATCCGCAACCCCTGCAGGGTCAGATCGCGGGAAAAAGAGTTTTTGAGCTGGACGATGTAGCGGCCGATGACGTCGTCGATCCGCTTGGCACTGCCGATCCGTTTGCCGGTCACCTGCGCCTCTTCGAGTCGGGCTTTGTCCTGTGCGATCGCTTCAATCCGGGCTTCAATCTCTTCGGAGAGCTTGTTGCCGTGGGCATCGAAAAACTTGATCCCGTTGTCTTCGAACGGGTTATGGCTCGCCGAGATCATAATCCCCGCGTCGCAGCGCATGTTCTCGGTCAGAAACGCAATGGCCGGGGTCGGCATGGGGCCGATCTGGACGACGTCGTATCCGACCGCCGTCAGCCCGCTGACAATCGCATTTTCGATCATATAACCGCTTCGGCGGGTGTCTTTTCCGACCAGAATTTTTTTCGTCCGGGCATGGTCACGAAAATAGATCCCCGCCGCCATCGCTACGCGCATCGCGAGTTCCGCGCTCAAAAAGGATCCCGCTTCTCCCCGTACCCCATCGGTTCCAAAAAGTTTCATGAAATATTTCTTCCTTTTTTAAATTAGTTAAACTTTTTTATGTCAAAACCTATAAAATTTAACTTAAATTTAAAATTCTTTAAGGTAGAATTCTACCCTAAAAAAAATTCGACAAGGATAAATGCCATGGCAAACCATAAGTCAGCATTGAAACGTATCCGCCAGACGGAAAAGCGTACAGAACGCAACCGGTTTTACCGCACACGTATCAAAAACATCGTTAAAGCAGTTCGCACTGCCGTTGAAGCAGGCAACAAAGACGAGGCAAAAGCCGCTCTTGTTATCGCTAACGCCAACCTTCACAAATATGTTAGCAAAGGTGTCTTGAAAAAAGAGACTGCCGCCCGCAAAGTCAGCCGCCTTCACCTCGCCGTTAACAAACTGGCGTAAATCACCTTTTTGTTTTGCCTCTTTTGAGGCAACCCATCCCCTTCCTGGATACTCATCATGCTAGCCGACAAACTCACCCCTTTTATCAACCGTTACAACGAACTGACTGAACTTCTCAGTTCCCCCGATATCGGAAACGACGTCAAACGGATGACCGAACTCTCCAAGGAACAATCCTCCTTGCAGGCTATCTATACCAAGGCGACCGAGTACAAAAAGCTTCTCGCCGATATAGAAGAGAACAAAGGGCTCATTTTCGATTCCGAGCTGGGCGAACTGGCCAAAGAGGAACTCAAATCGCTCGAGCCCCAGGTCGAACCTCTCGAAGAGGAGATCAAAAAACTCCTGATCCCCGCCGACCCCAACGACAAACGCAATATTTTCATAGAACTGCGCGCGGGGACCGGGGGGGACGAGGCGGCCCTTTTCGTCGGCGACCTGTTCAACGCCTACGTCCGCTACGCCGATGTGAAAGGGTGGAAGATCGAGCTGATGAGCACCAGCCCCTCCGATGCCGGCGGGTATAAAGAGATCATCGCCCTCATCAAAGGGGAGCAGGTCTACTCCCGCCTCAAATACGAAGCGGGGACCCACCGCGTACAGCGGGTCCCTGCCACCGAGTCGCAGGGGCGCGTCCACACTTCGGCGATCACCGTCGCCGTGATGCCCGAAGTTGATGACGTCGAGATCACGATCAACGAAAACGACCTCAAAATCGACGTCATGCGCTCCAGCGGCTGCGGCGGGCAGAGCGTCAACACGACCGACTCGGCGGTGCGGATCACCCACCTCCCCACCGGGATCGTCGTGACCAACCAGGACGAGAAATCGCAGCATAAAAACAAAGACAAAGCGATGAAGATCCTTAAAGCGCGCCTCTACGAGATGCAGATGGAAGAGGCGAAGGAAAAAGAGATGGCCGAGCGTAAAGAGCAGGTCGGAACGGGGGATCGTTCAGGACGGATCCGCACCTACAATTACCCCCAGAACCGGATCTCCGACCACCGGATCAACCTTACCCTCTACCGTCTTGATGAGATCATGCAGGGGGGATTGATGGACGACATCATCGAGCCGCTGATCGCCGATGCGCAGGCAACATTAATGGAAGCCTCGGGACTTTAAAAAAAATCGCAAGCGATTTTTGGGCTTCCTGCCGAAGGAGACCCAGTGTCAACGCAGCTATCGGGACGCGTTCCGGTAGCGTATCAAAATTTCCAATAGGTCTCGAACACCCCTTTTACTTCCCCTTTGAACGTTATCGTCCCCTCTGCAAGCCCCAGGTGAAGCGTCTCCCCGCTTTTCGGATACACCCGCGTTTGGTCACTTACCAGCCCTTCCCGGTTGGCGCGATAGAACGACGCGGCCATCCCCGTCCCGCAGGCGAGGGTCTCGTCCTCGACACCCCGCTCGTAGGTGCGCACCCGCAGCGTCCCGTCGGGATTGCGGGCGGCGATGTTGACGTTGGCGTTGTATTTGTGGCGTAATCCGCGCGCGAGTTCGATATTGAAATCCTCGATGTCCGCGTCAAACGTGATCAGGTGGGGGACTCCCGTATCAATGAGCCACCACTTCATCCCCGCCTCCTCGATTTCGCGGTGGAGCACTTCGGGCGGGGTGAGGTCACTCTGGACCATATCCCCCTCCACCCGCGCCTTGATCACCCCCGCCCCCGTCAGAAAAGACATGGACGCGGGGGCGAGGCCGAAACGGTGGGCATAATGGGCGCACGCGCGGCTGCCGTTGCCGCACATCGAGGCGCCAGAGCCGTCGGCGTTGTAGAACTCCCATTCGAAATCGAGGCTTTCATGCGGCACGAGGACGATGAGGCCATCCGCCCCGATTCCGTTCTGGCGGTCGCAGAGGGTGCGGGCGAGTTCGGAACGGTCGGCTTTTTCGAACGCGTGGAAGATGACAAAATCGTTGCCGCTGGCGCAGTATTTGGCGATTTGGAGCATGGGGAATCCTTTGAAATGATTCCCTAATTATACCTTAGGAGGGGGATAGAGCGCCTTGATCGTCTCGACGAATTTTTCGCATTCGCGCTGGAGGTGTTTGAGGTTGGAGGAGTTGTCGATGACCCACGTCGCACGCGCTTTTTTCTCCTCGATGTCCATCTGGCTCTCAATCCGGCGCAGCGACTCCTCCTGCGAAAAGCCGTTGCGTTTCCTGAACCGCTCCAGCTGGAGCGCTTTGGGGGTGTAGACGACGACCGAATCCTTGATCGGGTACGACTGCGTTTCGAAAAAGAGGGGGATGTCGATCAGATAGGGGTATCCCAGGGCGTCTTGCTTTTCGCTTTCGGCCTCGATCGCGGCGCGGATCTTGGGGTGGAGAAAGGTTTCGAGCTCTTTTTTCGCCTCGGGGTCGGAAAAGATCACTTTTCCCAGAGCGGGGCGGTCCACTTTCCCCCCCTTGACGAATTCGGTTCCAAAGCGCTCGGAAACCCACCCGCCGTTCTCATCGAGGATACGGTGGGAGATCGTGTCGGCGTCGATGATCCGGAGGCCGCTTAGCCCCAGCAGTGAGGCGACGGTACTTTTCCCCGTCGCGATCCCTCCGGTCAGTGCAATGGCGTACTTGAAAGCCATCAGTTCCGGATGATTCCGAGGTAGTTTTTGCGGATGAACTGCGGCATCGCGAACGCGGCCGTATGGACGTCGCAGTTGTAATAGCTGTGCCCCTCGAGGAGGTCGCTGCGCTGCAAAATCAGATCGGCCGTCGGATGATACTCTTTGGAACACAGCAGCAGCGTCGAGCCGTCCCCGACATTGTAGGGCATGATGATCTTGAAGTAGTTTCCGAGGATCTGCATCAGTCTGGTGTTGGCGGCGATGTCGCCCAGATCCGGATGAACGAGGACACACAAACCGTCCGCTTTGAGGAGACGGTTGACGTGGGCCAGTGCGGCGCTATCGTCGGTAAGGGTGTCGATCAGGGCGACATCGACGCTGTTGTCGGCGGCATCGCGCAATGATGCGAGGAGGTCCTTCGCGGGGGCGAGGGTCACGGTCGCTTCGCGGTGGCGGGCAAGTTCCCCCTCCATCAAAGCTGCATCGTCGCTGACCAGCAATACCGAACGGGGATTTTTGTGGGTACACATCGCGACATGGACCATCATTTCAGGGTAAATAAACGTTTTCATCGATTCGGTTGTCCCGTTGGAGAATTTTCGAGCGATTGTAACACGCGGAGATTAAAAGGCATTGAATATTCGTTTTATCCTCATCCGTTAAAGGTTTCGGCGTTCCGTTTTGATATAATTTCAACAAATTTATCCTATCACAGGGAGTTTAATATGTGCGCAGAAAAAATTCAACGTTTCCTGATGGCGATCGTCCTGACCGTCATCATGGTGCTCTTCGTCACCGGACAAATGCAGATCGCGGTAATCCTCCAGACCTTCGTCATCGTCATGATCGTCGTGTGGGCATTGACCGATTTTTGCCCCTCCATCTGGATGTTCAAAAAACTCTTCGGTTCCTGCGACAAAAAAGCGTAACCTCCTCAATTTCCCCTAACGACTCTTTCGTTATAATCTCCTCACTATTTCAGGTGAGGGATTTTATGAGCCAAATCAGCTACAAAGATGCCGGCGTCGATATCGATGCCGGCAACAGCTTCGTCGAAAACATCAAGCCCCTGGTCAAATCGACCGTCGTTCCCGGAGTCCTTGGCGGCATCGGGTCGTTTGCGGGGGCATTTGAGCTTCCCAAAGGGTACAAAGAGCCGGTGATGCTCGCCGCAACCGACGGCGTCGGAACCAAACTCAAACTGGCCATCGATTCGGGGATTCACAATACGGTCGGAATCGATCTCGTCGCGATGTGCGTCAACGACCTCATCTGCAACTTCGGGACCCCTTCGTTCTTCCTTGATTACTATGCGACAGGGAAACTCGACGTCGCGGCAGCCACCGCCGTCGTCGGCGGGATTGCCGAAGGGTGCCGCCAGGCCGAATGCGCCCTCATCGGCGGTGAAACGGCCGAGATGCCGGGAATGTACCACAGCGATGACTACGACCTCGCCGGGTTTGCCGTGGGGATCGGGGAAAAAAGCGAACTCGACCGGACCGACAGGGTAGCCGCAGGAGACGTTCTCATCGCCCTCCCCAGCTCGGGTCTTCACTCCAACGGCTTTTCACTGGCCCGGAAAGTCCTTTTCGAAAAAATGGGGATGAAATTCGACGACACGTTCGAGGGCAAACCCCTCATCGAAACCCTCCTCACCCCGACGCGCATCTATGTCAAGACGTTCAAAGCCAATAAGGATAAAATCCAGGCCCTCGCCCACATCACCGGAGGCGGTATCGTCGAGAATCTCCCCCGTGTCCTCCCCGAAGGGCTGCGCGCCGTGATCGACGAATCCGCGGTCCGCGTCCTCCCGATCTTCGAACTGATTGCTCAGCACGTCGAACGTTCCGAGATGTTCCGTGCCTTCAACATGGGAGTCGGTATGATCCTCGTCGTCCGTCCCGAAAACGTCGATCCCCTCCTCGCCGCTACCGATGGCTACGTCATCGGAAAACTCGAAGCAGGAAAACGCGAAGCGGTTCTCGTTTAATCTCTTGCTTTCTTTTCCGCTACGGCGGAAACTTCTCTCCCCTTGTATATCTCTTTTTCATCTCCTATTCACGCCTGATTTGCTGATTTGCCAATGGTACTGTTGCCGACCATGCTCATGGGAAAAAGGAAACCGTATTCGTAATATTTTAAAAGGCAGAGACAGAGGAAAGGGGCGCTAAGCCCCTTTTGCGTTATCTGAGAAGGTCTGAACGGGGGAAAGTGAAAGTAGACTGGCGAAGGACCACTACTTTTTCCTTGTCATCCACCGCATACGCTTTGATCGTGATCGGAATCACGGTATCTTTGCGATCGTCGTTGACAAGCATTTCATCGGTATAGAGGACGACCACTTTCTTCTTGACGACGCCCGGTTTGACCTTGAACGGTTTTTCGGGCTGATCGATTTTGATCTTCCCTTCCATTCCCGCCGGAGCGATAACGTCGAAGTAGTACTCATGATCTTCGTTCAGCGTGTTCTGCAACAGGAACGTATAGGCGTTGTCCACCCGCGTTTTCCCCTCGTCGGTCTGGCTGATCGAATAGAGGCGGTTTTCCTTGTTGATGTTGAGGAGCATATACTCCTTGGTACTTCCCATCATCGCCAGCACGATACTGACAATCACCAATACCGCCATGTAACCCAGGATTTTCGGGCGGAAATAGTCCGTTTTTCCTTTTTGGAACAGCGTCTCTTTTTCACTCGACCATTCGACCAGTGTCGGTTTGCCCAGTTTGCCCATCACTTCGGTACACGCATCGACGCATTCGAGACAGTTGATACACTCCAGCTGGAGCCCTTTACGGATGTCGATGTGGGTCGGGCACACCGTCACACAGCTCTCACAGGTCGTACACTCCGCACTCGGATTGACGGTGAGGAGATCTTTTTGTTTGGTAAATACCTTCTCTTTATTCTCGTTATAAATATCGCCGCCGCGGTGCGGGTTGTAGATCGCCATAACGGTATCTTCATCGTACAGAACCGACTGGATCCGTGAATAGGGGCAGACGTAAACACAAAAGTTCTCCTTGAGGAAAACGACATCGTAAACCAGGAAACCGACGATAACGAGGATCGTCCCGATCAATACCGGGTGCTCGGCCGGATTTTGGATATAGGCGAAAAAATCTTCCGGCGGGACGAAGTACCACATCAGATCGGCCGCAGCAACAAATGCCAGCCCCGTCCACAGCAAGATGGCAACGACGCGTTTGATCTTGTTTTCGGGTTTTGAATAATCAGGTTCCTGCTGCTTGTTTTTGATCCGTTTACGGAGCCCCAGAAGCTTCGTCTCGATCAGGTCACGGTAGACGACGCGGAAAATGGTCTGGGGACACATCCATCCGCAGAATACCCGTCCGCCCAGAACCGTCAGCCCGAAAACCCCGATGAAGAGGATCATCAGCAAAAATGGCATCAGGTAGAGTTCTTGCATGTCGAACTGGACAAACATCAGGTGGAGCTTGAGTTTGTCAAAGCTCAGCAAAAAGAGGTGATTTCCCTCGATCGTAATCCAGGGAATGACCAGTGAAAGCACCGTTACCAGACCGTAAAACCAGTAACGTTTCGTGCGCCACGGGGTCCATCCCGCCAGATATTCTTTCCCTTTCGGGCTTGTTTCTTCGCTCATGAAACCTCCTTTGAACTTGTTTCTGCGATGGGACAGCGTATGGTCCCGATTACCGTTGCTTCGGCATCAGCATCGTTGCCAGCCCCGAATACGCCGCTGACGACCTCTTTGAGTTCACGCGATTCGACGTAATCCTTGAGCGAGCTGCGGCTTACCCCAAGAATTCGGGCGATCTCGCTGACGCTGCGGCGTTCTTTGAGCAACTCGATTATTTTTTCCAGATGAACGTCGAATTTGGATGAGGATTTCGACCCCCGGGGGCGCCCTATCCCTTTTTTCGCATCCTCTTGCAATACCTGCCGGAGATGATCGATCAACCCCAAAACTACCATTGTATCACTTTTGCGGTCGATCACAACCCCCGGTTTGACCAGATGGATCGTCATGCCGTTTTTCAGCAGACAACTGAACATCTGAACCACATCTTCGATATGGCTGCTCAATGCCCAGGTGTCGTAGACGATCAGCGTGTCATTGTGAAGCGAACGGAAAAACCGCACCACTTCGCTACGTTCGATCAGCCTTTTGCTCTGAGAGGTTTGATCCACCATCTCTTCATCTATCGATATCTTTTTTTGATCTGCATACCCGTTAATGAGTTTTAACTGCTCGTAAACACCGTCAAAATCTTTATCGGAACGAATGTAACTAACGACCATTGAACGTATAAACCCTTTCAAATCATGAGTTTCATCGTCATTCTATCCAATCATGACGCCTAAAGTCAATAGAAATTACTTTTTTTTCGTCAATCGGTCCGTTCCAGTAGCACCACTTCGCATTGCAGCTCGATCCCGAACCCTTTTCGGACCCGTTCCTGCGCTTCGCGGATCAAAGAGAGGGCTTCTTCATAAGTCCCTCCCCCCGTGTTGACGAGGAAATTGGCGTGAACCTCGCTAAAGGCCATGGCACCGCATTTGACCCCCTTGAGCCCGACCGCTTCGATCAGCCGCCCGGCGTAATCGCCGGGGGGATTTTTGAAGCAACTCCCGGCGCTCGGGTCGGAAGGCTGATTCGAGCGCATCTGAGCAAACAGTTCATAGCGCTCGGTCGAATACCCTGCTTCCGCCTCAAACAGGGCTTCAAACACCACCTCGTCGATCGAGGTTTTGCGATAGCCGTATTCAATCTGTCCTTTTTCTTTCCAGCCGCTTGGGGTCCGGATTGCGATCAGGTGGTTGAAAATTTCGTATTCCTTGAGACCCGCGTTCATTTTTACCATCCCGCCGATCGTTCCGGGGAGCTTGGAGAGATACTCGAAATGGGCGATATCGTGTTTTTTGCAGAATGAGACGACCCTCCCCCCCGGAGTCGCCGCACCGATATGCAAACCATCGGCTTCAAGACGGATAAAATCGTACGCTTTGGAGAGGATCATCAGCGGCGGCGGAGTCGGGGAGACGAGGAGATTGTTGGCACTCCCGACGATCACCCGTCCGGGCGGCACGACATCGTTTTCGATCAGGGCGACGTCCACCGCCGGACCGATCCGGATGGAGCTGTAGCGGGAAAAATCGATCGTTTTGAAATTCATGGCTACTGCATAAAGGTGGGAATCAAATTAAAGATGCGTATCGTGAAATCTTCCATCTCGTTCATCATCCACGGCATCGTCAGGATGATGACGATGACGATCCCGATAATCTTGGGGATGAAACTCAGGGTCATTTCATTGATCTGCGTCGTGGCCTGGAAAATACTCACCGCAAGACCGAGAAACATGCCGACCAAAAGGGTCGGCAGCGCGAGAATCAGGGAGATTTTGAACGTCTCTATCCCCAGTCCGATCAATTCCTGCTGCATCATCTTGATTTCCTTACGCCACCGGAACTCGTCCCGGTGTCTACGCTAACGCTGTGTTTTCCTCGGCAGAAAGCCCACGCGCAGCAAGCCGCGCTTGCAACCGATTCCATTAGCTGTACCTTAAGGCGGTGTATTCAAGGGGGATCATGAAATCGCGGGCGTTGATTTTCGCGTCGTAAAATCCGTGTTCATACCCCAGCGCGAACAAACGGTCAATTGCCTCGTACTGCTCTTCGCTGAGGGTAATCGATTCGTCATTGGCATAAAGTTCAAGGTATTTTTCGAGCGTTGGGGCATCGATCCGGACCAGGGAACGCTCCAGCAACATTTTCGAGAGGCTCTCCTTGTGATCGCGGGCGATACGGACGGCCTTGGTCAGAACGTTTTCATAATCGATCGCGGTACTCAGGGGCAAGGAACGGCGTATCGCCATCCCCCCCAGCGGGAGGGGGAGCTCCCCTCCGGCGAGCTCCCGCCAGACGTCCCACAGTTCCCGCTCCACTTCCAGGCTCTCGTCGTATCCCAGAATGCTCTCGTGGATCAGCACCCCCGCATCGACAGTCCCCTCAAGTACCGCCTGCTCGATCTCGAGGAAGTTCATGTAGACGATCCTCGCTTCGGGATAGGCAATCCGAAAGAGCATCGCATTCGTCGTGAATTTCCCGCTGAGGGCCACTTTGAACCTTTTTTTAAGGGGGGTCCCTTTTTTGCGGATCAGCTTGGGACCATACCCCCGGCCAAAACTGACCGCCGTCCGCAGCAGCGCATAGTCGTTACGGATATGGGGGTAGAGGCCGAAACTGATCGCGCTGACGTCGTACGTCCCTTTAAGCGCTTCGGTGTTGAGGGTCTCGATATCCAGAGCGATGTTCTCGAAAACGTTCCCTTTTCTCCCCACCCAGCCGAATTTGATCGCGTAGTACATGAAGATGTCATCGGCGTCGGGAGAGTGGGCTATAACCGTTTTTTTCACGGAGTCGTTCCTTGTTGCGGGGAAAATCAATTAAATTTTAACCAAATAAGGATAAAATAATACCATTCCATTAGTGTGAATATTAATATTTCAATTTGTCATATTTTTTAGATATATTTCAATTTGTCATATTATTGCCGTATCAAAACATTAATACAGTCCGTACTTCAGGAGAGCAACGCATGATGGATCCACAAAAACTCAAATCGCTGGAACTGGCGATGAAACAGATCGACAAAACGTTCGGCAAAGGGACGTTGATGCGTCTGGGCGACAAGGAGATCGAACCGATCAGCGCCATCAGCACCGGTTCGATCGGACTGGATCTGGCGCTGGGCATCGGGGGCGTTCCGGAAGGGCGTGTCGTCGAAATCTACGGACCGGAAAGTTCGGGGAAAACGACACTGAGCCTTCAGATCACGGCCGAATGCCAGAAAGCCGGAGGCGTGTGCGCCTTCATCGACGCCGAACACGCCCTCGACGTCAATTACGCCAAAAATCTCGGGGTTGATATCGAAAATCTCCTCGTCTCCCAGCCCGATTACGGCGAACAGGCGCTCGACATCGTCGAAACGATCGCCCGCAGCGGGGCGGTTGACCTGATTGTCGTCGACTCGGTTGCGGCACTGACGCCAAAAGTCGAAATCGAAGGGGAGATGGACGACCAGCAAGTCGGGGTACAGGCACGACTGATGTCCAAGGCGCTTCGCAAACTGACCGGTGTCCTGCACAAGATGAACTGTACAATCATCTTCATCAACCAGATCCGGATGAAAATCGGAACGATGGGGTACGGTTCCCCCGAAACGACGACAGGGGGGAATGCCCTGAAGTTCTACGCATCGGTCCGTATCGACGTCCGGAAAATCGCCACCCTCAAACAGGGGGAGAGCCAGATCGGAAACCGCGTCAAGGCCAAAGTTGTGAAAAACAAAGTCGCTCCGCCGTTCCGTCAGGCGGAATTTGATATTATGTTCGGTGAGGGGATCTCGAAAGAGGGAGAACTCGTCGATTACGGGGTCAAACTCGACATCATCGACAAAAGCGGTGCGTGGTTCAGTTTTGAGGACGTAAAACTCGGCCAGGGGCGCGAAAACGTCAAACAGAAATTCAAAGACGAGCCCGAGCTCGCCAAAAAAGTAGAAGATAAAATTAAATCCGCTATGGGCGTCACCGGCATCATAGCCATGGATGAATCTGAAATAGGAGAGATAGACGAATGATATTTATTGATGAAGTAAGCGCCATCGAGGTAATGGACTCCCGCGGTAACCCGACCGTAAAAGCAACCGTACAGCTCAGCGACGGCACGCGTGAAAGCGCAATCGTTCCCAGCGGTGCCAGCACCGGTAAACGCGAAGCCCTCGAACTGCGCGACGGCGACGCGCGCTACATGGGCAAAGGGGTCCTCAAAGCGGTCGAAAACGTCAACAACCAGATCGCCGATGCGATCATGGGGCTCAGTCCGTACAACCAGGCCGTCGTCGATGCGGCGATGAAAGAACTCGACGGCACCGATAACTACTCCAACCTCGGTGCCAACGCGGTCCTCGGCGTCTCGATGGCGGTTGCCCGCGCCGCGGCGAAAAGCCTCGGCATTCCCCTCTACCGCTACCTCGGCGGCGCGAACGCGATGGTGATGCCCGTCCCAATGCTCAATATCATCAACGGCGGAAGCCACGCCGATAACAGCGTCGATTTCCAGGAATACATGATCATGCCGGTCGGGTTCAGTGATTTTGCCGAAGGACTCCGCGCGTCCGCGGAGGTTTACCACAACCTCAAAAAAATCCTCAAGGACCGCGGCGCCAACACGGCGCTGGGTGATGAGGGGGGATTCGCACCGGATCTGAAAAACAACGAAGAGCCGATCGAAGTGATCATGGAAGCGATCGCCAAAGCGGGTTACAAGGCGGGTGAGCAGATCGCGATCGCCCTCGACGTAGCCAGCTCCGAGCTCGTCTGCGATGGGGGTTACCGCCTCGAGTCCGAAGGGCGCACCCTGACAAGTGAAGAACTGGTCAGCTACTACGAAGCGCTCTGCGCCAAGTATCCGATCGTATCGATCGAAGACGGCCTGAGCGAAGACGACTGGGCCGGATGGAAAATCCTCACCGAACGGCTGGGCAGCAAAGTGCAGCTCGTCGGGGACGACCTGTTTGTCACCAACGCAAACATCCTCGCCGAGGGGATCGAAAAAGGGATCGGAAATGCGATCCTCATCAAACCCAACCAGATCGGTTCGGTCTCCGAAACGATGCTCACGGTCCGTCTGGCCCAGCGCAACGGTTATAAGTGCGTGATGTCCCACCGCTCCGGCGAGAGCGAAGACGCGTTCATCGCCGACTTTGCCGTCGCACTCAACTGCGGCGAAATCAAAACCGGTTCCACCGCACGCGGCGAACGGACGGCCAAATACAACCGTCTCCTGGAGATCGAAAACGAAGTCGTATACGGCGAGTACCTGGGAAGTTCCCTGTTTAACTGATGCAGCAAGACGACCGGCTCCTCGAAGAGGGGGAACAAGAAAGCCTCAGCGAACGCTATTTCGGGCTTTCTACAACCAAATTCCTCATCGCCGTTGCCTCCGTTTTGATTGCGGGGATTTACATGGGGCTGATCTTTTTCGGTAACAATTCGCTCAGCGTTCTCCTCGATCTCGAAGAGCATCAGGACTACCTGATCGAAGATATCGAACGGCTCAAGGCCGAAAATGCCGCCCTCCAGAAACAGTATTTCGAATTTAAAGAACTGGACGCCGATTCGGAATAAACAAGCCCGGCCGGCCGAACGAAAGGAAACCATGAGAGTATCGCTTTTACTGTCCCTACTGCTCCTTTCTCCCCTATCTGCCCGGGAGAATCCTTTCTTCGCCGTTTCCCCTTCGAGCCAGAAAGTCACTTCCAACATTCCCGATTCAACCCCTCCGCTGGGTTCGGTCAGTTATACCCTCCCCGATCAGGCACGGATCCTCAAAGAGGTTACGCTCACCTACCAAAATATCGACGGCAGTATCGAGACCAAAAAATTTGATCTGGATAAAGCCATCGACTGGCACAAACCCATAATCCTGACGCAGGGGGGAAACCCGGCCTCCGCACCAAAGGAGAAAACCCTCTCCTCGGGTTCATTGGGCTTTTTAGGGTATGCCAGCCACCAAAAATCGCTCAAACTAACCTCTCCGGTCCCCCTGATGCGCCATTTCACCCTCAGCAATCCCAGCCGCATCGTTCTGGACTTCAAACATTCCAAAGTATTTACAAAAGAGGAGGCCCGTCTGGATGCACCTCCCTACCTCGGTGCCGCATTGACCCATCACGGCACTTTTGCGCGGGTTACGATCACACTGGACGGTCGTTATAAGTATTCGGTTCAGGAAGCCGGGAATACGATTTCCATTCTCTGCAAATAAGGGATTGTAAAGGCGGGGTCAACCCGTAACATCAGGGGCAATAGAGCAGGAAAGCGGTGAAGAAAAGTGCCCCCTCCGCGAAGGGAGCGGGGAAGTATTATTTTACGGCAGCCAATGCAGCTTCGTAGTTCGGCTCTTCCGTGATTTCAGGAACGATCTCTTTGTACGTGACGATCCCTTCTTCGTTGACAGCGAAAATCGCGCGGCAAGTTACACCGGCAAGTACTGAACCGCCGAGCAATACGCCGTACGCGTTTGCGAAATCTTTGTTACGGAAGTCTGAACATACCGTCAGTTTATCGATCCCTTCCGCCTGGCAGAAACGTCCTGCTGCGAATGGCAAGTCCAAAGATACGATAGTCGCTTTTACACCTTCCATAGAAGCCGCTTTTGCGTTGAAGTTACGTGTTTCGGTAGCACATACACCGGTATCCAATGAAGGAACAACGATGATCAGTTGTTTAACACCTTGCGCTCCACCGACGACTACATCACCCAGACCTGCTGAGTTTACAACCGTTACTTCAGGAGCTTTGTCTCCAACATTTACTTCGTTTCCGAGAAGTTCTACGTCTGTACCTTTGAATTTAGTCGTTGCCATATTGGCTCCTTGCTTTGTTTTTTTACGGATACAAGAAGTATATTTTAAATCGGATAATTTGAGTCTGAATTATCCAATAGGTGTTTGGAATTAAGCTCTATTACAGATTACAGCGGGGGTTAACGGAGATACTGCGGTGGTCGGCCGTCTGTGCGCGCAGGTAGTGCTCGACAGCTACCCGTCCGATCATCGCGGCGTTGTCGGAGCAGTATTTAAGCTCGGAGAGGAGCAGTTCGGCTTTGTAGGGGGCGAGTAGTTTCGTAACGGACTCGCGAAGGTAGAGATTGGCGCTTGCCCCGCCGACGATGGCGAAACGTTTCGGCGGGTGGGCTTTGAAATATTTTTTGAGTTTCTGGATCAGGTGCTCCGTCGCCGTCTTTTGAAACGCGGCCGCGATATCGGGGTACGCCGAGGGCTCGGCGGCTTCCACGGCCAATCTGACCTGATTTTTCAGCCCCGAGTAGCTAAACGCGATGAGCGGTGACTGCCACAGGGGGACGGTAAACGCAAACCGTCTCGCATCCCCTTCGCGCGCAAGCCGCTCTATCAGCGGCCCACCCGGATAGCCCAGATTCATCATTTTGGCGACTTTGTCGAAGCTCTCCCCGTAACTGTCGTCCATCGTCGTCGCCACCGTTTGCATCGATTCGAACGATTCCACCTCGATCAGCTGGGTGTGCCCCCCCGATACAAGCAATACGCTCACCGGCAGCGTCTCCTCTTTCTCGATAAAGAGGGAATAAATATGTCCTTTGAGATGGTTGATGGGGATGATGGGGATATTGAGCGCGAGGCTGAGCGCCTTGGCCATCGTCACCCCCTCGATCAGGGTGACCCCCAGCCCCGGTTCGTTGGTGACCGCAACCGCTTTGAGTTCTCCGAACCACGGAGCGCACTCCTCTAAAATACGGGGGAGCGCTTCGGCATGGAGACGGCTGGCGAGTTCGGGAACGACGCCGCCATAGCGGGAGTGTTCCAGCTCCTGCGAGATCTTTTTATGATAGATCAGTTTTTTGGTCGCGATCTCCGTGATGGCAATCGAACTGTCGTCGCACGAACTTTCGATACTCAGGATCATTGCAGTACCCAATCCCGGACCCACGGCCACGGCCCGAACCCCGAGGCGGCGTTGATGTGCCCGGCGCCGTGCAGGACGTTGAGGGGGACGCCGAGGGTTTCGGCCAGGGCTTCCGATTCGTCGAGGCTCATGTAGGGATCATCGTCTGAAACACACATCAATACCTCCTGTGCGTGGAGGGTTTCGGGGAGCACTGCGGGGAAAAATGACGCCACTTCGGGGTGATCGCTCAGATCACGCGGCGGGGCGCACAGCAGGAGTTTTTTGACCCGGTGATGCAAGCGAGGACAGAGATGAAACCACAAGACGTTGGCGAGCGAGTGGCAGATGACCACGTCGGGGCGAAGCGCTTCAAACGTCTCGCGGGCTTCGGTGAGCCAGGTTTGAAGATCGGGAGCCGTTTTATCCGACAACTGTGGAAAGGCCACAATGTTGCCCGTGACGACAAGCTCCTGGGCCAGCCACGATTGCCAGTGGGGCGCATCGCTGCCGTGCCATCCGTGGAGAATCAGGACTTTTACCATCGGATCCCCGATGCATACGCGCGCACTTCGCGGTCAATGGCAAAAACATCCTCGACCGATGCGGGGGAAAGGGGGAGCTTTTCGTAGACGGCAAGGATGGTCCGCGCGATATCGACGAAACGTATCTCACCGCGGATAAACCGCTCGATAGAGGCTTCGTTGGCGGCATTGACGACCACCCCCCGTTCGGGATGGCGCAACAGCTCATCCTTGATCTGCCACACGGGATAGCGTTCCGTCTCGATGGGACGAAATTCAAGCGAGCCGATCCTGGCCAGATCGATCCGCTCGACGATCGGGGTATCGACCTGCCCCATCAGGGCGTAGGCAATGGGGAGGCGCATATCGGCGTGGGCGAAGTGGGCGGTCGTGGAACCGTCGGCGTAATCGATGAGGGCGTGGATGAGGGAGCGGGTTTCGATCAGGGCGTCGTACTCCCCCTCCCCGAAGAGCCACCGCGCCTCGAGGAGCTCGAAAAGCTTGTTCATCATCGAGGCGCTGTCGATCGTGATTTTACGTCCCATCGACCAGTTTGGATGCTTCAGGGCATCGGCAAGGGTCGCGTTTTCCAGCTCCCCCAGCGGCCAGTCGCGAAACGCTCCGCCGCTGGCGGTGACGACCATCCGTTCCACCCCCCGGCTCCGCCGGTTGAGGTACCACAGACCGAAATGTTCGCTGTCGATGGGGACGATCGGGGAGGTATCGACGAACGTTCCCCCTACCACGAGAGACTCTTTGTTTGCGAGGGCCACCTTTTTGCCGCATTCGAGCGCCTTTAGGGTGGGGCGGAACCCGGCAAAGCCCACCAGAGCGTTGACGACATGGCCCGAAGAAGACTCCTCGATCGCCTCCAGGATCGCCGATTCCCCCGCGCGGACACCGGGATGGTTGACCCGGGGGATATCCGCATCGTCCATGACGACGACCCGCTTCGGGGCATGGCGCTCAATCTGGGTATTGAGGAGGTCGATGTTGCGTCCGGCGACGAGGGTATCGACGCTCAGGCCGAACTGTTCGGCGACCCGGAGGGCGTTGACTCCGATGGAGCCGGTGGAGCCCAGTAGGATCAAACAAGCCCCCGTAGCAGGACGAGCATGATGATCGAGGCAAAGAGGTAGCCGTCGATGCGGTCAAGAATCCCTCCGTGGCCGGGAAGGATCGAACCGCTGTCCTTGACCCCCGCACGGCGTTTGAGATAGCTCTCGAACAGGTCTCCGAACACCGCCCCGATCGCCGCCATCATCGAGATGATGATCGCCTGGGTGATGTCGACGATCGTGATCCCGATGAAAAAACCGGCTGCGGTCGCAACGGCGATACCGCCGTAAACCCCCTCGCGGGTTTTGCTGGGGCTGGAGAGGCTGAAAGGGGTTTTTCCGATGCTTCGCCCCACAAAATAGGCCCCGACGTCGGCCGAAGCGACGACGACGAGCAGCCACAGCAGTGCAGTGATACCGTATTCCTGGTACATGCTGAGCATGAACAGCATCCCCGCGGTCGGATAGACAAAGGGGAAAAAGTTCTTCCACGGGATATTCTGCGTGTAGGCAACGGCGGCGGCAAAAATCAGCCCCGCGATCACGAACAAATCTTCCCCATAAGGATAAAGTGCCGCCGCC
This sequence comes from uncultured Sulfuricurvum sp., assembly GCA_964491035.1. Taxonomy (GTDB): domain Bacteria; phylum Campylobacterota; class Campylobacteria; order Campylobacterales; family Sulfurimonadaceae; genus Sulfuricurvum. Next base: position 55,326 of record CAZBIR010000002.1, read on the forward strand.
AGCCACAGGATCATGGCGTACGCGTAGAGGGAATTGTTGTTGATCCCGAACAGCCGCATCGCCTCATGGAACGCGAGGAGGTAAACGATCCCCATCATGATCCACATGAGCCAGAAGTTGTTGATGAGACCGACCGTAAGGACGATGACCCCCAGCACTACCGCGGTGACGATACGCTGTTTGAGTGAATTTTTTGCCGTTTGCATTGTTTACGAAACCAGACTGTTAAATTTATCAATTATACCGTATCACACTTTAATGTCGAGCAAGTGGAGCGGTTTTTCCTCTTTGGGAGGTTTGGGTTCGCGCTTCTGCCGATGGGCATTCCCCTCCGCCTCTTCCCGGGTATGTTCTCGGTCGGGATCGACCCCCTGGTTCTCTTCCGTCGGACGAACCTCTTCGACCTCTTTTTTTTTCTCCTGCGCTGCCGCGGCAGCCGCCAGGGTCTGCAGTTCGAACCGGTTCATCACCGCCGTCTGCTCGCTCGCGACGGTCGCCATCTGCTGATTGACGTAGATAGCGTTGCCGATCGGTCCTATCGCCATGACGTTATCCTTTCTCCACGCTGAGCGTCTTGTAGTTGGTGTACAAGACGTTGGCCCCTTCCTGGATTTTGACTTCTCTTCTGGGGGTATAATCGACCAGATAGCGCCCTTTTTCAAATACGGAGAAATCGACGCACAGTTTGGCCGCCGCTTCAAGGAGCCGTTCGGGGAGCTGCTGCTTGTCGGTCGAGATCACGACGTGGGCCGAGGGGCGGTCTTTGAGATGCATCCAGATATCGCGCGCCCTGGCATTACGGAGCAGCTCGATGTTCCCTTTTTCGCTTTTGCCCAGCGATACCTTGACCCCCTCGATCCAGAACTCGGCGACCGAATCGGAGGTTTTGAGCCGGGAAACGGCGTTTTTGGCAGGAAACAGCAGGGTTATCTCTTCGGGACTCCCGGCCCCTTCCACCGTTGCGATAAACAGTTCGAGGTGGTTGATCTTCTCTTCGAGGTTGCGCCGTTCCCGGTGAAGCCCGGTCGCTTTTTGCTTCGCCTTTTTGGAACGTTTGAAAAACGCTTCGGCGCATCCGGCGGCGCTGGAGTTCCCCCCGGGGATTTCCAGCCGCACCGGGGTGCCGTCAAAATCGTACAGCTGCGCAACGGGGACGTAGGGATTGACCTCGGAAAGATTGGCCAGTACCAGGTGCCCGGCATGCTGGGCCTTGGCCGACTCTTCGAGGAGGGCGTTTTCGTCTTCGAGGGCGGCAAGGTGGCCGTGCAGCTGCGAAAGCCGCTTCCGAAGCAGGGTTGTTTTTTCGTGTTTCAGGCGTTCAAGCCTTTCGCCGCTCTGTCGCCGGTGCTCTTCGATCAGGAATGCCCGGACGTCGCTCAGCGGATACTCCTGCGGAACATAGGGGGGAGCGGGGAGCGGGGAGAGCTTTTGCCCCACCTTCACGGAACGGGTCGAAACCTCCGCGTCGATGTGGCGCAGCGCTTCGAGAACCGTTTCGTCGGCAGAGAGGAGGATCGCGTTGGTATGCTTTCCGGTAAACTCCAGCTGCAGGATCGTCGTTTCACTCTTGTAGGCGCCGCTTTGGGTCGTCACGAGGCGGATGATCTTGTCGTCGTTGTGCAGGGTGATCGCGGTGATGTTCGCGCGGTTGAGCCGTTTGGCGAGCATGACATCAAACGGGGCCTGGTACATCTTGGTCCGATGGGTGCTCTCACCGATCGTGATCGCCGATTTTCCGCGGCTCATGTCGAAATTCCAGCTGTTTTCGCCGTCGAAAACGATCCGGATCGAACTATCGGCATAACGGTAGGCCGCAACGATCCGGCGGAACCCCTGCATGTACCCGACGATCTGTTTCAAATAAGAATATCTCATATTTTACCTTCGCTTTAGAAAAAGGGCATTACAATGGTGTAACATTCTTATCAAAGTGCGGGACCATGCATCTTCTTAACACCATCAAAAGCAAGTTTATCGTCAATCTGATCGCCGCGGTCGGGGCCATCTTGGTGAGCGTCATTGTAGCATACTTCATCGCTACCAGTTCGATCAAGACGATCATGACCAGCGACCTCAATACGGTTGCCGATTCACTCGAACAGACCCTCGTTTACATCTCCGAGATCGAACCCGACGCCTACAAGGACGAAGGATTCAAAAAAGACATCTTCAAAATCAAAATCGGCGAAAGCGGGTACGTTTACCTCGTCGACAGCACCGGAACCATGAGGGTCCACCATAAAGAAGAGGGAAAAAACCTCGCCGGAAAAGACTACATCGACGAGATCCGTTCCCATAAAGAGGGGGGAATTTTCGAATACACCTCCGCTACGACGGGACAGGAAAAAATCGCCGCCTACCGCTACATCCCGGCGTGGGACATGTGGGTCGTCCCCGGCCTGAACAAAGCCGATTATTTCGACGAATTGCAGAGCGGGTTTTTCAAATGGTTCATGGTCCTGGGAAGCATCCTGACCGCTATCCTGATCGCCATCAACTATTTCTCCGGCCGAAGCATCCTCGGCCCGATCGAAGAACTCGACAACGTCTCCTCCGACCTCGCCCACGGTAACGGCGATCTGACCAAGCGCCTCCCGATCATGAACAAAGATGACGAGATCGGGATCGCCAGCAATTACCTCAACCAGTTCATCGAAAAAATCCAGAATACGATCAACGATACCAAGCGGATTACGAGTTCGGCGGTCGGCTCGACGGCCACCCTCAACGACGCCGCAACCAACCTCTCGGCGCAATCGCAGAAAACCAACACGATCGCCCAGAACACGAATGCGACCGCCGCCGAAATCGGCTCGACGCTCGAACAAAGCGTCAACATCGCCAAAAGTTCTCTCGACAACAGCCGATCTACCGAACAGGAGCTAAGCGTCGTCCGCGACATCGCCAACGCGATCACCCGTGAAATCCACAGCACGACCCAGATGTCCAACGAGCTTGCCGAACGGTTCAACCAGCTCTCCGCCGATGCGGCCAGCGTCAGCGGCGTTCTGGGGATCATCTCCGACATCGCCGACCAGACCAACCTCCTCGCCCTCAACGCCGCGATCGAAGCGGCGCGGGCCGGCGAACACGGCCGGGGCTTCGCGGTCGTCGCCGACGAAGTGCGCAAACTCGCCGAGCGGACCCAGAAAAGCCTCACCGAGATCAATTCGACGATTTCCATCGTGATCCAGTCGATCTCCGATTCCTCCGACATGATGAGCACCAACAGCGAAAACATCGGCCGTCTCGCGGAGCGGAGCGAAGAGATCGACGTCAAAATCGACTCGGCCGCGCAGGTACTCCGTTCCAACGTTGATGCCAGCCGCCAGAGCGTCGAGGCGGCCGAAGCGATGGCCCGCAAAATCAACGAGATCATCACCAAAGTCTCGGAGATGTCGAACCTCTCCCAAAGCAACCAGGAAGAGATCACCAAAATCTCCAAAATCGCCGGTGAGCTCTATGACGCCGCAACGAGCCTCAACGCCCAGCTCGGGCAATTTAAGTCCTAGCCGATGTCACGCACTTTCTGAGCAATACCCAAAGGGCACAAGCGCCCAGAAAGTGGCAGAGACAAAATTGTCCCCTGTACCCCCTGAAGCTTCCCGCATCTGCCGCATGCGGGAGATTTTCTCCTCCGCTATTTTCCGCTATAATTCCCCGAAAAAAAGGGGAGGTTGGCGATGCGTTCACCGCGCGGTTTCGGAAAAAACTACTTTTCGCTCGTCGCGATCCAGGCGTATGCGTCGCATGTGCGCCTCCTCCAGAATATCACCCGGATCGAATGGATCTGCCCGACCCATCCGATCCACACCTATTCGACCGTCTCCCCTCCCGAGGATGTCCTGACCTCATCGCCTACTATTTTTAACTCTCAAGGACATCCATGTTTAAACCAGCCCTTTCCCTCGTCGCGTGCGCGACGCTTGTCGCCTCGCTAGGGGCTCAAACCCTCTCGATCGAACCGATCGTCGTCACCTCCAACGCGGTCGAGTCCGATGAGCTCTCCGCCACTTATGCCGTCGAGGTGTATACCGCCGATGATATTGCCCGGTCCAACGCCGCGAACATCTACGATTTTTTCACCTCTCAACATTCCCTCATCGTTTCTCCAAGCTACAACAACCCTTTCAGTCAGCAACTCGATCTGCATGGATACGGCCTGGGAAGCACGGGCTTCCAGAATATCGTGGTTACCCTTGACGGACGCCGCCTGAACAACATCGATATGGCTCCGCAGCTTCTGGGGTCGATTCCACTGGGCACGATCGAGCGGATCGAAGTTTTAAAAGGGGCCGGATCGGTAGTGTACGGAGACGGTGCCAATGCCGGCGCGATCAACATCATCACCAAGCGTGGGAATCGCGGTCAGCTTGCTTTCATCGGCGGGAATCACGGAACGCACGGGGAATCGCTCTACCTTTCCTCGGCACGGGAGCATTTCTCCTATGCACTGCATCTGGATCATTTCCGTACCGACGGCATACGCGATATCGATCTTCTCGGAACCACCGATGCCCAGAAATCGACCAACGGGGGGATAAGCCTCTCGTACCGTCCCATCTCTGTTCTGGAACTTTACGGCAGCATGGGCTTTACGCGCAACAGTTCCCTGTACGCCGGAACGGTGACGCTCGATGAGTATCGCGACGATCCGACCCAGCCGGGGACGTCGGACAAGGGATTTGGTTTCACCCCAAGCGACAGTACCGAACAAAAATACCGCTCGCAGGTTGCGGAACTGGGGATGAAATACCTCGTTTCGGATGCGCTCGTATTGGATGTTTCGGCTTCACAGGAGATCAAACGCTCCGATTTCATCATCAACCCGACGTCGGCGTTTCCCTACCCGCTGGTCTCAGATTACCGCTACCGTCAATTCAACGCCGATCTCTCGTATTCTGATGGCGCTTTCTCTTCAGCCCTGGGAGTGCAGGGGACACTCGGTGAGGTAGATTATGCTTTGAACCAAATGTCAAAAGACAATTACGCCGTATTTATCACCGGGGAATACGCTCTGGGCAGCCACCGTTTCAACGGCGGCCTCCGGACCGAAAAAGCCTCCTACCGCTACCAGGATGCCGCCGTCGATGTCCAGACGAGCGACCGCCTCTACAGCTATGAAGCGGGATATTCCTATCTCATTAACCCCGGATCATCGTGGTTTGCCCATTATGCCCACGGTTTCCAGTTCCCCGACGTCAACCGTATCATGCTCTTTGACTCGACATTTCCCTACGACGATCCGGTACGCTTCAACGGCTTTATCGATCCGATGGAAACCGATACCTATACGGTGGGCTACACCCGTATCGACAAAGATTCGAAACTGAAGCTCTCCCTCTATTACATCGATCTGCGCGACGAACTCTATTATTACACCAACGGCCTTTCGTGGGTGGCGACCCTCACTTCCAACACCAACATCGAAAAATCGCACAAATACGGGCTGGATCTGACCTACCTGCGCACACTCAACGACGCGTGGAAAATCGCCGCGGACTACAACTACGTCAAAGCCATTATTGACGAAGAAAAAATCGACGGCAAAAATTTTGCGGGGAACGATCTGCCGGGAGTTTCGAATCACTCGGCTCAACTCACCCTAAGCTATCTCCCCAACCCGTACACAACCTTCTCGGTAAGTCAGGTCTACCGCTCCGAAGCGTACGCCCAGCTCGATTTTGAAAATAACTTCGATCAGAAACAGGAAGCCTACCATTCCACCAACATCACATTCAACTACGCCAAAGCAAATTATGAGTTCTTTGCCAAGGTCAACAATCTGTTCAATCGCACAAACGGCATCTGGATACGGGATGACCAGATCTATCCGACCGATTTCAAACGAACCGTTACAGGCGGCGTCAAGTTTATTTTCTAGGACACCATGAAACTCCTCTTCCGATCCTACCTGCGCTACAAATTCCTCAACTCCCTCTTTACGGGGCTGGTCGGGGGATCGGTGTTCACGGTCTATGCTTCCCTTTCCCCCGCGACGTTTTCGATCGGCGGGATCATGCTGGCGGCGGGGCTCATGGGGATGGCCTACCTCTACCACCGCCTGATGCGGCTGGAGCGTTTTTACCGTCTCTCCCTCGCCGCCGAACTGGTGATGCTCGCGATGATCGGCTATTTCCTCCTGTTTTCGGCTTCGCCCGCCACGGCACTGGTCGTTTACGCCGCCTACCAGCTCTCGTTCATGCTGGGGGGATACCTGGTACGGGCCGAAACCCATTTCGCCCGCAAAGCGCGCATCATGGGGTGGATCGACGTCGCCAAACAGCAGGGGTACCTGGCCGGGCTGCTCCTCTCGTACGGTTTTTACACCCTCCTCGAACACGTCGGGTACAGCGACGCGCAAACGCAGGTGTATGCCCTCCATCTGCTCCTTTTACCTCTCGAAGGGGCGGTTTTGATCCTGTTGGTCAAAGCGTTTTCCCGCCATGACCTATAGCGGCTGGTTCGATACTCACGCGGCCAAACACCGCGTTATCATGGAAAAACTCGCCGACCTCAGCGACGAGGAGGTGATCGCCTATTTCCGCTACGACAACATGGTGGAAAAAGAGCCCGATTTCTGCCCCCTCTACGCCACCGCTGCCCGATGCCACGACCTCCCCGAGCTCAACTGTTACCTCTGCGCCTGCCCCCATTTTCGCTTTAGCGACCGGGGAATGGGGATCGAGGGGGGGAAAACGCGTTACAGCGCCTGCGCGATCGGCGCGGTGGGGGGCGAGACGTTTCAGACCGATACCCGGATCCATCACGACTGTTCGCGCTGCGTCATCCCCCACGATGAAGCGACGATCCGGACCGTGTTCCGGCGGGACTGGAAGAAGATCATGAAAGCCTCTCCCCTCGACTGAAACACCGCCTCCTCTGTCTTTTTGGATACAATAACCCTTAAAAACAAGGAGGGGAAATGCGGATCGTCTGGCTAATGGCCGTATCGGCGCTGCTGCTGTGCGCGGCTCCCCTCACAATCGTATTTTCGGGCAACCAGGCGATCAGCGAATCGGAGCTGTTCGAGGCGCTGGGACTACGCAAACCCTACGCATTCGAGGTATGGGAAGATCGCCCCGTCATCGAGGAGATCGCCGTCTCCCAGAGCCTCTCGGCCCTCACCGGTTTTTACCGTTCCAAGGGGTTTTACCACGTCCGGATCACGTCGGAAATCGGAGAGGGAAGCGTCGTCTTTACGATCAGCGAAAATACCCCCATCATCGTCAAATCCCTCCAGATCAACAGCCCCCTCGACGTGGAAGCGCTCGTGAGCCTCACCCCCGGGGAACGGTTCGATCAGGACGCCTTTGGCGAAACGAAATCGCAGATCAAAAAACGGTACGGTGAACGGGGGTACTGCAACGCGCAGTTCAACACCAAAGCGTGGATCGACATCGAAACCGACGAGGCGCACCTCCTGTTCGAAGCGACGCCGGGGGAACCATGCACTTTCGGGCCGGTCACCGTCGAATCGACCCCCAATATCGACGGGAAACTCGCCGCATCGATGCTCCGGATCGAAGAGGGGGACCCCTATAGCGTCGACGCGATCAAGCAAAGCTACGAGGCGCTTTACGCCAAAGAGGGGATCGCGCGGGTCATGATCAACGACAACGAACGCAACGGCAGCGTCGTCCCGATCTCCGTCGCGATCGAAGAGGTGGAGAAACCGATCCGCTTCACCGCCGGTCTGGGGTACAGCAGCGATCAGGGCCCAAGCGCCCAGATGGGGGTGAAACACCGCAATTTTCTGGGCGATCTTAAAACCTTCTCCCTGGAGGGGCGCTACACTTCCCTGATCCAGGAAGCCTCCGCGGCGGTAACCCTCCCCCTCGAAAAACGGGAGGTGTTCGGCGGCGAAATCGGGTATCGCAACGAAGTGTTCGACGGCTACGAGTCCCAAAGCACCTACGGAAAAATCACCGCCTCGCTGCAGGATATGCCGACATCGGTCATGGGGGGAATCACGATGGACCGGGTCCGGACGCACGGCAGCAGCGATCCCGACAATTTCCCCGACAGCGTCCTGCTCATCACCTCGCCGGCGGTGGAGCTCAACATCGACGAGCGCGACAGACCCCTCGAAGCGACCCGGGGGTACTGGTTCAACGCCAAGGTGAGCGGTTCGCTCCGCACCGAACCCCTCTCGGACGCCACCTATTTCAAAAGCCTCCTCTCGGGGGCCTACCTCCTCAGTTACGGCGAACACGTCCTCGGGGCGAAAGCCAAATGGGGGACGCTGCGGGTCTACGACGGCGACGTCCCCGCGTCGTACCGTTTTTACGCCGGGGGGATGAACTCAAACCGGGCCTATACCTACCGCGACCTCGGCCCCAAAAACCGATCCGGAGATCCGCTGGGGTTTTCGTCCCTTCTGGAGGGGAGCGTCGAGTACCGCTTTCCCGTTTACGGGGGTTTCCGCGGGGTTCTCTTCAGCGATCTGACGTTTATCGGGGACGGTTATATCCCCGATTACGATCTCCCCTACTGGGGCGTCGGCGCGGGGCTGCGCTATGTCACCCCCATCGGCCCGATCGCGATCGACGCGGGCTTCGACCCCGAAGACTGGAGCCAGTTCGCCTTTCATTTCCGGATCGGGGAGCTGTTTTGAGTTACCCGACCGAAAAGACGACGTGATAATCTCCGTTGGCCTGCTCATCACGAAGCTTCCAGCCATAATAATCGGATAACGTTTTGGCGATCTCGAGCCCCTTTCCGCTGGCCGGGATAACGGGCGTTTTCTGGTCGCAGGTAGGGTTGATGATTTCGAGAATTCCCTGATGGCACCGGATCAGGACCTCCCCACCGGGGCAGGCATGGTTCAGCGCATTCTCCACCAGGATGCGGGCCACCCGGTCAAACGGCATTTTCGGTAACACCATCGAGGCGTTGGGGGGAACGTCGAGACGGAACCGGAGCCCCCGGTGTTCCCAGAGCGGACGAAGTTCCTCGATCCAGTTTTCCAGCGTCTGTCTGAGATAGACTTTTTCTACCGGGCCTGATGCTTCGGTCGTATGGAGGATCGTCGTGATTTTGGAGGCGATCAGGTCGATCTCCTCACGGGCTGCGGTGATCGCATCGGCGTTCCATTCCCCTTTTTGATCGGCAATGTCGATTCTCAGGCGCAATTGGGCCAGCGGGGTTTTGAGTTCGTGGGTGAGGGCTTTCATCGATTCATGCTGGGCCTTTTGCAGGCCGCTGATCCGGTGCTGCAATGTCGCGATCGCATCGCGCAGTGCGACGATCTCGAGTCCCCCGCTCACCCGGTCGGGCTTGTTGTCGGGATCGTCGCAGGTAAGGCAGTGATTTACGAGTGCATTGAAGGGCGCGAAAAGATGCCGGACCAGCAGATAGATCACCCCGGTGGTAAAGAGAAATCCGAATAAAAAAAAGATCCACCGGTTACCGATCATCCGAAACAGTTCGGCATCGATTTTGGCCGTCGAGGAGCTGATGACAAAATAGCTTCCGCCGGGATGGCGTACGGTGTAAACAAGACGCTCCCCGCCGCTCGGGGGAGGAGAGGGGAGCATCTCCAGGCGCAGATCCTCGATCAGCCCTCCACGCATCACGCTTTTAAGCTGGCTGTCGGCCCGGATAGCCGCCTGTGTCTGGTAATCCCAGCGGGAAAGATCGTATTCGTGGACGATCATGTTCCCCAAAAACGTAAGGCTGCGGGTCAGGCATTTGTGCATATGTTCATAATAGATGCTTGCCAGCCCGTAGCCGAAAATCGCGACGGCCAGAACGGTCGTCCCCATCGAAACGGCCAGAATCCTCCCTTTAAACGTTTTTAAGAGCATAACCGCGTCCCTTGATGGTTTCAATGATATCGACAGGAAGTTTTTTCCGTATGTGGCTGATGACCACATCGATGGTGTTGGACGTCATGGCCGAAGGGTCGGCATAGATGGCATTGGCGATGTCATCCCGACTGAAAACCTTCTCGGGCCGTGACGCGAGAAAAAACAGCAGTTCGTGCTCTTTTTTCGAAAGGGTAATCACCTCGTCCCCTGCGGTTATCGTCTGCTCGCCCAAATCGATCCGCAACGGCCCGCTCTCGATCACATCGGGGGCAAACCTGCGGATCAGACCATCAAGGCGCATCTTCAGCTCCCGAAGATCGTAGGGCTTTTCGAGGTAATCGTCCGCCCCCGCGCTGAGCCCCGCTATCCGCTCTTCCACCCCGCCATAGGCGCTGGCGATCATGACCGCACAAGTCGGCTGCTTTTTTTTCAGCCGGGGGATGATCTCCATCCCCTCGTCCTTCCCGAACAGGTTCCGATCAAGCAGCACCGCGCCGTAGCTAAAACTCCCGATACACTCCATCGCTTCTTCCAGCGTCTCGGCGGTATCGATCCGGTAAACGTTTTCCAGGGCGTCTTTGAGCATTCCCCGCATTTTTACATCATCTTCTATTATAAGTACTCGCATGGGAAACATTGTAATTTATTATTCATCATTTTTGGATGAAACGTCAAAAAAAAATCACATTTTCATGATTTTTTCATCTGGCGCCAGTACGATGGTGGGGTCAAAACGATTCAAGGAGATTTGGAACCATGAAAAAAACAGCGATGATATCGCTTTCGGCGATCCTGGCCACCCAGCTGATGGGAGCCGAGGATCTTTCCGAGATGTTCAAAGAAGGAAAGTTCGGCGGCTATGTCCGGATTCACCACATCGAACCGGCCTTTTCCGATACGGTAGCCGCTACCGGTAGCGTCATCGGCGGAAAACTCAAATACCAGACGGGGGCCCTCTACGGTCTGCGCTTCGGGGCGGCCATGTACACGACCCACGACACGGGGCTGACCAAATGGGATTACAAAACCCGTGACGGCTACAGCCAGGTAGCTCAGGGGCTTCATGGAGACGACATGGGGGACTACACGACGCTGGGTGAGGCCTATGTCAGCTACCGCATTTCGAACACCGACCTCACCTACGGGCGGCAGGAGTTCCAGACCCCGATGACCCAAAACGCGGTCACGATCATCCCGAATCTCTTTGAGGGAACGGTAGCCAAGATCAAAGAGCTACCCGATTTCACGGTCACCGCAGCCCACATCCTCAAGATGCAGTACGGGACCCGAGCGGCCACCGATGCGGCGCTCATCGGGGACGGGGTTTACGGAATCACCGCCGGAGCGGGATACGGGTTTGTCAGCCCTGTCGTCAACGGTACGACCGGTGACATCATCCCCGGCTCGGGCAAGGAGTCGTTCCAGAAGATGTCGCTGGCCACGTTCGGTTCTGTAGCCGATATGGACACCTCGGGCGTTACCGCGATCGGAATCGATTACAAAAAAGGCAATCTTGAAGCCCGAGTCTGGGACTACTACGCCCACAAAATGTACAACACGATCTACGGAGACGTCGAATACAAGATGAATCTCGGCGACGTGAAAATGAGCCTCGGCGCACAGCTCCTCAAACAAGACGATATCTCCGATTTCACCGATTCGACCGGGGCCACAGAGCTGACAAAACTGCGTACGGTCAGCTTCCCCACCACGGGTCCGCTTTACAAAACCAAGATCAGTGAAGACGGTCAGATCGACGCCACCGTATGGGGTATCCAGGCCAAAGCTTCGATCGGTCCGGTAGCATTCAACGCCGCCTATACCGACAGCACCGACGGCCACGTCATCAACGCGTGGGGAGGAGACCCCCTCTACACGAGCACGATCTTCACCCGCAATAACTACCGCGCCGATACCTCGGCCTACAAAGTCGGAGCCGAATACGATTTCGGTTCACTGGGGATGAAGGGACTCAAATTCAGCATCAACCATGCCGAGTACGACAGCGACGTCCAGACCTGGACCAACGCCACGACCAAAGCGGATATCCGTGAAGAAAAATCGAGTGAAACCGACTACATGCTCTACTACGCCGTCCCCTCGGTCAAAGGGCTCTGGTTCCGCCTCTTCCACGTCCAGCGCGACAACGCAACCCGCGAATACGAGCAGGCGCACACCCGTCTGATCGCCAACCTCAGTTTCTAAGGAGATCCTATGAATCAATCCCGTCGTGATCTGCTCAAAGCCTCCGGAATCGGCGCCGCGGCGCTTGCGCTGGGAGGCGTCGCCGCCACATCGGCCTCAGCCGCCGAAAACCCGGCTGCCGCCACCGAACTCCTCCCCAAGCCCACGGGCAAACGGGTCGTCATCGTCGGCGGCGGATGGGGCGGCCTCACCGCCGCCCGCTATCTCAAAAAAGAAGCCCCTGACGCCGAAGTCGTCGTCCTCGAAAAACGGGACGTCTTCGTCTCGTGCCCCATCAGCAACGAATGGCTCGCGGGCGAAATCCCGCTGGATTTCCTGACCCGCGATTACTACAGCGCGGCACAGACATTCGGGTACAAAGTATTCCAAACGACCGTCACCGACATCGACCGCGCCGGCCGCACCGTCAAAACGACGACCGGCAGCATCGGCTACGATTATCTCCTCCTTTCGCCGGGAATCGCGTACGACTACACCAAATGGTTCGGCAACGACACGCAGAAAGCCGAGCGGTGCCGCCAGGAATGCCCGCCGGCCCTGATGAGCGGCAGCGAACACGTTGCGCTGAAAAAGATGCTCGAGGAGTTCGAAGGGGGCAATTTCGTCATCTCCGTCCCCGATGGCCCCTACCGCTGCCCTCCGGCACCGTATGAACGCGCCGCGATGGTCGCCCACTATTTCAAGAAAAACGGCATCGAGGGGAAAGTGATCATCCTCGATCCCAAGGCCAAACCGGCCCCCAAAGGCCCCGGATTTCTCGCGGCGTACAAGGAACTCTATCCGGGCATCGTCGAGTACCGCCCCGGCTCGCTGGTCAAAACCGTCGACCTGGACAAAAAAGAGGTGGTCGTCACCGTAACCCATCCCGATGAGCGGACCGAAGAGGTGCGCGTTGCGTATGCGGCGGCCAACCTGATGCCGGTCAACAAGGCCTCCGAAATCGTCGCGATGGCGGGCGTATCGACCGGCAAGGCGGGATGGGGAATGATGGAATCGCCCACCTTCCAGTCCAAGGCAGATCCCAGAGTCTTCGTCATCGGCGATGCCGTAGGCGGCTATCCCTACCCCAAAAGCGGCGCGATTGCCAACGGGCAGGGGCACATCGTCGCTTCCCATATCGCCGGGCTGATCAACGGACGTCCCGCACTCAAAGAGGTTACGCTCCCTCAAAACATCTGTTATTCGATGGTCAACGACAAAGAGGCGATCTCGATCGGCGTTACCTTCTCGCTGATGGACGACAAGGATCTCAACGGCAACGACATCAAAGTCATCAAACCCAAAATGACCGAAAACAACACCCGTTCCCCCGAGCTGGGTAAAACCACCCATGAGTGGTACAAAGGGATGATGCGCGATATTTTCGGCAGCTGATGTTTCCGCTGCGGGACGGATTTTCTCCTCATCCCTCCCGCGGCAACCGTTTGAGAGGAAGTTTGGGCATAATATGCAGATGCAAATACCGCCGAACGATGAACATCAGCCGCACTCCAGCTCCATTAAAAAATGGCTGGTACGCCTCTTCCTTGTTCTTCACGCTTCCCTGCTGATCACTATTTTTCTTCTCTCGGCCGCACTTTACATCGCCTTTCGCAGCGACAGCCTCGCCATCGTCAATACCTATCTCCTCCAACCGCTGGGGATTGAATATGTCCGTGCCGAGGGGTCTTTGGCCGATGGGTTCACCCTCCGGGGGGTCCGCACCGATACCGCCGAGGCCCGTTCCCTTACCCTGCGCTACCGCCTCGCCGATATCCTCAAAGGGGACCACACGGTCGACGAGATCCGCATCGACGGGTTGCGAATCCATCTGGACGATTTTCGGGAAAAGGACGATTCCCCCTGGCCGTTCCCGACCTTTGTCCTCAAAAAGGTAACCCTGAGCAACCTCCAGCTTATCGGCGATTACCCCCTGGAGCTCGACATCGAAGCCCGCGAGGGGAGCTACGACGGCGACGTGCTCAATTTCAAAAGCCTCACCGCCGCGCTCCGCTCACGCTATGCCGACGCCGCGCTGCGCGGGGTGCTTCGGGACAACGCGTTTGCGGGAAACGCCCTCCTTCACCCCAACGCCGCGGCGCTTGCCCCCTACGTTTCGGCCCATACCGACCTCCCCCGCCGCATCGCGCTCAACGTCTTCGAACTCTCCGATACGCAGACCCGAATTCGGGGAAAGGTAGCGCGCCTCCTCCTCAAACACGACCCGACGGTGAGCGCGGAGAATATCTCACTCGATTTTGATTTCCGTTACGACACCCCCCACCTCGACGTCGATGCGACCTACCTCCTGCGGCGGGGAGAAGTGACGATGGCGACTACGCAGCATCTGCGCTACGCCTTCGAGGGGACCACGACGAGCACCTTTGAGGGGATCCTTGCCGCACCTTTCCCGCTCCCCTCCGACCGTCTGAGCGGATCATTCCGCCACGACGCCGGGGGGTTCAGCGCGACCGCGGCGATCGATGGCACCGCACTGCGGATCCGAAGCACCGATTTCGAGCGGTTCGGATGGGAACTGCACGGCGAGCGTCAGAATCTCGCGTTTCTCCCCACCCTCCCCGAATTGGTCCGCGCCGCGCCGCTCTCGTTCGATGCGGGCGGGGAGTACCGCCTCTCCACCCGCACGATCGAAGGAAACGCTCGCGCCCGGCACGACCACCTCGCCTTCGAGGGGCGCTTTTCGAGCGACGGCATCCGCCACCGTCTCGAAGGCTCCCTTGCCCTCCCCCCCGATGCCCCCGCGTGGAGACTCTGGCGCCGCAAGCCCCCCGAACACCTCGACCTCTCCCTCGCGTACGAGGACGAAACGGTGCGGCTCCAGCTCTCGGGAGAGCAGCTCGCCCTCGCTGCAACCCTCCGGGGGGAGTCCCTCGCCGGATCGGGCAACTACGCAGGGGTCTATTTCGACCTCACCGGCTCCCTCTCCCCCCTCCAAAGCGTCCTGGAAATCGACGCGCTGATCCCCTCGGCGTTCGCCACCGCCGCCTCCCTCATCCCGATCACCCTCCACAAAGGGGAATACTACGACGCCGAAATCCGCTCGAAAACCCGCATCATCCTCGACAAAACCCTCTCCATCGACACCGACATCCGGGTCCCGTGGTACGCGGTGGTCCTCGATTCGCAGCGGGCGTTCGGGGGGACGGAAGGCTCCCTCTTTCTGCGCTACCGCGACGGCAACGTCACCCTGGAGCGCTACCGCTTCGAAATCGCCGATCACCCGATCGCCACGGAGCGCCCCTCCTCGTTGCGCCTCACCCCGGAAGGGGAGCTCCTCCTCGAGGAGGTCTGGCTCTACGACACCCTCCGCCTTACCGGGAAGGTTTCCCCCGATCTGAGCGCCGCGCTGCGCCTTGCGTCGGAGCGCTTTCGTTACCGGGGGCCCGAAGGGGAGCTCCAGGCCGCCGCCGACATCACCTTTGAACGCGACGGCGAGGGGAACCAGCACCTGGGGGGGAACCTCACCTTTTTGGAGGGGACGATCACCTACCTGCCCCTTCAGCAGTTCAAGGTCCTCGACAGCGACATCGTCATCATCCAGGACGTCCGCCCCCCCGGCTCCACGAAGCTCTCGATGAACCTCCGCATCGAAGCCCAAAAACCGCTCCGGCTCCACACCAAGGAACTCGACCTGCGGCTGCGCCCCGAGGTTACCCTCTGGAAAGAGCCGCTGGGACCGATGCAGCTGCTGGGAATGATGAGCGTCCCCTCCGGGACGGCCCAAACGGCGGGAAAAAATTTCGATATCCACCCTTCCGAGATCTATTTCGGCGGCGACATCCCCCTCAACCCCTACCTCAACCTCACGATAGGCCATGAAGTCGATTACAAAAAAATCGTGATCTACGTCACCCATACCCTCGACTCGCCCATTTTTCTCTTCACCTCCGATCCGGTGATGAGCCAGAACGACATCATGAGCTACCTCCTGTTCGGCTCTCCCGCGAGCACCGCACTCGGGGGCCGGGGGGGCGAGGAGGCGGGTACCTCGACGATCCGCGCGGACGCGACGAACTTCATGCTCGGTGCCGGGCTCAAAGGGCTTATCGGCGGGGTGACCAAAATCCAGATCGACACGATGAACATCCTCACGACCGCCGAGGGGGGGATGGGGTTCGAAGTGGGGGCGAGGCTGAACAAAAACCTCCGCGTCCTCTACAAAAACGATACGTTGTCCAGCATCCTGGTACAGTATCAGGTCAACCGCTGGCTCCGCCTCGACGCGGACGTCCACGAACTGGGGCAGGGGATCAACGCCGTCTACATCAAGGATTTCCGCGATTTTCTCCCCCACAATCCGCCCCGAACCCGGTAAAATTGATTTCGGTCAAGTGTTATCGGGAACGGACGATCTATACTTTCGCATTTACCAGAGGAGAAAACCATGAGCATCCTTGAATTCATGCGTGACGACCACCGTGCGTGCGACCACATCTACGCACAGGCCGAAGCGGCCCTGATCGCCAAAGACACCGCCGGGGCCAGGGAGGCGTTCGGACGCTTCGCAGACGCGACGCTGCACCATTTCGACATGGAGGAAAAAGAGCTCTTTTTGGCCTTCGAAAAACGGACCGGAATGATGGGGGGACCGACGCAGATGATGCGCTACGAGCACCAGCAGCTGCGCAGCCTCCTCGAATCGATGCGCCTCGCCCTGGCCGAAAACCGGATCGACGACTTTTTCGGGACCGGCGAAGCGATGATGATCATGCTCCAGCAGCACAACATGAAAGAGGAGCAGATGCTCTACCCGATGACCGACCGCGCGCTGGGCGGCGATGCGGAGCTGATGGTTCAGACGCTGCGGGACATGAAGCGATGATCCTGCTCGATACCCGCGAACTCGACCACCCCATCCCCCTGGAGATGGCCCTCGCGGCGTTCAAAACCCTCGCGGGGGACGAAGTGATCCACATGATCCACCGCCGCGAACCCCTCCCCCTGTTCGAGATCCTTGCCAAAAACGGCGGCCGCTACCGCTCGCAGCAAGATTCCGGGGGGGTGTGGCATATTCACATCACCCGCAGCCCGACCCTCGATCTGGAGGCGTTGCGTGTATAGCGGTCTCTCACTGGAGCAGGCCCCGCCCCTTTCGGTCGTCCTGCGTTTTTTTCTGAGCGTACCCCTCTTTGGCATGGCCCTCTCGGCCCTCCTCTTTCTGGATCCACCGGGGGTTCTGACCCCGCTTCACCCCCATTCGCTCGCAGCGGTACACCTGCTGTTTCTGGGGGTCATCAGCATGAGCATGATCGGCGCGCTGTTCCAGATGCAAAGCGTGCTGGGGGGAAGGGCGATCCCCGCTCCCGCCGGGAACGCCCTCATCATCCATACACTCCTCTTCGCGGGGACCCTCGCGCTGGCCTGCGCGTTCGCCTTTTCCCTCCTCGGTCTCTTTACCCTCGCCTCGGTACTGCTGGGGGCGGCAATCCTCTACACGGCCAACCTCGTCCTTCCACTCCTCTTCGGCGGCGTCACCCACGATACCCTGCGGGGGATGCGCCTCGCGCTCGTCGCGTTTGCCGCGACCGCCGTTTTGGGGGTCGTTATGGCCTCGTCCTACGCGTCGGCCTCGTTTGGCCCCTACCATGCGGCGATCCGCACGTCGCACTACTCACTGGGGCTGATCGGATGGGTCGGCGCCCTCATCATCGCGGTGGCATTCCAGGTGATCGAGATGTTCTACGTCACCGATCCCTACAGCCCCTGGTGCAAACGCAACGCTTTCAGACTCCTCGCCGCCGCCCTCGTGTTCAAACTTGCGCTCCTGTTTTCGGGGTGGCCCTACGGGTGGATCGGTGACCTCGTCATCGCCGCCTGGATGATCGGCTTTGCCCTCACGACGCTCAAGCGGCTTGCCGGGCGCAAACGGCGCGTCAGCGACGTCAGCATCCGGTTCTGGAACACGGGGATGCTCCTGCTGGGTGCGGCGGTCACATTTCATCTCATCTCCCTCCAGAGCAACACACCGGAGTGGGAAAGCGCATCGCTGATCGCATTCTCCCTCTTCGCCCTCGCGATCATCCTGGGGATGATGGGGAAAATCGTCCCCTTCCTCGTCTGGTTTCACCTCAGCTCGCAAGGGTACATGGACGCCCCGGTCATGTCCGCGATCATCCCGGCGAAGCGGGCGAAGCTTCTTTTCACCCTCTTTTCTCTCACCTCCCTTTTGCTCCTTGGGGGGATCATCTGGCCCGAAGCGTTCGGGGCGGGGGGGATGATCGCCTTTTTCCTTTTCGCGACGCTCCTGTATAACCTGCTGCAGGCCCTGAAACTCTACCGCCATACCCTGCGCCACGGCACCCGTTTCACGATGGAGTGAGCGCCGGGGAGCCTTTCTGCGCTATAATCTTCCCATCAAGCCACCAAAGAGCGATCCATG
>CAZBIR010000003.1:0-72646 GCA_964491035.1 uncultured Sulfuricurvum sp.
AGGGGGTTGGTGGCGGACAAGGCGAGATTCGAACTCGCGGTACCGTTGCCAGTACGTCTCCTTAGCAGGGAGGTGGTTTCAGCCGACTCACCCACTTGTCCATTTTTGAGAGGTCGTAATTATACGGGCGTGTAGATAACAAGCACCTTAAAGCGGTGCGTGTTGGCCTTAAATCGCCGGAGAATTTTTGGGGTTTTTGAGGATTTGATCCAAAAGGAGCTGGAGCTGTGCGGCAAGGGCTTCGTTGGAGGCTTTGGCCTCGGCGATTTTCTCTTTGAGTTTGACAACCAGTTCGATTTTATCCATGAATTTCATAGGGACTCCTCGCAGTAATGTTTTCTTCATCAAAGCAAGGAGCATTCCAGTTTCTATATGCGGGGGAGGAGCTGGAGTTCGGTACGGATTGCGTAGGCGTTATTGCGTAGACGGCGTATCCTTTCGAGGCCGATATCGTTAAATGCGGTAGACAGTGTTTCGCAATAGTGCGCATGGTTGCTGAGGTAGCTCAGAAGAGGCTGCTCTATCGGTGCATCGAGATAAAGTTCGGCGATGAGGGAACGGATGGCGGACACCTGGGAGACGTAAGACCGGTATTGCTCTGCGGAGGGAGATTTGATGTACTCCAGCCGGGTTTTGTCGAGCCTATCGAAGGAAGTTTTGAGCTCATAAAGGCCGATCTGATCGAGTGCGGTGAGAAAGGTTTCGCGGTGCTGGTGTTCGAAGCGGTCGTATTCTTCCAGTGCGTTGAGGTAAGGGGATATTTTTTCGCTCAGGACCCGGGTGTCTTCGCGGTAGCTGTCCAGCAGATTTTCGACCGTGTCGACCGCCATCCCGTGCCGTCTTCCGTCGTCCAGTTGCTGGATGAGGGCATTCGTCGAGGCATCCAGCGAAGCGATAGCCAGGGAGTCTCCTTTGCGAACGATTTCGCGCAGTGATCGTTCGGATTCGGAAAAAAGCGATTGGGGATCCTGCCCGGAGATGGTAACGGCCTGGGGAGGCTGGAGGGGGCGATCGTGATTCATCCAGAAAAATCCGGTGGCGGCCAACACCCCCGCCGGGATAATCAGTAGTACCTTTTTCATGAAGGAGACCTCCGTCTTTGGGGATAGTGACGGAAGTGTAGGGGAGAGAAATTACAGAGGTATTACCGCAGGGTTACAGGTGGCGGAGGATTTTCTCGACGACTTCGGCGGGATCGGACGCCTTGTAAATGGGGCGCCCGACGACGATGAAATCGACTCTTTCGTGCTGTGCGATGTCGATGGTGGCGACCCGTTCCTGGTCTCCCGCGTCTTCGCCGAAAGGGCGGATTCCGGGGGTGAGGGTGACGAAGT
Organism: uncultured Sulfuricurvum sp.; assembly: GCA_964491035.1. GTDB lineage: Bacteria > Campylobacterota > Campylobacteria > Campylobacterales > Sulfurimonadaceae > Sulfuricurvum. The sequence continues at coordinate 1,335 of CAZBIR010000003.1, forward strand.
CCTCCGCCGTGAGCGCTTTGATCGAGGCGCTCTCATAGGCGCTGCACACAACGCCATCCAGCCCCGCCTCATGCGCATCCTGGGCAAAGCGGTCGGCTTTTGCGGCGATCTTTTCGCCGTAAACGTGTCCGAATTCGTTTTCGTCAAACGAGGTGAGGGCGGTCACGGCGAGGACGAGGGGGCGGTTCTCGTAGGGCTCGAGCCGCTCCATCACGGTGCGCATCGCTTTGCGCCCGGCGGAGGCGTGGACATTGAACATGTCAACCCCCAGCCCCATGATCGATTCAGCGGCGTCGGCCATCGTATTGGGGATATCGTAGAGTTTCAGATCGAGGAAAATTTTAAACTCGGGATTGACCGACTTGATAGCATCGATGAAAGGCTTTCCGTCTCGGATATAGGAGCGCAGCCCGACTTTGAGCCAAAGGGGATAGGCTTTGATTTTCTCGACCAGGGCGAGATTTTCATCCATCGTGGAGAGATCGAGTGCGACACACAACTGCATAACGGGCCTTTCGTAGGGAGGTGCGGAAGTATAGCCAAGAGAAGTTTTGAAAGGGTTTAGTCACTGCCATATCTTAAAAAACGTACCGTTTGCATTGTGTTAATTATTCATTGAGAAAAACAATCTACAATCTAGTCAGATCAATTCTAAAGGACAGACGATGAAAATGAATCTATTAACGACGATTTTGGCCGGATTGATGATCGGCTCCGGTGCCGCTTCGGCGGCATTGTACAAGGTGGACGTATCCCACTCGAACGTGGGATTCAAAGTCAAGCACATGATGATCAGCACCGTAACCGGGAAATTCGGCAACTTTAGCGGGACGTATGAACTGGACAAAGGAGTTTTCAAATCGCTTCGCGGGGACATCAAAGCCGCATCGGTTGATACGGGAATCGCCAAGCGTGACGATCACCTGCGCGCTCCCGATTTTTTCGATGTCGCCAAATACGGCGATATCACGTTTGTCATGACCGGGGCGACCAGGGATAAAATGAGCGGGAACCTGACGATCCGCGGCATCACGAAAAAAGTGACCCTTGATATCGATATGGGAGGGGTAGTCACTGATCCGTGGGGAAACCAGCGTTCGGGATTCGTCCTCACCGGGCAGATCAACCGGAAAGATTTCGGGCTGAACTGGAACAAGGCGATCGAGGCGGGCGGCGTTGTCGTCGGGGATGAAGTGAAACTGATCGTCGAGATCGAGGGGATTGAAGAGTAATTTAAAATATTTTGATGAAGCCGTCCCGCTTGGGGCGGAATCCCTCCAGATCGGCGAGTCTGATCCCTCTATGAATTCCCCACACGATCATTTTTTTGCAGGTATGCATTTTGGCGTAATCTCCCAGGTAATCGATCATTTCACGGCTGTGTTTTTCGCTTCCTTCGCGGGCGACAAAATCATCGACCAGGAGGTAGCGGCCGAGTTCGAGATTTTCATGGATGCTGACCCCGGCGTATACCTGCAACCCCCCCCGTTCAAAGGCGCCGAGGGGACGATAGGTGTGCGGGGAAGCGGTGCTGAGATAAGCCAAATACACTTCGAGTGTGAGTTCGGATCGGAGAGTGGAAAGGAGTGCATATGCCTCCCCACATTCAGAGGAGGCAAGTTCTCTAAACTGCATTCAGCGTCCAAGCGAAGCGAGCTGGACGTCGATTTTAGCCATTTTCTCCTGTGCGTCGGCCAGTCCCTCGCGGTTCGTGGCGATGACCGCTTCGGGGGCATTGGCGACGAAGCGCTCGTTGCTGAGCATGCCCGAGAGTTTATCCGCCTCTTTCTGGAGCTTTTCACGCTGCTTTGTGAGGCGGTCGATGATCGGGGAGAGGTCGATCGCATCGGTCGGGAGATACACCTCGACGCTCTCGCCCAGGTCGCTGATCGCGTTTTCGACTTTCGCATCGCTAAAGCGCACTTCCTCCACTTTGGCCAGACGGGCGATAAACGGTGCCATCATCCCGTGGTCCCCGCCGCATTTGACGTAGGCCAGATCGATTTTCTGGTTCCCCAGGTCGATCAGGGTTTTGGCGCGGCGGATCGTGACGATCGCGTCCATGATGTCGCCGAATTCGGATTCGATCGCTTCGTCGAGGTCGGTCGTTTCGGGATAGGGTTTGATCATGATCGACTCGCCCGCTTCGAGCGTGGTCCCCGAAAGTTCATGATAGAGGTATTCGGTGATGAACGGCATAAACGGGTGGAGGAGTTTCATCGATTCCTTGTAGATGCTTCCCAGCTCCGCGATGCTCTCCTTGGACGCTTTGGAGAGTTCGATTCCCCAGTCGCAGAATTCGTTCCACAAGAAGCGGTAGAGAACCGTGGCGGCGTCGTTGAAACGGTACTCGTCCATGAAAGAGCGCGTCTCGGCGGTGGCACGGCGGAAGCGCACGAGCATGTAGCGCCCCAGCGGGGTGGTTATCTCCTGGTCGTTCAGGTCGGCAAACGTCGGGACGTTCATCTGCAAAAAGCGTGCGGCGTTGAAGAGCTTGTTGGTAAAGTTGCGGCTTTGTTCGAGTTTATCGGTGCTCAGACGGATGTCGCGCCCCTGCACCGCGAGGATGGCGAGGGTAAAGCGCAGCGCGTCGGCGCTGTATTGTTCCACCATGTCGAGCGGGTCGATGACGTTTCCTTTGGATTTGGACATCTTCTGGCCGTGCTCATCACGCACGAGGGCGTGGAGGTAGATGTGATTGAACGGAAGTTCACCCGTAAACGTTTCTCCCATCATCATCATCCGGGCGACCCAGAAAAAGAGGATGTCGAATCCGGTGATGAGGAGGGTATTGGGATAGAACTTCGCCATATCTTCGCTCTGGAAGAGCCGATCGGCGGCGGTATCGCCGTTCCCCCATCCCAGCGTCGAAAACGGCCACAACGCCGAGCTGAACCACGTGTCGAGGACGTCGGGGTCCTGCGCAAAGTTTTTGCCCGAACAGTGGGGGCAGGATGCGGGTTCGTCCTCGAGGCTCGCCCACTCATGGCCGCAGTCGTCGCAGTAAAATACGGGGATCCGGTGGCCCCACCACAGCTGGCGGGAGATACACCAGTCGCGCAGGTCGTTCATCCACGCGTTATAGCTGTTAATCCAGTGAGGAGGGAAGAACTGCGCCAGCCCGGCGTTCGTTTTTTCGATGGAGCCTTTGGCGACCTCTTTGCGAACGAACCACTGTTTGGAGATGTAGGGTTCGACGACGTTTTTGCAGCGGTAGCAGTGGCCCACCTGGTGGGTGTGTTCTTCGATTTTCTCGATGAACCCCTCTTCTTCGAGCCGTTTGACGATGATGGCGCGCGCTTCGAGCCGTTCAAGCCCTTTGAATTCCCCCGCATGGTCGTTGAGGATCCCTTTTTCATCGAACACGGTGATGAATTCGAGGTCGTGGCGTTTGCCCACTTCGTAGTCGTTCGTATCGTGCGCCGGGGTGACCTTGACGACCCCCGTCCCGAATTCGCGGTCGACGTGGCCGTCGGCGATGATTCGGATCTCCCGTCCGATGAGGGGGAGGGTGATGCTTTTGCCGATCAGGTGGAGGTAGCGTTCATCATCAGGATGGACCATGATGGCGGTGTCGCCGAAATAGGTTTCGGGGCGGGTTGTGGCGACCGTGATGTGACCGCTGCCGTCGCTGAAGGGGTAGCGGATGTGATAGAAGTGCCCCTGGTGTTCCTCGTGCTCGACCTCGATGTCGCTGAGCGCCCCGTCATGGGTACACCAGTTGACCATGTAGTTGCCCCGGACGATGAGGTTCTGGTTGTAGAGGTGGACGAACGCCTCCTTCACCGAGTGTTTGAGCCCCTCGTCCATCGTGAACCGTTCGCGGCTCCAGGCGGGGGAGACCCCGAGTTTACGCATCTGGCCGACGATGGTGCCGCCGCTGTGCTCTTTCCATTTCCAGACCCGCTCCAGAAATGCCTCGCGCCCGAGTTCTTCTTTGGTCTTTCCTTCGGCGAGGAGCTGTTTTTCGACGACGTTCTGGGTCGCGATCCCGGCGTGGTCGGTTCCCGGCTGCCAGAGTGCGGCGTAGCCGTCCATCCGCTTGTAACGGGTGATGATGTCGATGAGGGTATGGTTGAGGGCATGGCCGATGTGGAGTGATCCGGTGACGTTGGGCGGGGGGAGCATGATCGCAAAATGCTTCCCTTCTTTTTGGATGGAACGATTGCCGTCAATCTCGAAATACCCCCGGTTTTCCCAGATAGGATAATAAGAAGATTCAATATTTTTGGGGTCGTAATGGGTAGAAGACATAATCAGCCTTGAAAACAGAAATATACGCGAATTATACCAAAACATTTGTGCTATACTAATGGGTATCCAAGCTAGAAGGAGTCTTTATGAAGTACGAAGTCAAGTCGAGTATCTTGGGGTTTGAAAATCTTCAGTGCGTTGAACTCAAAGAGGTGGACGAGGTATTCTCGACCCTGAGCAGTTGTGATGGAGATGTCAGTTTTACCGTGATCAATCCGTACGCACTTCGCGAATATTCGTTCGATTTGCCGACGCCTATCCGCGTTTTGCTGGATATCAATGAAAATTCAAATGTGCTGGTATATAATATCGTTGTTATTCAAGATCCTCGCGACGAATCGTGCATCAACTTTCTTGCTCCACTGATTTTCAACCAAGATAACGGTCTGATGGCGCAAGCCGTATTGAATGCCAAAGAACATCCCGATCTGGGAATGGCTGAGCCGATCAAAAATTACAAGTCGTAAAAGCCCGCCTTTGATAAAGGGCTTCAAGGAGCCCTTTGCCTCTCTCTCGCCTCAACTCCCATCAATACAGTGCCGCTACCGCCCCTTTCGGACACAACCTGATCATTGCATCGGCCGGAACCGGTAAAACATCGACGATTGTCGGACGGATCGCCTACCTTCTCTCACAGGGGATTCAACCCAACGAAATTTTGCTTCTGACGTTCACGAACAAGGCCGCGCAGGAGATGGTGGAGCGGGTTGCCGCGTTTTTCGGTCGGGAAATCGCCTCGAAAATCGATGCGGGGACGTTTCACGCGGTCAGCTACCGATGGCTCAAACGGCAGGAGGGGAAGGTTGTTCTCAAGCAGCAGCGGGAGCTCAAAACCCTTTTTCGCAGCGTGTATGAAAAACGGACGTTCAGTCATATCGACTGTAGCACCCCGGCGTACGGGGCCAATTACCTTTACGATGTTTATTCGTTTTACCAGAACACCGAACTTAACATCGACTTCGAAGGATGGATCACGACACGGCAGGACGAACACGCGGTCTATGCGGCGATCTATGCCGATATCGTAGAGGAATTCGAAGCCCTGAAAAACGAGTACGGCTTCGTCAATTTCAACGATCTGCTGCTGTTGATGCGTAAACTCGCTTCGGGGAGCGACCTGGGGTACAGGGAAGTGTTGATTGACGAGTACCAGGACACCAACGCACTGCAGGGAACGCTGATCAATGCGATGAAGCCCCCTTCGCTGTTTTGCGTCGGGGATTATGACCAGAGTATCTATGCGTTTAACGGGGCGGATATTTCGATTATCGGTTCATTCGAAAAGAATTATCCCGGGGCCAAAATCCACACGCTGAACAAGAATTACCGCTCTACCGTCCCGATCCTCTCGCTGGCCAATACCGTCATTTCGTACAATGAACGGATCTATCCCAAGGCACTGGAGGTGACCCGGACCGGGGACGCCCATAACCCCACACTGCTTATTTACGATGAGCTGTTTGACCAGTATCACGGGATCGCCCGGCTGATTGGAGAATCCCTGACCGAACGGGATGAAATCGCGGTGATCTTCCGCAATAATGCTTCGGCCGACGGGATTGAAGCGGCCTTGCGCGAACTGGGGATCCCCTGCCGCCGACGGGGAGGGGTGAGCTTTTTTGACTCCAGGGAGGTTAAAGCGCTGCTGGATATTTACACCCTGCTGGTCAACGAATCGGACATGATGGCTTTCATTCACCTGTTTGATTACGCCAAAGGGGTGGGCAGTGCAGTGGCCAAGGAGTTGTTCGTCGCCCTCCAGAAACTGGGACACGGTTCGTTTTTGCGTGGTCTTTTTTCCCCCGATACCCAAATCAACAATCCGTTTGAAAAACGGAAACTTAACCACCAGCTGGGGCTGTTTGATGATTTTGCGGAGATGGGAAGTGCGGGGCGGTTTGCCAAACTCTCGATCGAATCGATGTTTTTGACCAACCCTATCTTCAAACACCCCAAACTGACCAAGGAGAGTGCGATTTTTCTCAACGACATGTATTTGTTGTTCAAACAGTTACGCAATATCGCCGAACCTAAAGTAGCGGTCCAGAAGATTGCCGTTTCACCGCTTTATGCCCACACGGTCGAGCAGCTTTCCCACCGACGGGCGATGAACGAGAACGGTGCGGTGGACGAACGGGCAAAAACCGAAGCCAAAGAACGGATTCTTCGCAAAGCGACCGTATTGTTTGAACTTTCCCGTCCATACAAGGAGCACGAGCGGTTTTTAAATGCGATGGTACTGGGATCACAGGACCTGACGCAGGGGGAAGGGGTTCATCTGCTCAGTATCCATGCCTCCAAAGGGCTTGAATATAAAGAGGTGTATGTGATCGATTTGATGGATGGCCGGTTTCCTAACCGGAAACTGATGAGCCGCAGTGGCAGCATCGAAGAGGAGCGGCGTCTTTTTTATGTCGCCGTTACGCGGGCAAAAGACCGTCTCTATCTGAGTTATGCCAAATTCGACAAAATCAAGAAGAGCAATTTCGTCCCTTCCCAATTTGTGTTTGAAGCGGGTTTGATACCCAAAGACGAAACGTATATCGCTTTGGTGGCCAAAGGATCGGCCGAAGAGGGGTGATTTTCCCTCCGTGTTAGCGGCGTCCCTGAACGGCATTCCCCATTTCCCACATCGGCAGGAAGATTCCCAATGCCAGCAGAACAACCATGGCGGCAATGATGAGGAGCATGATCGGCTCGATCGCTTCGGAGAGCCCATCAATAATCGCGTCAAAGCGCATTTTGTAATACTCCATGACCTTTTGCATCATTGCGTCCAGCTGTCCGCTAGATTCCCCGGCAGAGATCATCTGGATGATCATGTTTTCAAACAGTTTCGTTTCGGCCAGCCCGGCATGGAGCGTTCCCCCCTTTTCGACGGTCTGGCGAACAGTAAGGAGCTTTTCCTGAAGCGGTAGAGTGTCGATCATCGCGATCGAGGTTTCCAGCGCTTCGGCGATTGGAATACCGGCGCGCACCAGCTCCGAAAAGACGAGGGTAAAACGGTTGAGAGTGGCGAACATGATGATGTTTTTGATCAGGTAGGTCCGCAGTAGAAACTGGTGCCATCTGAATCGGAATTCACGACTGTGATTGAGCGCGTAGCGGAAAGCAAAGACAAATATAATGATTCCCGCCAATACGTACAGGCCGTACGTATTGAACAAATGTTCGAGGAAAAGAAGAATCTTTGTCGGTACCGGCAGTTCGGCGCCCAGCTGTTCAAAGATTGTTTTGAACTGCGGGACGACGTAGGAAATGAGGATCGTAAAGGCAATCGCCATCGCAATCATGACGTTGCGCGGATAGGCCATCGCTTTTTTGAATTTGATGATGTTGCGGCGGATCTCTTCGAGCATATCGGCGAGTTTGTGGAGTGCTTCGGCCATATTCCCCGTTTTTTCCCCCAGTTCGATCATCGCGAGTGAAAGATTGCCCAGCTCGTAATTGAATTTGTGAGCAGAAGCAGAGAGGCTGTGCCCGGCGTTGATGTCTTCGGCCATCGTGCCCAGAACGTTTTGCAGGACTTTGTCGGTTGTGGCATCGGCGATCTCTTTGAGCGAGTCGTGGATCGAAATTCCGGCATTCGTCATAACGGCCAGCTGACGGATCGCCGCGATCAGCGCGTCCTGTTTGAGTTTTCGTTTTCGGACGTTACTGAAAAAAGTCTCCTTCATACGGCGAAGCTGGTCTTCCAGCGGCGGAGATGCTTCAATGATTTTAAGGACCATGCCGGTGAATTTGATCTTGGCCAGGTAATGGGCCTCTTTTTTGCTTTCGGCGTAAAATCCGTGGTCGGTTTTCTTCCCCTTGGAGAGGACTGTTGCTATAAAATACTTCATCCTTTTGCCACCCTTAATATTTCATCCATTGAGGTAATCCCGGCCACTGCCTTGGCCATCCCGTTTTCAAACATTCCGACAAATCCCTCTTTTTTCGCCTCCCGTATCAGATCATCTTTTGAAGCGCCACGGGCAATCATGCTGGAGAGCTCTTCGGTGATCGGCAACACTTCACAGATCATTTCGCGCCCCATATAGCCGGTCCCGTTACACTCTTTACACCCTGTCCCGTGATAGAAAACGGTATCCTGGGGGATGTAGGCACTGTATTCCTGCAAAAGGTTTTGGGGAATCGCGATCTCTGTTTTACAGTGTTTGCAGATTTTTCGTACCAGCCGCTGTGCCTGAACGGCGACCAGCGCTCCGCTGATGAGGTAGGGTTCGATCCCCATATCGGCCATCCTGGGGATGGCACTGATGGCGTCATTGGTGTGGAGCGTCGATATCACCAGGTGTCCGGTCAGGGCCGCCTTTACCGCGATCTCGAGTGTTTCGTGGTCCCGGATCTCCCCGATCATGATTTTGTCGGGGTCCTGGCGGAGGATGGATCGGAGCGCGTCGGCAAAGGATAATCCGACCTTTGGATTGACCTGTACCTGCTGGATCAAGTTCATCCGGTACTCAACCGGATCTTCAACCGTAATGACCTTATCTTCGACGTTTCGCAGTTCATTAAGGGCACCATAGAGCGTTGTGGTTTTACCGCTACCGGTCGGCCCGGTGACCAGGATAATCCCAAAAGGGGCGTGCAGCGCTTTGATCAGCTTTTGATAACTTACAGAATCCATCCCCGATTCTTCAAGTTTAACCAGGGCTTTGGTTTTATCCAGGATACGCATGACGATCGATTCGCCGTAGATGGTAGGAAGCGTTGAGAGACGGAAGTCAAATTCCGCTTCCATAACCATCGCCGAAAAACGGCCATCCTGCGGTTTACGCCGTTCCGCGATATCGAGGTTGGCCAAAAGTTTGATCCGTGATGCCAGCGGCGGGTAAATATCGCGGTCAAAGATGAAAATTTCGGTCAGCTTTCCGTCAATCCGTCCTCTCACGGTACAGTTTTTTTCGGTCGGCTCGATGTGGATGTCACTGGCACGCCCTTTGATACAGGCTTTGAGGATGACGTCAATGAGCTGGAGGATGGAGGAAGCTTCCTGCTGTTCTTCAAGGGTACCGATGTTGCGCAGTTCGTTTCGGATGTTGGTCACGAGCTCCTTGACGCTGTCTTTCAGTTCGATTTTGAACAGGTAGGCCTGAATCTGTTTTTCGGTGGCTACGGCCACTTTCAGTGATTTCCGGGGAAAAAGGCGCTGAATCGACTCCTGTGCTTCAATATTGAGAGGATCCGAAAAGACGACGCTCACGTACATGTCATCCTGTGCAATCGGCAATGCATTGTACCGTTTGAGCTGGGGTGTCGGGATTTTTTCGACGAGACGATAGTCCATATCTATCGAATCCAGGTCGATGAACGGGACTTCTATGACTTCGGCCAGGTGGGCCAGGATAGCGGCTTCGTCCAGGAAATGGTAGTTTTTGATGATAGAGAGCTCGTACCGTCCCAGCCGTATCTGTTCGACGATAAAACGTTTGATGAAATTGACCGATACGGCGCCGACTTTGCTTAGGGTTTCGAGGATGGTATCATCCTGTACCCCCCGCGTCGTGAGACGATCGATCTGTTGTTGGGTAATATGGCGTTTTTCAAGTAAATCATGTGTGATACGATCCATACCCGTTTCCTTTAAAATTTAATAGGTGTGATGATAGGTTAATATTTTATCATAGTATTCATCAATCGATATGCTGTTCCGGCCTCCAATTTCGGAAGTATATAATTTATAGCTTTGTCTTGGATTGGTCGGATCGGTATATTCTTTGACAATATCGGCCGGTTTCGGATTTTGGAGATAGAGATCAAAGACTTTTGAAAGGAGATGACTGCTGGTCGGAAATTTCAGGTTGGTCAAGGGCTTGTTATCATACAGAGCCTGCATCAGCAGTTTTTTTTGCATCATCAGCAATGAAAAATAGGCACTGTTCGCACGTGCATCAGGTGTGGCATGCAAAGCGGATACGACCGGACCGAGCCGATCGATTTGATCGGCTTTGAGACACGAAAACCCCAGCAGAGAAACAAAGGTTTCGTTCTGTTTATTTTGGGCAAATAATTTGTAACCGAAATCGCATCCCTGGGCGTATTGCCCTTTTTGGTAAAAATCGTACAGTTTCTGATTGACGTTGGCGTGTACAACGATATTCATCCCGAGAAACGATAACAGCAGCCACCGTTTCATTTGAAAGTCCCCTTTTCGATTGACTCGAGCAATACTCTGGCTTCTTCGGAACCGGATTGCTGATAGTACAGCTGCAGGGTCTTTTTGGCCTGTTCCGCCCGCCCGAGTTTCATTAGTGATTTTGAGAAAAGAACCCAGCTCTCGTCGATCCGGCTGTTGATGGCGTTAGTTTTAAGGGCATAATTATGGGCTTCCGTGTAATTGCCCCGGTCATAATAATATTTCGCGATGAAAAGGCCAAGATTCGGATTGGACGTCTCTTTGAAACGGTATTGCAACTCTTCGATTTCCAGCTTGGATTCGTTGCGGTTGATCTGCAATGCTTTGGAAGCTGCTGAGGGGATGTTGTGTGTTTGCTGGGGCACCGGAGGTGCTGAATCGGGCATCTGAAGCACTTTTTGTGCCGGAACGCCAGCAGCGGTTATGGCCGGTTTTACCGCCGGAACAGCCGGTACGGCTGGTGTTTCCTGTGCTATGTTTTGTGCCTGGAAGGTCTGGACAAAGTTCATGGACGGTTCCAGAACGGTTGCGTTTGTTCCCATCTCCCGTGGCGGGGCGGGCTTGTTTACCGCCGGTTGGGCGGGGGGAGTGTAAGCGGTTGCAGCCTGGGGGGACTTTTTTTCTTCGTTCCACACGATGATGCCTGTTGCCAGAGTGGCGATGAACGCCACCCCACCAATGTAGGGCAAGTAGCGCTTGATTTTGTATTTGATCCAGCGGCGTTCCAAATCTTTGACGTCAAGCACGCAGCAGTCCTGTATGGATCGCGGCCATTTCAATCCACTTGGGTTTGATGGCATTATAACGTATGGCTTCGGGGCGATGTTCTTCATACCAGCAATAGAGGGTGAACAGGGAAAATAAAAGTTTATTGGTTTCCCGATAGTTTCCGCGAGTGAGTGTCGTGATCAGCTTCATGTTTTTGTCATTGAACATATTTGCGACGTCAAAACAGTTTGATTTGAGGAGTTTTTTCTGGACATACACTTTTAACTCTTCGGAAGTGGCATTTTGGAGCTCGATACTTTCCCAGATGCGTGTCTGAAAATGTTCTTTGGCGATAATATCTTCTTTATCGGTTTTATGGAGCGTAATGACGAATTTTACGGCACGTGCATCAGAAATGAGACGGATTTTCTCCATCAAGGACGGGGAATAAAGCTGGGCTTCATCGAGCAAAACGATCGGTATGTTCGGCAACGACAAAGCCTGGGCAATTTCCAGGAATCGGCTCAGCGTCATTGCTTCTCTTGGAGCATGACCGAAAATATTTTGGGCAAGAATACGCAAAAAATCCTCCTCATCCACGATCGGAGTCGCGATCATAAAGACTTTTTGATGTTTGGAAAGGTCATGATGCAGCTTATTAAGAAGCATACTCTTTCCCGTACCCGGTTTGCCGTAAAGGAGGATCATCTTCAACGGTTTTTCGACGGAATTTTTCAACGATTGGTACATCTGCGAAACGCTGTCAATCTGGATGTAATCTTTTGCATTGACTACATCCAGGAAAAGATCACGCGGTTTTGAAAAAAGGGAATTTTCCACCATTCCTTATTTGGTTTCCTCTTTAGCCGTCTCATCTATTTTCTGCCCGAGCCGAGTATATCCAAGATCGCCAAGTGAGAGTTTATTCGTCTCTTTTTTGACGATATGCGGTTCGATAATAATGACGATTTCTTCTGTTTTTTTACTCATTCCTTCACGTTTAAAGAGATGCCCAAGAACAGGAATATCTCCTAATAAAGGAACCTTGTTTTCATCATTGACGTTTTTAGTGTTGATCAGACCACCCATAATGACACGGTTGCCGTCCTGAACGGTAATAACTGATGAAAGCTGACGACGGCTAAGGTCCGGTGGCATAGAGCGTGTTGAGTTATCTGCGGAGAGTTGGCTAACTGTTTCGGATATTGATGGATTTATTCTCAGAGTAATACTTCCGTCATTGGCGATTTCAGGAGTAATATCCAGAAGAACACCGGAAAAGACGGAACTGACTACTTCTGTGGTTGCTTGTTCGCCTGTGGTCCCTCCAGCCAGCGTTGACGTATTTCTGGTTTTGTAAAAGAATTCTGTACCGGCAGTAATCAATGCAGGCTGATTGTTAAGGGTCAAAATTTTTGGATTTGAAATCGAGTAAACGTCACCCTGCGTTTTCAGAAACTTTACAACTTCATTAAGACTCCCTTTCGCACCAATTTGGAAAATCGTCTGCCCAAGAAAAGAGGGCTGAAGCGCCCCTTCAATTTCTGTGATAGGAAACATAATGTTTGTATTGCCTTCTGATTCGGCTGTAAAGGATTCAACGTTACGTGTTCTAATATGATTGAATCCGAGGTCGATATTCTGAAGTGCGTAAAGCTGTGACCAATCGATTCCGGTCGATTTGGCATCACTGAAAACAACACTGTACATTTTGACATCGATCAAAACCTGTGTCTGCATTTTCTTTTCTAGACTATCGAGATAGTCATCCAACCTTTTTAGTTGTTTTCCTGTAGCCGTTACGGTAATTAATCCGGCACTTTTGTTAATCATAGGTGATTTTGTAACATATCCATCTTCGGGACGGTTGAGTACCTGTTCAAGTTCTTTATCGAGATTAGTCCAAAACTGTACTTCGTCAGAGGAGGTGATTTTGATCCCAGATTCCGAAGAAGCATTGGCCCCGGTCGTTCCTGTCGCACCGCTGGAGCCTTCAACGGATGTACCGCTGTTAGAGCTAAGTCTTACGTTTGTATTACCTGTTCCGGAACGTTCGGAAATGATGTAGTCAATGTTATATGTTTTCGTTTGCAGATACGAAATTTTTAGGACATTGTTCTGAAGGGTATATTGCAGATCATTCTCTTTGATGATCAAATCAAGTACTTCATTTATTGTCATGTTTTTAAGAAACGTTTTATTCATTCCTTTTGCCAGGATTTTTTCCGCTTCCGTATCGCTAACAATGACGCTCATGCCGCACTCTTCACTCAACTGGTCAACAAATTCTCCAACCGTTGTCCCTTTCACCGAGGAAATATTGAACAGCTCATACGTACAGTCGGCATGAAGAGCCGGAGAGAGTAGGGCAGCGGTCAGACCGGATAACATTAATGCTCGTGCATGGTGTTTGATTACGGATCTCATGATACTTTCCTATTTCGTTGTGATTTTGATGTTGTTGTTTGGTTTGGTCAGAAAAAGAATTAATTTCTGCCCTTTTTTCCCCGTTAACAATACGGAACTCGGCTTGATTTCACTTACGCTATATTCCCGCACGTTTTGGCCCATTTTGTACCATTTCCCACTGATGAGTGCTGACTGGTTCATCAGCGCCATGAGCCGGAGTGGCTCTTCCACAATTTTGGGAGGCAAAGTCATACTGCTCCCCAGTTTCGGCGGAGGTAACAAGCCGTTTCCACTTTTCAGAGGGACTTCTGCTTTTTTGAGTTTCATCGGATCTTTCAATGCATTGATCAAACCATCCGCAACTCCTACCCTTGTAGGGAGGATGGCGCGGATCTGCTCATCGACCCACGCCAGCTCTTTGTCATTTTGAGGCTGGACAACAACCATCGGTTGCAGTTCTCTGGGTGCCGAAGGGATGGCTGCTTCAAGCGATAACAACCCAAGTGTAGTGATTAGTAGAAAGGTTTTCATTGTCTTACAATCCCCCATACCGAGATTTTCAGATCTCCCTTGAGTTTTTCATCGGCGACCATATTGAAACCGTGCAGATCAACGACCAGAAAACTTTGTTCAAGGGCATTTATGAATTTGAGAGTGTTCTTGTACGGCCCGTCCGATGAAATCTCGATATCCAGGACATGTCCGAAAGAGCTGTTGTCGGTTTGCAACTGATTGCCGAATTTGACAAGCTTGACATTGTAATTTCGGGCATATCGTGAGACGGAATCCAAATAAGCTCCCCATACTTTTTCATCGTAATAAAGCGAAGAAATCTGTTCCAGCTGTTTTTTGATGTAATCGTTGTATTGGATATACAACGCATGCCGCCGCTCAATCTCGACCGTTTCCTGCTCAATCTGGGTGATTTTTTCAGGAGGGTTGGAAGCCAGGTAGCTTTTGTCGAGGTTGAGATCATTTTCCACCTTGAGCGCTTTTTCGTGGGAGACATTGAAACTGGCTTCAGAGCTCTCCCAGAAAAAAAGATAGGAGATGGCAAACAGTGAAGCGAAGATCATGACAAAAAGCATCATCTTGTCCCGTTCACTTTTCTGTCCAAGGGATTGATCTAGCGTGTAGAGGTAGTTTTCGATGTTGAATTTCATTTGAGCACCGCCTTCAGTTCCCCGAGATAGGATTTTTCCTCATCATTATAGGAAATAAGCTCCAGGTTAAAATCATATTTGTCCCGTTTGGCATCGGTCAAATGTTTGAGCAGTGCCGTAATGTTTTGGGTTGATGAAGAAGTCAAACCGAATGTGAACGTTTTTTGCGTTCCGTTTTCATCTTCGTTGTAGGCTGCATCTTTGAGCTGTACCCGGTATTGATTAAAACTTCGTGTAAAGTCAGCCATGATTTTGGCTTTCATCGGGTAATTGACTTTTTTATCATGGACCTGTATCAGCGTATCCTGTTTTTGTTTGTAGGCCAGCATCTGTTCATCCAGCAATGCCTGAGCGGCATTTTTATTGGCCGTTTTCAGATTGATGGTGGCTTCACGTGTCATTTTTTCGATGTGAACCTGTTCGTATTCTTTGGTCAACATTGCATGGCGCAGCTCTTCAAAATACGACAGACCCCAATAGACTCCGGGATAGAGGAGGGCAGCCGCCAGTGAAGCAGCGGTTACCATGATAAATTTTCCGCTGTCGCGTTTGGCAAACGGAGGCGGGCGATGGAAGATAGTGAAGTTGCATTCGTATCGCTCTTCAGCTTCCATCCGTCCGTACAGATGCATCAGCTGGTGGATCTGGTCTACCCGTGCCCCGTTGGTATTAAAGCCGTAATTGAAGTCGAACGGCACAGCTTTGATTCCCAGGTAGGTTTGGGCATATTCGTCCAGACCACTGACGCTTCCGGCGCCGGTTCCGATGAAGATTTCATCCACCTTTTTAATATCATAAGCCCGTTTTGCATAGGTCATGACATCGCTGATGTGCAAAAAAATCTCACCAAAGAGCTTGATGAGATTTTTTTGATACTCGGGGTTTGTCGTATTCAGCCCCTCTTCAACCAGCATCTGCTCAAACCCATCCAGGGATACCTGTTCGCCGAGCAGTTCGCAGAATCGCTCATGCATCTGTTTCAGGGAGAATTTGAGCGATTTGGCGTAAACGAATTCCTGCTCACTGTAAATACAGAAAAAAGCATCGTTTTCCTGGAAATAGATAAAGCAGTGTATGTCAGAGGAGTCGATGATCTCTTTAACATAGAGTGACTTGAGCAACAGCGGAACGGGAACGATCTGATCAATATATTTGATCTCTTCGATTACATTCGCGTATTCTTGTTCCAGTGTGAGTGGATCGACGACGAAGACGTGAAAGAATCGCTCTCCTTCACTCCCCTTTGCCGGCGCCTCAAGATAACGGATATGGTATTCAATCGCCATATCCAAAGCGAGCTCTTCGTATACTTTCGTTTCTAACGCATCGTATACATCATCGTCGGGAATGTTTTTGCTGATTCCGACGATGGTGGAAATGAATCCTTTTGTATTTAGAAAAGAAACAGCGTATTGCTCTTTTGAAAATGAAGGAGAAGTGGTTTTGGCAATTGTGTTGAATGTACCAACGTACCAATCTCCTTTATAAGGATTGGCTGAAACGATGGTTGAATAGGTTTGCTGTTTGCTTTTACTCATCCTCTATCCTATTTAAAATGTACAAGGACCATCCCGCAAAAACGGTTTTCCCGGTAAAACTCGATCCGATAGCTTTTTTGAAGGCTATCGACGGAGAAATTTGAATCCAGATCCTTTAGCCGTACTACCAGATTGCTTTCATCTTTGACCCCTTTTGAGGTGAACCCGATAATGTTCACCCGTATTTGGGGATCGTGATTAACAACTTTAAAATCGTCCGTTACAAAAAAATCTGTAGCCACAGCTATTGTTTTTAACTCTCCATCGGCTACGATTGATACCTTGTCAAGTTTCGGTTGATGGAAAGTATAATCCGGCGACAAAGAGCCTATTTTTCGGTTGGCGATGTAAAGATCGTAACGATGGCCGTTTTTTTGAACCGTTCCCAACGGATGGGAAAATTTAAAATCGTTTCTATCTGATTGTAGCGGAATGAAACTTAAATTGTTTCTTAAATAATCCAATTTCAGATAGAAGGTGTTGTTTATTGTTAAATGCCCATTTGACTCTATCAGCGCGTCAATGGCCTCCAGATGAAAAGGAAAAGAACGCTCAAACTCAATTCCCATCAGGCGCATATATGCTTCGATGGCACGGAGCTGGTAAAAAACTTTTTGGGGTAGGGATGGGAGGTGTTTGCTGGTTTCGATGGCAAAGGCCGGTTTGTTGTGGGAAACGGCAAAAAAGGTCAGGGAATGGCGCATCGCTTCGTCGTCAAACCGGGTATTGGTATTTCGGACGTCGAACAGGTGGTGCTCTTCGATCAAGTGTTCATTCAAAGAACGGCTGATATCGGCGGCTATCGTATCCAGATTCCCAAACGGATGGTCGGCATCCAGCCGATATTGATCGATGACGCAGGTCTGCCCCCAGGCGTTGGGGTTAAAGATCGTATTCATGTATTTTTTCCGATAAAAACCGTGCCCGTCGTGAAGATTGAGGATAAGGGCGACCTGGGGTTCGGTGATGATTCTTTGTACCTCTTTGACAATACCCGCATCGGGATCTTTGGGATCGATGCGGGAAAACTTTCGGTTCATATCCCCGTGGATTCCGCGGTTGTTTTCACGAATACTGATACGGTTCAGATCGGGAATAATCCATAAATTTCCTTTTGTAATGCGGTAATATTGCGATAGAAGGGCCGTAGCAAAATAGCTTCCCGGTTCATTGCCGTGAATTCCTCCGATCACCAGCAGGGTGGGAGCGGGGGAAGTGCCTTGTTCTTTTTTGATAAAAGAAAAAGGGAGCGCCTGCAATAGGGAAAACGAGAGGATAAGGGGAAAGAATCGATGCATCCGAGGTTATTCTTCGGTCAGGATAGAGATGCTTTTGTCTCCTTGTAAAGCAATCAGTAACGATTTTTTCCCTTCATGACGGTGGCTTTCGCTTGAATAGACCTGGTCAAACGTGACGAGGAAAAGATTTCGTTTGTCACCGGGATAGGGGATGATATTGAGATTGTTAAACGTAATGGTTTTGTTTTCATTCTTGAGAAAAATACGTTCCTTGAAATTCTTGAAGTTCTTGAAATTCATGCCGTCGAAGCGCTTGAATGAAGGATCGTAGAAGGAGAGGTAGCTTTCCAGGTCATTGTAGGTCCATGCGTATTTCCATTGATACAGTCCGGCGAGAATCGCTGAGTAGGAAGCCGAATCCACCGGTTTTTTAGGGGCGGAGTCGATAATTAAAAGGGTATTAGACGGATTGATACTCTGGTCAAGCTGGATCAAATCGTCGTTGTTGATTGCAATACAGCCGCGCGTGAACGATTCGCGGCTGCCGCTAAGAGGAACGCCGTGTACCCAGATTCCCGAACCGTTTTTACCCCGGATCCGGTCATAGAGGTTGGGATAGGAGGTGACGAATGCCATTGGCCCGTAAAACGGGTCGACATTTTTTTTCTTCTCCGTCAATGTATAGATTCCGATTGGGGTTTTCAGGTCTCCCTCGATCATTTTGTCTCCCGCATTTTTGCCCGTTAGGGCGTTGTAGCGTTTTTTAAGGGAGAACCGTTTTTGCGCGTCGGGCGTGTAGAGTTCCAGTATGTTGCGTTCTTTGGTGCAGGTGAGGAGATTGAAAGCCCTTTCGAAATAACCGAACCGCAAATCTTTGTTGGACAGATGCGGTGACCAGTATGAGACGTTGAAAGTCTCTTTTTCAATCAGCTTTTTTCCCCCGCTTTTGTAAAATGTAACCACTTCGGATGAAAACAGGAGCGATGAAGCCAGACAGGCTATGACGACTGCTTTTACCATTCGTATCCCAAATCACTCAAAAATTTTTTATCGCTGCTCCACCCTTTTTTAACCGACACGAACAGGTCAAGGTAAACGGATTTTCCGGCCAGCCGCTCGATTTTCTCGCGCGCACTGCGGCCGATCCGTTTGATGGCACCGCCCCCTTTGCCGATAATGATCCCTTTTTGGGTCTCTTTTTCTACGATGATCGTGGCCCGTATCCGTTCAACGGGGCCATCCTCGTCGATTTTATCGATCATGACATCCGATTCGTACGGAATCTCATCGCTGATGTTCTCAAAGATTGCTTCACGGATGAATTCTTTGTAGATGTCACGCATCATCTCCGTCGTCAGATGGTCGGGATCGTAAAGGTAGGGTGATTCTTCCAGATGCTTGACGATCGTGTCGAGCAGGTCCTTCTTACCGACATTTTTGTTGACCGACATCGGTATCAGGGCTTCGAAACGATCGCTGTAGCGGTTATATTCACCTATTTTTTTGAGGAGATCTCCCTGGGAGACCTGGTCGATTTTGCTCAGGACGATGATGTGCTTGCGCTTTTGGGCATTCAGTTCCAGGAATTTTTCGTAGTGGCTTGTTTTGTCTGAAGCGGGAGCAAGATAAACGATTAGGTCACAGTCTCCGATGGCCTTCAGCGCTTCTTCGAGCATGTATTGGTTGAGAAGTTTTTCGGCCTGATGCAGTCCGGGAGTATCGACGAAAATAATCTGATCGTCGCCGTGCATGACGATTGCGTTGGAACGTCTTCGGGTAGCGTTGGCCTTTTGGCTGACCAGGGCGATCTTTTCCCCCAGAAGCCAGTTCATCAGGGTGCTTTTCCCCGCATTCGGGCGTCCTATCAGTGCGACGAATCCGGCTTTGCTCATTGGGTTCCTTTTAGAGAATGTAGCGCGCGAGGTCGGTATCCTCGACGACGGGTGAAAGGATGGTGTTGACCGTCTCTTCGGAAATCGTAACGGTGGTGTGCTCGTACGCCAGAGCGTTGAAACTGATCTCTTCGAGGACTTTTTCGACAACGGTGTGAAGGCGCCGGGCCCCGATGTCTTCGGTTTTTTCGTTGGCTTTCTGCGAGTATTTGGCCATTGCCCGGATGGCTTTATCGTCAAATTCCAGCGTGACGTTTTCCGTAGCCAGCAGCGCCTTGTACTGTTCGAGCAGCGAGTTTTTGGGTTTGGTGAGAATATGGTAGAGTGCTTCTTCATCCAGTGCTTCGAGCTCGACACGCAGCGGAAAACGCCCTTGAAGTTCGGGGATCAGATCGCTGGGTTTGGTCAGGTGAAATGCCCCCGCAGCGATGAAGAGGATATGATCGGTTTTGACGGGCCCGAATTTGGTCGAGACGATGCTTCCCTCCACGATCGGCAGAAGATCCCGCTGAACTCCCTCTTTGCTGGGGTCATTGCGCCCGTCGGCACGGGAACTGACGGCGATTTTGTCGATTTCGTCGAGAAAAATTATTCCCCCCTCCTCGACCCGGCGGAGTGCTTCGCGTTTGATCTGGTCGTGGTTGAGGAGCTGTTCGGCGGCTTCGGCGCGGAGAAGTTCCCGTGCCTCTTTGACGCTCACCTCTTTCTTGCTCTCTTCTTTACCCATGACGGAGAACATTTTGGAAAAGGATTCCTGTACGCGCGCGATTTCCGGAGGCATGTTGGTGTCGTTGAATTCGATGCTCCCTTTGGGAAGCTCGATTTCGATCAGCCGTTCGTCCATTTCGCCGTTTCGGATTTTTTCCCGCATCCGTTCTTTGGACGCGAGGTAATCTTCTTTTTTGGCATCCGTTGCAAAATGGGACGGTTCGGGAAGGAGCTTTTTGGTGATGGTGTCCAGCACGTATTGTTCGATCGCTTCGGCGTTGTTTTCGTTATGCTCGGCTTTGACCATCGACAGCGACGTCATCACCAGATCGCGTACCATCGATTCTACGTCGCGCCCTACGAAGCCCACTTCGGTGTATTTGCTGGCCTCGACCTTGATGAACGGCAGTTGCATCAGTTTGGCCAGACGGCGGGATATTTCGGTTTTCCCTATCCCGGTGGAGCCGATCATCAGGATGTTTTTGGGCATGATCTCATCGCGGATCGAGGGATCGAGGCGCAGGCGACGGTAGCGGGTCCGCAGCGCCAGGGCAATCGTTTTTTTGGCATTCGTCTGTCCGATGATATGCTGATCGAGATAATCGACGATCTCTTGAGGGGTCATGTTCATGGCGCTTATCCGAGGGTGAGGGTTTTGATGTTGTGGTTGGTGTAGATGCACAGGTCCGCAGCGATTGATAGGGACTCTTTGATCAGCGCTTCTTCATCCAGCGAGGAATGAAGTTTCAGCGCCCGTGCTGCGGCAATTGCGTAGCTCCCGCCGCTGCCGATGGCGGCAAGGCGGCCGTCTTCGGGTTCGACAACGTCACCGTTTCCGGTCAGGATAAAGATGTGCTCCCGGTTAAGGACGATCATCATCGCTTCCAGGCGGCGGAGAATCTTGTCCTTGCGCCACGCCTTGGAGAAATCGATAACCGCTTTGATAAGTTCGCCTTTGCGGTGGGCGAGATGTTCCTCGAACATATCAAAAAGGTTAAAGGCATCCGCGGTGGAGCCGGCAAAACCGGCGAGTACCTCCCCGTTGTGGAGGGTACGGATTTTGGTTGCGTTGTTTTTGAGGACCGTGTGCCCGAACGTCACCTGACCATCTCCGCCGATGACGGCTTTGTTTTCCCCTCTGTAGGCAAGTATGGTGGTGGCGTCAAACATCTCATTCCCCTTTGATTTCAACGTGCAGCGTGGCGTGGATTCCGTGGCCGAGCTTCAGATCGAGTTCGTGGAGCCCAGTCGTTTTGATCCCGTGCTTGGCATCGAGTTCTTTTTTATCGATTTCGATCCCGTGCTGAGCTTTGAGTGCATCGGCGATTTCATCTTTGGTGACGGCTCCGAAGAGGTGGCCCGTATTCCCCAGTTTTTTGGAAATGACGACTTTCAGATCGGCTAGACGGGCTTTGATACCGTTGAGTCGCTCGATTTCGGCCGCCTCGTTAGCGGCCTTTTTGCGTTGTTCCGCTTCGTATTTTTTGAGGACTTCATTGGTGGCGGCGAGGGCGAGCCCTTTGCCGATCAGGAAATTTTTGCCGTAACCGTCGGCGACCTCTTTGATCTCACCGGCTTTGCCGACCCCTTTGACGTCTTTGGTCAACAGTACTTTCATGAAACTCCTTGGTTAGCCGCGTACGATCGGTCCGCCGTAGCTGACGATACCGTGGGCAAGATTGGAAACTTTCGTATACCCCATGTCGGTCAGGATACGCTGACAGTGGGCACTGCGGCTCCCGACGTGACAGTAAACGATGACATGTTCGTCTTTGGCGATAGAGGCTTCGTTAAGGGTCTGGAAGAAGCTGCTGGTCGGTACGAGGACGTCCGCTGCGGCGATCCGTCCCATTTTCCACTCCATCCATTCGCGGACGTCGACGATTTTGAAGCGGACCATTCCCAGTTCGCGCGCTTCGATCAGGGCGATCAGCTCGTCGCTGTCAATGTCGCTTTTTTCCAGCAGGAACTGGCACTCTTCGGCGCTCAGACCGCGTGAGTGCTGGTGGACAACCGCTTCGATTTCTTCGGATTTGGCCTGTGCCGCCGCGTAGGCGGGAGTACAGAAAATCTGACAGTGGCAGACGCCGTCTGTGGGGATTTCGTGTTCCAGTGCCGGTTTACAGGGGCAGATGCGGTCTTCTTCCTTGTTGCCCGTGACGAAGAAACAGGGGCAGTACCGTTTGCCGTGGATCAGTTTGTTCCGGGTCAGACCGAACTGGATCCCCTGATTGATTTCGGGATCGGGATTGTAGACAAACCCGAACTGGGCGCATACTTTATCGGTGAAAGTAACCGTTTTTTCGAGCTCGGCCCTGAATTCGGCCGATTCGGGATCGATTTTTTTGATCGTTTGGCTCATCCGTTCTCCTTATTTGTTTTTACGGGCTTTACCGGCGATGATGAAACGCAGTGCGTTGAGTTTGATGAAACCGGCGGCATCTTTCTGGTCGTAGACGGCGTCTTCTTCGAACGTACAATAGTCTGCGTTGAAGAGCGATACGTCCGAACTGCGTCCGACGACCATCACGTTACCTTTGTAGAGTTTCAATCGGACGGTACCGCGGACGTTCTCCTGGGTTTTGTCGATGGCGGCCTGGAGCATTTCGCGCTCCGGAGAGAACCAGAAGCCGTTGTAAATCAGTTTGGCGTAGCGGGGCATCATCTCGTCTTTGAGGTGGGCTGCTTCGCGATCCAGGGTGATCGACTCGATCGCGCGGTGGGCGCGGAGCATGATCGTTCCGCCGGGGGTTTCGTAGCATCCGCGGCTTTTCATCCCGACGTATCGGTTTTCGACGATGTCGGCACGCCCGATTCCGTGACGCCCGGCGATGATGTTGAGCTGTTCGAGCATGACGGCCGGAGAGAGGGTCTTACCGTTGAGGCTAACGGGGTCCCCTTTTTCATAGCCGATTTCGATGTATTCCGGTTCATCCGGGGCGTTTTCCGGAGAGGTCGTCCAGCGCCACATGCTCTCTTCGGGCTCGGCGGCAGGGTCTTCGAGAATCCCCCCCTCATACGAGATGTGGAGAAGGTTGGCATCCATCGAGTAGGGTGATTTTTTGCCGCTCATTTCGATTTTGATCCCGTGCTCCGCGGCGTAGGCAAGGAGTTTTTCGCGAGAATTCAGATCCCATTCGCGCCATGGGGCAATGATGGTGAGGGAGCTGTTCTGCCCAAGGTATCCCATTTCGAAGCGGACCTGGTCGTTCCCTTTGCCGGTAGCACCGTGGCTCACGGCATCGGCACCGGTAATGCGGGCGATTTCAGCCTGACGTTTGGCGATGAGAGGACGGGCGATTGATGTTCCCAGCAGATACTCTCCCTCGTAAATCGCGTTGGCACGGAACATTGGGAATACGTAGTCGCGAACGAACTCTTCGCGCAGGTCTTCGATATAGATATTTTCGGGTTTGATCCCGAGGCTGAGCGCTTTGGCGCGGGCCGGTTCGACCTCTTCGCCCTGTCCGATATCGGCGGTAAACGTGACGACTTCGCATTTGTACTCATCTTGGAGCCATTTCAAGATAACGCTGGTGTCCAATCCGCCCGAATAGGCGAGAACAACTTTTTTAACCTCTTTTTTCATAACTGCATCCTTACGTACTGATCCCGGACTTCTATGGGTCGGAAATAGAGTGAATAGCGCGATTCTAGCAAAAAAAGGATGAGAGTGGCGTTAAAGTTTGATATTTAGAGAGGAGTCTGTAAGGTTTTGGGTCGATTTTAAAAACTCGAGGGTGTTTTTGAGTTGTTTGAGAGTATGTGCGGTTTCGTGTTTGTTCCGTTCGGTCAGTTCATAGGCCTGCTGGAGAAGAAATGCCGCTTCTTCCATTTCGGCGAGATTTTCGAACCGGGGCATCTGATCCAACAGGGTCGAGAGGGTGGTGGTCTCTTCCAAAATCAAGGCGAGTTTGAAAGAATCAAGCCACATTGGTACTCTCTTTCCATACTTCAAGCAGCCCTTTGATCACCTGATTGACTTCGTCAAGTTTGGTGGCATCATTGGTCAGATTGGCCTCCATCAGCAATCGCAGCTGGTAGTTGTAGAGTCCGAAAAGATAATGGGCAATATCTCCCTGCGAATAGTCGAGGATATTGATCAGCTCGCTCACGACGGCGCTGGAACGGTTGATCCAGTAGGTCCGTTTTTCGATGTCGCTGTTTTCCATCGAACGTTTCGCCTGCATATTGAAACGGAGTATCCCCTCATACATCATCTGAACCAGCTTCTCGGGTGATTCGACGCCGATATTGTTTTGTGTATACGTATTGTATGCGAGGTTATTGTTCATTGTTTATCCTTTAAAAATCCGTTTCGTATATAGAGCGGTTTGATGAAAAATTATCCTTTTTGATCAAAAAGCAAACCGTTCACTTCCTGCATTTTGGGCAAAAGCTGCTCCGCTTCTTCCACCGGGAAACGGCGGATCATCCGGTTCGTTTTGGTTTCGATAACCGAGACGTAAAAATCTTCGGAAGTATTGTCAAAACCAAACCGGAGCGACGTGTTAAACGGATCGAGTGAGCGGTTCAGCTGGTCAATCAGTTTGTCCATCTGCTCTTGCGACTGCACTTTCGAAGTTTTTTGCTCGGTCTGGTTTTCGGCAGCTTTGTCCTGCTGTATCTGAGCTTTTTGCATTTGCTGAACATTCTGAGTGCTTTGCAGCTCCGTACCACCACTTTTTGGGGTTGCGATGTGAGATTGCTGCATTTTTGCGGTTGACTGTAAAATCTCCATTTCTCTCTCCTACTCATAGGTCGAAATCATCATGCTGGGTCTAAATCGTCATATTGTTCGAAAACTTTAGTTAGGTGTGCTACTCTTGCGTTCATGAAACGTTATTGGACTCTTTTGCGTGACGAGCCGCTGCTTCGCCGTCTTTCCCTGATACAGCTGATTGCCTATTTCGGTGCCTGGTTCAGCAACGTCGCCATCTATACGCTTCTGATCCAGATGGGTGCCGATGCCGCGACGATCGCGCTGGTGGCGGCGCTCCATTTTCTGCCGGGTGTTTTTCAGGCTCCCCTGAGCGGGGTGATCGTCGATCGGGTCGATCCGAAAAAGCTGATGATCATTCTGACCGTGATCGAAATCGTCTGCACCCTCTTGCTGGTTACGATCGATTCGGTATCGATGCTGTGGCTGTTGTACCTGCTGGTTTTTGTCCGGATGGGGGCATCGAGTTTCCATTTCACGGTCGAGATGTCGCTTCTCCCCCGGATACTTGAGGGGAAGGCGTTGCAGATGGCAAACGAAATCCATTCGATCATCTGGTCGCTTTCCTATACGCTGGGAATGGCGCTGAGCGGTCTGGTCGTATACTGGATCGGGGTCACCGCCGCGTTCGTGCTCGACGCGGGGTTGTTTGTGCTGGTGCTGATACTCGTACTGGGGGTCAACCTCGAAAAAAGGATCGTTCAAGCTCCCGAACGGTTTATGACGATGATGCGCGAAGCGATGCGCTATATCGTGGAGAATAAGGTGGTTTTGCATCTGATGGTGTTACACGCGGTGATCGGTTTTACGGCATTTGATGCACTGGTCGCTCTTGCGGCCAAGCACTATTACGCGGATATCATCGCAGTGTCGCTGGGGATCGGGCTGCTGAACGCCGCACGGGCATTGGGGTTGGTGATCGGTCCCGTTGTCCTGGGAAACTGGGTGAACAACGAACGGCTGGTATGGCTTTTGGCGGCCGAAGCGGCGGCGATTTCTCTGTGGGCCGTCAGTATCGACCGTTTTTACTGGTCGATGGCCGCTTCGGTATTGGTCGGATTCGTGACGACAACCCTGTGGTCGTACACGTATACGCTTTTGCAGCATCACACGCACAGCGATTATTACGGCCGGGTAATCGCGTACAACGATATGATTTTTCTCGGGGTCGGGGCGTCGGCGTCGATGCTGATCGGTTCTCTCGCCCAATGGGGAATGTCGTTGGAAAACATCACCCTGATACTGGGGGGGGTGTTTGCCCTGGCGGCTTTGTATTATCTTTGGATACGGCGGAATTTCAGTTTAAAGGAGATCGGATGAGGGGTGAAATTTGGTTTGAAAGCGGCGACAGACGGATCGACCTGGCAAAACTGACCCGGCTCTACCCTGCGGTTCTGATCGAAGCGGGGGGAGAACAAGCCTCCGTTTCGCTCGAGTGGGCGGAGCTCAAAGCGGACCGGATCCGTATCGAAGCGTATCTGCTCGTATGCGACGTTGATCCGGTAGGGGAGGTCCCCCTCAATCGCGTCGAATTGCGTTATGACACCAAAGAGGAACTTTTCCGGGCGATGGAGGAGGTTTCCCGGAGGCTGCGGAACTGAACGCCTCTTCCATGAACCGTACCGTTTTGAGGCTGGCGATTCCCGCCGCGTTAAAACACCTGCTGGACATCGTCCAGATACTGATCGATCTGCTGATGGTGGGAACCCTCGGGGTGGCGGCACTCGCGGCGGTGGGACTGTCGATGCAGCTGATGATGATTGTTCAGGCGGTCATGACCGTGTATGCCGTCGGTGCGGGAGCCCTGATCGCCCGTTACATCGGGAGCCGGAGGTCTCGCCGGGCGTCGGCTGTTGTTTACGCTGCGGGATGGATAGCACTTTGGGGTGCCGTGGTGGTGGGAACGCTCGGATGGTTTTTTGCGGAGGAGTTTTTCCGATGGATGGGATCGGATGCCGAAGTGAGGGCTTTGGGCAGCGGTTATTTTCAGATTCTTTGCCTTGCGATGGGATTTATTTTCCTCGATACCCTCGCGTACAGCGCCCTTTCCGCCGCCGGGGACACCCGCAGTTCACTGGTGATCAAGATTTTTTCGGCTTTTTTGAATGCGGGGCTCAATTACCTGTTCATTTTCGGCCACGGTGGTTTTGAAGCGATGGGGGTTGCGGGGGCGGCATATGCGACGGCGTGCGCGTACGGGTTCAATCTGCTGGCCTACGGATGGCTGCTGATGCGTAAAAACCGGCTACTCGGGATTTATCCGATCTGGATGAACGCCGATGTCCGCCGGATGATCGGTATCGGATTTCCCGCCGCGCTGGAGAGGATGATCGGCACGGCTTCGTTTTTACTGTTTGTCGTCATCATCGCCTCATACGGCACCGAAGTCCTGGCAGGGTATCAGATCGGATTGCGGATCGAGGCGCTGGCCTTTATGCCCGGATTCGGGTTTTCGGTTGCGGCGATGGCCCTCTCGGGGCAGTTTATCGGAGCCCGGCAGTACGACCATGCCTATCGAGCCGGAATTCTGAGTGCCAAGATCGCGATGGTGTTTATGGGGAGTGTCGGGGTGCTGCTGGTGCTTTTCCCGGAACTGGCGGTGCGCTGGTTTACGAGTGATCCCGAGACGGTAGAGTATGCGTCACTCTACCTGAGACTGGTGGGGATATCTCAGATTCCGCTGGCGCTGACGTTTGTTCTCAGCGGTGCATTGCGGGGTGCCGGGGCGACCCGGACCACGATGCGGATCTCGATCCTGTCGCTGTGGGTTTTCCGGATTGTCCCCTCTTACCTGGTGATGAGTTATGGAGGGGGGATCGTCTGGGTGTATGTGGCGATGACCCTGGAGACGTTTTTAAAGGGGGGATGGTTCTGGCGGGTGTACCGCCGCCGTCAGTGGCTCGATACGAAGATTTAGCCCTCTTTTTCGGCTTTGAGAAGTTCGGCGTATTGCTGTTCGATGATTTTGAGGCGGTTACGGTCGGGCATTTTCCGCGACGCGATGTAGCCGACGATCTCCCCGTTTTCGTCCAGTTTGGGGACGATATGGACGACGACCCAGTAAAATTTGCCGTCCTTGCGCAGGTTTTTGACGTATCCTTCCCAGATTTTTCCGCTCTGGATAATTTTCCACATTCCTTCGAATCCCGCTTTGGGCATGTCGGGATGGCGTAGCAGGCTGTGAGGCTGCCCCACCGCTTCGAGTGCGGTATAGCCGGTCATTTCCGTAAACTTGCGATTGACGTAGGTGATGATCCCTTTGGTATCGGTTTCGGAAATCAGGCTCCGTCCGTCAAACAAAACTTCTTCATTCACCGGTGTTGGACGTTTCATTGTAAATGTTTCCTAAAGCTTGGATTGTAATGTAAGTGCACGATTATAACCCTAAGGTTACTAAAATTAAGTTAAATAGCCTCTATTCTTTCTTGTGAAGGTATAATGAGGGCCGTAAATTTCTCTGAAAGCAGGCGGTAAACCATGGGGATTGAACCATACGCAGCCCTTTATCTGGAAAAGCGTGAGGGAGGGTACGCGGTGGGCGTGGCCATGATGGAGCCGATGCGCGGGTGGCTGTGTGAAATCCCCGATGAACCGGCCCACCCCTATGCCGCGATAGACCGTGCCCTTCATCTGCTGTTTGTGATCGGGTGCCATCAGGTGATCATCGGTTCGGTGCTGCACGGGGTTTTTGAGGAGGTGGAGAGCAATTTCGCGGCGATGGCGTACCGACACGAAACCTGCCGTTTTGACGAACCGACGCAGAATGCGCTGTTTGAAAAGACGTTTGCACTGGTTTCGCTTCTGCGCCCCACCGAACACCTGAGTCTCGAAGAACGTCCCCTGAGCGCGCAGGCGCTGGCACTGCTGTGCCGTGAGTTACAGGAGGTGGAAGGAGTTGCGTTCGCTCCGCCGCATATTCTTCCGACAGAGCGGTTCGTCGAGCTGGGGAACAACGCCCTGGAACAGCTGGAAGTGAGTTCTATCGATCCGCTACGTTCTTCGATTTCGAGGTTGATGCTGAACATGTCCACCCCGATGGGAAAACGGCTGGGGCGGTTTCGTCTTTTTCTGCCGGTTCAGGACGCCGCCGAGCTCAACCGCCGCTACGACTGCGTTAGCGCCGTCGCTCCCCATG
Source organism: uncultured Sulfuricurvum sp. (assembly GCA_964491035.1). Taxonomy (GTDB): domain Bacteria; phylum Campylobacterota; class Campylobacteria; order Campylobacterales; family Sulfurimonadaceae; genus Sulfuricurvum. The sequence goes on from CAZBIR010000003.1 coordinate 30,239, forward strand.
CACCTTTTCTGCGGACGCTCCTCGATACGATCGGGGATATGGAACTGCGATGGTGGGAGTGCCAAAACGGCCGGATTACCGAGGAAGGGATTGCCGAACTTGCCGCTTTTTCCGGGCGTGCCCATGAAGCAGCGACCTATCTGCAACGGCACCGGGTTGTCCCTCTATTGCCCCCGTTCGAGCCCGAAGAGAAGAGGGGTAAGGAGATTCTCCGCCGCTGCCGAAACCGCGAATGGATCCGGGAAGAGACGCCGGGGATGCGCGAGCTGATCGACTGGATCGCACGGGTCGACGTCGCCGTAGGATCGGCCCTCAGCGCCCAGCGCTATGCCCTCAGCCGCCCAACGATCATTGAGGGGGCGCAGGCCGGGTTCTTGCAGCTGATGGGGGTTCGGCACCTGCTGATTGAGGAACAGGGGATCGCGTACGTTCCCAACGACATTGTGATGGGAACGCGCGAATACCTGGACCTTCCTTATCCTTCGACGGTGATGCTCGATCCGCGGGTGCATGATGGAGCGGATATCCGCGGCGTTTTGCTTTACGGTATCAATTCGAGCGGTAAATCGTCTCTGATGAAAAGCATCGGGATCGCCGCCGTTCTCGCGCAGTCGGGGTTTTTCGTACCGGCCAAATCGATGAAGTTTTCCCTCTTTGACGGGGTTTACGCCCGTATCCTCTCCCGTGACAACGTCGCAAAATCACTCTCGACGTTCGGGGTCGAGATGCTTGAACTCAACACGATCTTCCGCCGTGCCACCTCCCGTTCCCTCGTGCTGGGGGACGAGATCAGCCACGGAACCGAAACCCTCTCGGCGGTGGCGATCGTCGCATCGACGATCATCGAGCTTTCCCGCAAGGGGGTCATGTTTTTAATGACAACCCACCTTCACCAGCTTTCGATGATTCGCGAACTCAGCCGTATCCGTGAGGTGGTGAGCCTCCATCTTGGGGTCCGTTACGACGAAATAAGGGATCGGCTGGTATACGACCGCCTTCTCAAACCGGGGCAGGGGAGCAGCGTGTATGGACTGGAATTTGCCGAATCGCTCCATATGGACCGCCGTTTTCTCGACAACGCCAGACGGTTGCGCGAAACGCTGGCCAAAGAGTACGATGTCCTCGAACTGGCGCATCAAAAAGAGTATCTTAAGCGTTACCGCGAGGTGAGTGCCTGCGAGTGCGTCATCTGCGGCGCGCTCATCAAAAATCCGTTGAAAGTACCCGCGGGAAGGGAACATCCCAGCCTGATCCCGCTGTGTGACAAAGACCGCAGGGCGATCGCTGAAGGCAAAATCAAACCGAGAGGGCTTATAATGACGCCGCAAGGTTTGCGTCTGGAATACGAGACGCAGTTATAAGGATTGGGATTGGACGTTATCAAACTTTTTAAAAAGCTGCTCGAACATCGCAGCGTCACCCCCGAAGATGGGGGGATTTTCGATTTTCTGGAGGGGTATCTCGACGATTTTACCTTTGTCCGGGTCGATCATGACGAGGTCAAAAACCTGTTCGCCTACCGCCGTTTCGGCGAGGGGCCTCACCTGTGTTTTGCCGGGCACGTTGATGTCGTTCCCCCCGGGGAAGGTTGGGAGAGTGATCCGTTCATTGCCACCGAAAAAGAGGGATACATCTACGGCCGCGGCGCTCAGGATATGAAAAGCGGGGTTGCGGCGTTCGTCCAGGCGCTCAAGGAGGCACCCCCTTTCAACGGGACACTCTCGCTGCTGCTTACGTCCGATGAAGAGGGGCCGGCCAAACACGGCACCCTCGAAGTGCTCAAATACCTCAAAGAACGCAACATGCTTCCCGACGCGGCGATCGTCGCCGAACCTACCTGCGAGGAGGTTTTCGGGGATGCCATCAAGGTGGGACGACGCGGATCGATCAATGGTGTCATTGAAAAACACGGCAAACAGGGGCATGCCGCCTATCCCGAGAAAGCGACCAACCCGATCCACAAAGTTGCGCAGGTGCTCCCCCACATGGCGGGGATCGATCTGGATGAGGGGGATGCGTATTTTTCTCCCAGCAAATTCGTTGTCACCGATATTCGTGCCGGGATGGAGGTGACCAACGTTACCCCCGGCAAACTCAAGCTGATGTTCAACGTCCGTAATTCGACCAAAACGACGATCGAAGACGTCGAAAACTTCGTCCACCGCTATTTCAAAGAGATGAACTACACCCTCAGGCTCGACCAGTCGGCAAAGCCGTTTGTCACCGATGCCAACACTCCCATCGTCCGGACACTGGACTGCTCGATCGAAAAAATCACGGGGATCCGCCCCAAACACTCGACGGCAGGGGGGACCTCCGATGCCCGCTATATCGCCGAATACGGGATTGACGTCATCGAATTCGGGGTCAGGAATGACACGATCCACGCCCCGAACGAGCGGACCTCAATCGAAGAGGTTACGAAACTCTTTGAGGTTTTCGCCGATGTCATCGGGACGTTCGACGGACGTTAGAGCGGATTTTCCATCACCCGCCGCTCATCTTCCAGAATGTAGGCAAGAAGCTCCCGGGCAAAGGGGGAATAGCATACGAGATGGTGCTCATCCACGTGCGGCGTATTTTTGAACTGTAGCCGGAGATAGTCCTCTTCGCCGTAGAGGGCGAACATCACCCCGGCATAAAAAAAACGGCGTTCATTTAAAAAACCGATTAACGCGTCGATCGCTTCGATACGGTGCAGGTTGATATCCGCATAGATCATGTCGCATCGGCGCACTCGTAAATCCTCCATCGCCTTTTCAAATAAGGGTTCGTCCGGAACCCCTTCGAAGACCAGGTACCCGATCTGCAAAAATGGATTGTACCGTGGAAGGAGCGTTTCATCATGCTCGGGCAAAGCAGGAGCAATGGGGAGAAGACTGATTCCGGCGTGACGGTAGGTTTCGGTGATGATACCGGTATAACGCTCCGGGAGTCGCAGGGCACGCGGGGTTTTGTCAAACAGCAAAAAAGCCTCAAGCCCCCCGCTGCGCATCGGGTCTTTATAGCGGTGTTCGATCTCGATGGACGCAGGGACTTCGCCCAGCAGCAGGGCACTTTCAGTCATGCCGTGGCGGAGATTGGCCCGTTGGCTGAAAGGGTGAAGCATGATTGCTTCGCCGTAGAGGGCCGCGAGGTTACGCTCTTGGGCGATCGAAACGAGAAGGTCGAACATCCGGTTCATGATTCCCAGCTGCTTGAACGCGGGATCGACGACCGCTGCTCCGATCTCTCCGACCGCCGAAACGTCCGAGGGGAAGAGGGCAAAATGGCCGATGACGGTTTCGAAGTAGAGGGCCACGACCGAGATGATGGTGGCCGCGTCGTTGGCGTTTCGAATCGCTTCAGGATCATAAAACGGAGTTTTGTGGTAGGTTTCGCCGTAGTTGCGGCGGATCAGGGCGGTGATCCCCTCTGCGTCGAGGGGAATGAACCTCCGTACCGCAATGTCGGGCACACCGGCATGAATCGGGGTTTCCATCACGGCATCGCTTTGAGTGCCGACGCCGCGAGGATTTTCATCCCGATCACGAGGGCGTCGTCGTCGACGTTGAACCGGCTGTTGTGCTGGGCGACGCAGGTCCCTTTGGCCTCGTTGCAGGTTCCGAGGCGGAAAAATGCCCCTGGCACTTTTTCGAGGTAGCGGCTGAAATCTTCTCCCCCCATGACCGGATCGACGAGATCGACGCAGTTCTCTTTTCCCACGATGGCCGCCGCCTCCGTTACCACGAGGGTCACCATCGCGTCGTCGTTGAGCAGTTCGGGGATCCCGAAATCGTAGCTAAAGCGGTAATCGGCGTGCATCGACTGGCAGATACCGCGGATTGAAACCTCCATCATCTCGGGGATCCGGCGCCGGACGTCGTGGTTGACCGTCCGCACCGTCCCGGCAAGGCGGACGTGATCGCAGATGATGTTGGGTGCCCGCCCCCCTTCGATCGTCCCCAGCGAGATGACGGCGGGGTGGAGAGGATCGATCCGGCGCGAGACGATGTGGTTGAGCGAATTGACCGCCATCGCCGTTACGAGAATCGCGTCAACCCCTTCGTGCGGGCGGGCCGCGTGGGAGCTTCGGCCGAAAATTTCGATCTCGAACGTATCGGCCGAAGCGAGCATTACCCCCCTTTTGTATCCGATCTGCCCCGTTTTGAGATAGGGGTAGGCGTGCAGGCCGAAAACGGCGCAGACGTTGTCGAGGCATCCGGCTTCGATCATCTGGGAACTTCCCCCCTCCAGGATTTCCTCGGCGGGCTGGAAGATAAAACGGACATTCCCCCCCAACCGTTCCCGGACCCGGCTGAATGCCAGGGCACATCCCAGTACGATGGCGGTGTGGGCATCGTGTCCGCACGCGTGCATGACCCCCTCTTCACGGGACGCGTAAGGCAGATCGTTGCGCTCTTCGATCGGGAGGGCATCCATGTCGGCCCGCAGTGCAACGTAGGGTTTCTCAGGATCGGTCGTGATCTGCGCGATGAGACCGAAATGTTCCTCGAACTCACGGACGTCGATCCCCTCGGCTTCGAGAATCCCTTTGAGGAAATATTTGGTTCGCTCCTCTTTCCCCGAAAGTTCGGGGTGGGCATGCAGATCACGGCGCATCGTGACGATACGCGTCTCGATTTCTCCGATGGCATCAAACAGGAGGGTATGTAGCGCTTTCATGTCATCGAGTATAACACAGATTTTTGCTACAATGACGTTTATAAAACCCGAAAGGACAGCGCCATGAAAAAAATTGCCCTATGGCTGATGGTACCCCTGTGGCTCATGGGTGCGGACATCAAATGGAGCGACAGTTTTGCCGAAGCGCAGGCCAAAGCGAAAAAAGAGTCCAAACCGATGCTGGTCATCATCACGACCGAACAGTGCCGCTGGTGCCGTAAGCTTGAGTCGACGACCCTCGAAGACGAAGCAATCATCAACCAGATCAATTCGAAATTCGCCGCCGTCCACGTCACCCGGGACAAAAGTGTTTATCCCAAAAACCTGACGGCGACAATGGTTCCGATGAGCTATTTCCTCGATCCGAACGGAAAGGTGCTCCATTCGATGCCGGGGTATTGGCCGATCGAGGATTATCGCTCGATCCTGGATGATGCTCTCAGAAAATACAAAAAATAAAAGGAAAACGATGCAAATTGTGCAAACTCCCAACGCTCCGGCGGCCATTGGCCCCTATTCGCAGGCGATGATCGCCAACGGTATGGTATTCACCTCCGGCCAGATCGCCCTTAAGCCCAGCGGCGAAATGGTCGAGGGGGACGTCAAAACACAATGCGCACAGGTTCTCGCCAATCTCACCGCGGTGCTCGACGCGGCGGGTAGCTCGCTGAACAAAGTGGTCAAAACGACGATTTTTCTCGATAATATGGACGATTTCGCAGCGGTCAACGAACTGTACGCCGCGGCTTTCGGCGACCATAAACCGGCCCGCTCGACCGTAGCGGTCAAAACGCTACCGAAAAATGCGCTTGTCGAGATAGATGCGATCGCTTTAATCTAAGCTTAAATAAAGTTCGGCTATAATTCGCCACTTTTTGTAGACTTGTAAAGTAAGGAACAGTAATGTACGCAATTATCAAAAACGGCGGAAAACAGTACAAAGTTCAAGAGGGTGATATCCTTTTGTTCGACAAAATGGGTCTTGAACCTAAAGCCACCGTCGAAATCACAGAAGTTCTTGCCGTCAACAACGGCGAACTCAAAACCGGTACTCCATTTGTCGCGGGTGCTGTCGTCACTGCAGAAGTTATCAATGAAGGTCGTGACCGCAAAGTCGTGATCTACAAAAAACGCCGCCGTAAAGACAGCAAGCTTAAACGTGGTTTCCGTAGAGACCACACGCGCGTTCGTATTACGAAAATCGCCGCGTAAATTCTATTAACTTTAGAACCTAAATTAAGAGGAGAATACAATGGCTCACAAGAAAGGGATGGGGAGTACCCAGAATAACCGCGATTCAGCGGGACGTAGACTTGGTGTCAAAAAATACGGCGGAGAGTTCGTCAGAGCGGGTAACATCATCATCCGCCAGCGCGGTACAAAAGTTCACCCCGGAAAAAACATCGGTATGGGTAAAGACCACACTCTGTATGCGTTGGTAGACGGTGTCGTTGCGTTCGAGCGCAAAGACAAGAAACGCAAACAAGTCTCAATTATCCCTGCTGCATAAATTTCTTTAAAACGCCGGACTGTCGTCCGGCCTCTTTTTTTTCCATAAACCCTAATAAATTTACTGTCTTAACGGTTTGCTTTCATCGCTAAAGTACAGCATTAAGCCAGATAAGGAACCTCCATGTTCAGTGATAGTGTAGAACTCACCGTTTCATCCGGAAAAGGGGGCGCAGGATGCGTCGCTTTCCGCCGTGAAAAATTTGTCATCCAGGGCGGACCCAACGGCGGAGACGGCGGACGCGGAGGGGATGTCTATTTCAAAGTGGACAATAACACCCACACGCTCGCCCACTTCCAGGGGAACAAAAACCTAAAAGCCGAAAAAGGGCAGCCGGGGATGGGGTCGAACATGGCCGGAAAATCGGGCAAGCGGCTCGTTATCGTCGTCCCACCCGGTACGCAGGTGGTGGATGTCGAGACGGGAGAGGTGTTGCTCGATCTTCTCGAAGATGGCAAAGAGGTGCTCTTTTTGGAAGGGGGAAGAGGGGGACTGGGCAACGTCCATTTCAAATCTTCGACCAACCAGCGCCCCATGTACGCACAGCCCGGAGAACCGGGGGTGACCCGGGTCGTCAAACTCGATCTCAAACTGATCGCGGACGTCGGACTCGTCGGCTTTCCGAACGTCGGGAAATCGACCCTCATTTCGACGGTGTCGAATGCCCGTCCCGAAGTGGCCAACTACGAGTTCACGACCCTGACCCCCAAACTGGGACAGATCAACATCGGCGAATACGATTCGTACATCATGGCCGATATACCCGGAATCATCGGGGGAGCATCGGAAGGAAAAGGGCTCGGACTCAAATTCCTCCGCCATATCGAGCGGACGAAAACCCTTTTGTTCATGATCGATCTGGCCTCCTATCTTGAAATGGAGTACCAGTACCAGACCCTCAAAGCGGAGTTGGAAAAATTCTCTCCCCTTCTCTCCGAGCGCAATTATGCGATCGCCCTGACCCGTGCCGATGCGATGAGCCCCGAAGAAGCGGTGCAGAAGACATCCGAATTCCTGGAAATGCTGGGAGTGGAGCGCGTCGTGAAAAGCCGTTTCGGATTTGATGAACATTACCCCGTCTACGAGCAGGAACATTTTGAAAAAGAGTTTTACGATCCGGCGAAACCGGCTTTCGTCGCACCGATCTCTTCGGCGATTCATTTGAACATCAAACCCCTTACCTACGCCCTTTACCATCTGATCGTTACGGAGCGCTGATGAAACGGATCGTCGTCAAAGTCGGCAGTGCGGTTTTGAGCGAACAAAACCGCCTGGCAAAAGAGCGGATGCAAAATCTCGTGGATTTGATCGCCGAGCTCAAGAATCGGTACGAAGTGATTCTTGTCTCTTCGGGAGCCGTAGCGGCCGGTTATACCGAACTCAAACTGGATAAAAAAATTCTGGCCAACAAACAGGCCCTCGCCTCAATCGGGCAGCCGATCCTGATGAACAAATACCGCAAACTTTTTGATCAGCACGGGATCATCCCCTCCCAGATCCTTGTCACCGCCGCCAATTTCAATACGCTCGGCGAGTCTCAGAAAGCCAAAGACACGATCGAAACCCTGCTCAAACACAACGCTGTCCCCATTATCAACGAGAATGACGCCACGGCGACCGAAGAGCTGGTGCTCGGCGATAACGATCAGCTCTCGGCCTATGCGGCATATCACTTCGGGGCCGACCTGCTCGTCATTCTCTCCGACATCGACGCCTATTACGACAAAGACCCCCGTACTTACACCGATGCCCGTGTCCGATCGCGCGTGGAAACGATCTCGGGCGAAGAACTTGCGATGGAGGTGAACCCCAACCACAGTTTCGCGACCGGGGGAATCGTTACGAAACTCAAAGCGGCCGATTTTCTGCTCAAGCGGGGGGGCGCGATGTTCCTGGCCAGCGGATTCGACCTGAGCGATATCCGGAGCTTTCTGATCGAAGGTACCCAGCGGGGCGGTACCCTTTTTAAAGGAAAAGAGGGATGAAACGCGTCATTTTTATGGGGACACCCGATTATGCGGCTGAAATCCTGGAAGCGCTGATCGCCGCCGATGACGTCGATGTCGTGGCGGTGTACACCCAGCCTGATAAACCGGTAGGGCGAAAAGCCGTTCTGACGCCGCCGATTGTTAAAGTGGTGGCCCAGAAGGCCCATATCCCCGTTATCCAGCCGGAACGGCTGCGCGAAGAGGGGATCGTCAACGACCTTTTGAACATCCCGTGCGACATGATTATCGTGGCTGCTTACGGGCAGATTCTTCCCAAGGCGGTGCTGGAACACGCTCCGTGCGTCAACCTGCACGCTTCTATTCTTCCGCGTTACCGGGGCGCCAGTCCCATACAGCAAAGTCTGCTCAACAATGATCCTCAGACCGGGGTGAGCGCGATGTGGATGGATGAAGGGCTCGACACCGGAGCGATTATCCACATCGAGCCCCTGGATATCGACGCGGATGAGATGGCTGACGCGCTTTACGGACGGCTCAGCGCAGCGGCAGCCCGCTTGACACTCGACGTGATCCGCAACTGGGATGGTAAAACTGCGACGCCGCAAAAGGACACCGATGCGACCCTGTGCAAAAAAATTCGAAAATCAGACGGCCTGATCGATTTTGCCGATGCGCGGGACATCTACAACCGTTATCGCGCTTACACCCCCTGGCCGGGAATCTACCTCGAATCGGGGCTCAAGATCAAGACCATGAAACTCGTAGAAGAATCAAGCACGGGCGCGGCCGGGACGATTATAGCCGTGGAGAAGGAGAGCGTTGTCGTGCAGTGCACCAAAGGATCGTTGCGTCTCTTTCGCGTTCAGGCTCCCTCCAAGCAGGAGAGTTCAATCATCGATTATCTTAACGGCAAACGGGTCGGGTGTGGACATACGCTGGTTTGACCGCCTCTCATCGACGCAAACCTATCTGATCGATGAGCTTCGAGCGATGCGGCTACAGCCGCCGGTCTGTGTCGGCGCGACGCTTCAGACGGAGGGAAAAGGCTCAAGAGGGAACCGATGGATCGGGGAACAGGGGAACCTGTTTCTTTCGTTGGCGATCACCAGGAGCGACCTTCCCGCCGATCTGAAAATCGAATCCTCATCGATTTATGCCGCTTTTTTGATGAAAGAGCTGCTCGCCTCGCGGGGATCGGCGGTATGGCTCAAATGGCCGAACGATTTTTATCTCGGAAGGAAAAAAATGGGTGGGGTGATTACGAACCTGGTCGGAGAGAACGTCGTTTTCGGAATCGGAATCAACCTCGCTTCCTCCCCCGAGGGATACGCGAAATCGGACGTCCGGATTGCACCGGAGGACGTTGCCCGGCACTATTGTACACTGTTTGAAAATTTGCCTTCATGGAAGCAGATTTTTAGTAAATACCAGTTAGAATTTGACAACAGCAGAACATTTTTTACCCATTATAAAGACGAAAAAGTCGCAATGAGCGAAGCGGTCTTGCAAGAAGACGGTTCATTGATGTGCGATGGCCAAAGGATATTTAGTTTACGATGAGCGAAGTAATAGTCATTGCCAACCAAAAGGGTGGAGTGGGAAAAACCACGACAGCCGTCAACCTGGCTGCATCCCTGGCGGTTGCCGAAAAAAAAGTTCTTTTGATTGATGCCGACCCGCAGGCTAACGCGACGACGTCACTCGGCTACCATCGGAATAACTACGAATTCAACATCTATCATGTATTGATTGGTACGAAAAAACTTCGCGAAATCATCCTGAAAACGAGCCTTCCAAAACTTTTCCTGGCCCCTTCCAACATCGGTCTCGTCGGAGTGGAAAAAGAGTATTACGACGCCGGTAATGCCAAGGGGCGCGAACTGATTCTCAAGCGGGCGATCGCACAGGTACGCGAGGATTACGATTACATCATCATTGATTCGCCGCCGGCGCTTGGGCCCATGACGATCAATGCCCTTTCGGCCTCAAATTCGGTAATCATCCCTATCCAGTGTGAATTTTTCGCCCTCGAAGGGCTCGCACAGCTTCTGAACACGGTGAAGCTGGTGCGTAAAACCATCAACCCGAAACTGACGATCAAAGGATTTTTGCCGACGATGTACAGTGCGCAGAACAATCTCTCACGTCAGGTTTTTGCCGACCTGAGACAGCATTTTCAGGCCAAACTGTTCAAGTCGATGACAGATGATTTTATTGTGATCCCGCGAAACGTCAAGCTCGCCGAATCCCCGAGTTTCGGGAAACCGGCCATTTTGTATGATGTAAAATCGAGCGGTTCGGTGGCGTACCAGGAACTGGCCCACGCCATCATCGCCTAAAAGGAGTAGCATGGCGAAAGGGTCAGCGTTAGGAAGAGGGCTCGGTGCATTGCTGAGTGAGATTGAAGAGGCATACGATAACGAGCTCCCTAAAAAAGGGGGTGTCGAAGAGATCGCGCTGACGAAAATACGCCCGAACCCTTATCAACCCCGCAAACATTTCGATCCCGAATCGCTCTCCGAGCTCTCCGAATCGATCAAAACGCATGGTCTGTTGCAGCCCATCGTCGTTAAAGAAGATCTGGACGGCTATATCCTGATCGCCGGCGAACGGCGTCTGAGGGCGAGCAAACTCGCCAAAACGAAAACGATCAAGGCGATCGTCGTCTCCGTCAGCGATGAGCAGATGCGCCAGCATGCCCTGATCGAGAATATCCAGCGTGACGAGCTCAACCCGATCGATTTGGCGCAGGCGTACCAGGAGCTGATCGAGATCCATGAGCTGACGCACGATCAGCTGTCGCAGACCGTACACAAAAGTCGTACGCAGATCACGAATACCCTTCGCCTCCTTCAGTTGGGAGAAAAGGGGCGCAAAGCCCTTGCCGAAGGAAAAATCAGTGCCGGTCATGCCAAAGTGATCGTCGGGCTGGAACCTTCTGAACAGGCCCTGATGATCGATTCGATCATCGGACAGAAACTGAGCGTACGCGAAGTCGAGGAGATGGTCAAGAAGATCAAAACGGCGCCGGCACCTTCCGCCGCTTCGGTTGCACCGCAGCGGCTCGATTTCGCGGCACTGAAAAAACGGTTCGACGAGCTTGGATACAAATGTGGCACCAAAGGTGACAAATTTATCATAGAATTCGCGGATAATTCCCAAATTGAGTCATTTTTAGACACTCTTTCTTAATATCTCCCGACGTTTAACTGTCCCTTCAATTTATAAGTTGTATAATCACGCAACTTTTAGGAGGTGGTATGTTAGATATAAGTCCGATGCTGCTTGGCAGCACACTGATTGTCTTCCTTGTCCTTATTGCCGTACTAAACAGTTTGCTTTACAATCCTCTTTTCAATTATATGGAAAAACGGGATGCGGATATTAAACACGATTTGGAACAAGTTGGCAGCAACGATTCCGAAATCGCCGCATTCCACGCCAAAGCGGAAAAGATTATGAGTGATGCCAAACTGGAAGCTGCGGCATTAAGAGAAAAAGTTATTGCTGAGGCCAAAGCGCTGGCAAATAGCAAAATTGAGGCAAAGCGTGCTGAACTGGCACTTGAGTACACGAAGTTCGAAGAGGCACTCTCGCAAGAGCGTGCGCGGTTGAAGGAAACACTGCAAGGTGAAGTTCCTGCATTCCAGTCTGCTGTATCAGCAAAACTAAACCAGATTTGAGGGACGCCATGGGTAAAATTATCGTAACGGTATTGATGCTGGGCGCCTATCTGTTTGGGTCGGAGGCCGGTGCGGCGGAGTCTACGGACATTGTACAAAGAACGGTAAACTTCCTGATTTTTGCCGGTATTTTGTATTACCTACTGGCAGAACCGATTAAAAGCTTTTTTAGCGGACGCAGCGCAGGGATCGCCGAAGAACTTGAAAAAGTTCAGGAGCGCCTTCGTGATTCGAAACGTTTGAAAGAGACGGCTGAACACAAGGTAGAAGAGGCGGTTCGCTTCGCAAACGAGTTGAGCGAAACGGCTAAAAAAGAGAACAAAATTTTGAGCGATAAAATTTTGGCACAGTGCGAGCAGGACCTGGAAGTAATCCAGAAACAAAGCGAAGCATTGAAAGATCTTGAGAAACGCAAGATGGTTCGTGAAGTAGTCAGCGAAGTGATGAACGACGTCATGAACAGCAGCGGCGAAGCTCTCGGCAAAGAAGCCATGACCGAAATCTTGAAAAAGAAGGTGGCGTAAATGCAGTATGAACTCATCGCGAAACGTTATACGCGCCCGTTGATCGAAATGTGTGACCAGAACAGTCTGGAAAATCTTTCAGATCTTCTAAACAGCGTCGCCTTGTCGTTCGACAACGACAAGTTCATCCATATCATGAACAGCAGCGAAGTGACGGCTGCGGCCAAGACCCAGCTTGTTCTGGATATGGTTGCTCCCGCCAACAGCGCCGTCGCCAATAATCTGGTAAAGCTTCTGGCTGAAAACGGACGTCTTCAGCTGATTCCGACGCTCGCATCCGAACTCAAACGCGAGATCGCACGTGCCAAGCGGACGTTTACCGGCCGCATTTACAGCGATAGCGCGATCGACCAGGATTCGGTCGCGACGATCGCCCGTGATCTCGGGAACAAAGTCGGCGCAAGCATTAGCTTGGAATACGTTCCGTCCCAATACGACGGTATCCGTGTCGAAGTCGACGAATTGAACATCGAGATCAATTTCTCGAAAAGCCGCCTCAACGCTCAACTCGTTGAGCACATTTTAAAAGCAATTTAACCCTCGCGAAAGGAGAAACTAGTGGTAGCAAAAGTACAAGCAGACGAAATCAGTTCGATTATTAAAGAGCGGATTGAAAATTTCGAACTTAACGTAGATATTAACGAAACCGGGAAAATCGTCTCATACGGAGACGGAATCGCTCAGGTTTACGGCCTCAACAACATCATGGCCGGTGAAATGGTCGAATTCGAAGACGGAACACGCGGTTTGGCGATGAACCTTGAGGAGAGCAGCGTCGGTATCGTCGTACTCGGAAAAGGGAAAGAACTTCGCGAGGGAATGTCGGTAAAACGTCTCGGACGCCTTTTGCGTGTACCGGTCGGTGATGCCCTCCTCGGACGTGTCGTTAACGCCCTCGGTGAGCCCATCGATGGCAAAGGGCCGATCGAAACGACTGAAACCCGTTTCGTAGAAGAAAAAGCCCCCGGAATCATGGCGCGTAAATCGGTTCACGAACCGATGGCAACCGGTATCAAAGCAATCGACGCCCTCGTTCCGATCGGACGCGGACAGCGTGAGCTGATCATCGGTGACCGCCAGACCGGTAAAACGACGGTTGCACTTGACACCATCATCAACCAAAAAGGGAACGGCGTTGTCTGTATCTACGTTGCGGTCGGGCAGAAAGAATCAACGGTTGCTCAGGTTATCCGCCGTCTTGAAGAGCACGGTGCCCTTGAGTACACCATCATCGTATCGGCTACCGCTTCTGAAGCGGCGGCTCTGCAGTTCCTTGCACCGTATACCGGTGTAACGATGGGTGAGTACTTCCGTGACAACGCACGCCACGGTCTGATCATTTATGATGACCTTTCCAAACACGCGGTAGCTTACCGTGAAATGTCACTGATCCTCCGCCGTCCTCCGGGCCGTGAAGCGTATCCGGGTGACGTTTTCTACCTACACTCACGTCTCCTTGAGCGTGCAGCGAAACTCAACGACGAGATGGGTGCCGGTTCATTGACAGCGCTTCCGATCATCGAAACGCAGGCGGGTGACGTTGCGGCATATATCCCGACCAACGTTATTTCGATCACGGACGGTCAGATCTTCCTCGAAACCGATCTGTTCAACTCGGGTATCCGCCCTGCGATCAATGTCGGTCTTTCGGTATCGCGCGTAGGTGGTGCCGCTCAGATCAAAGCGACCAAACAGGTTGCCGGAACACTCCGTCTTGACCTGGCCCAGTACCGTGAACTTCAGGCGTTCGCCCAGTTTGCATCCGATCTGGATGAAGTGAGCCGCCGCCAGCTTGAGCGTGGACAGAGAATGGTAGAGGTTCTCAAGCAGCCTCCGTATTCTCCTCTCTCGGCTGAAAAACAGGCATTGGTTATTTTCGCGGGTAACGAAGGATATCTCGATGATATCTCTGCAAATGCCGTTGTCAAATTCGAAGCGGATCTTTACCCCTTCGTAGAGGCGTCTTACCCTCAAATTCTTGAAAACATCCGCAGCTCGTCAAAAATCGACGACGAGACTATGGCTCTGATGAAAAAAGCACTCGAAGAGTTTAAATCTACTTTCGTTGCTGAATAAGGATCTTTATGGCTAACTTGAAAGAGATTCAAAGACAGATCAAGAGCGTTTCGAACACGCAGAAAACCACGCGTGCGATGAAGCTCGTTTCGACGGCGAAACTTCGCCGTGCCGAAGAGCTTGCGAAACGTTCCCGTCTGTTTGCCCAAAAAACGAATCAAGTGATAGCTGAAATCGCGGCCCGCGTCCAATCCAATAAAGTCGGCGGCATCGAAAACCGCTGCTTTATCGAAAACGATGCGCCCGAAATGATCGACATTATTTTTGTCACCGCCGACAAAGGTCTGTGCGGTGGTTTCAATATGCAAACCATTAAAGCGGTCAAACGCGTCATGGCTGAATATAAAAATAAAAAAGTCAAAATCCGCCTTCGCGGTATCGGGAAAAAAGGGATTGAATTTTTCAACTACAACGAAGTAGAGATGCTCGATGAAGTGAAAAATCTCAGTTCCGCCCCCGACATGCAGCGTTCCAGCGAATTCATGACGCGATCCATTAACGATTTCAAAGAGGGTAAAATCGATGCCGTGTATATCATCTACAACGGTTATCTGAACGTGATTACCCAGCAGTTGCACATCAACCGTGTTTTGCCGGTGGATGTGTCGGCATACCAGTGTGACATCGAACAAGATTCCATGCTTGAACTGGAAGCCCAGGACGAAGAGAAAATGCTCGATTCACTGGTGACAAAATATGCCGAATACAACATGTATTATGCGTTGATCGACTCGCTTGCGGCGGAACACAGCGCCCGTATGCAGGCAATGGATGCAGCGACAAACAATGCAAAAGAGATGGTTAAATCGCTTAAAGTCAAGTTTAACAAAGCGCGGCAGGAAGCGATCACGACCGAACTTATCGAGATTATCAGCGGCGTCGAGTCGATGAAGTAATTATGGAGGAAAGAATGATTGGTAAAATTGCTCAAGTAATTGGACCGGTTGTTGACGTTGATTTCGAAGGATATCTTCCTACGATCAACGAAGCGATCGAAGTAAATGTAAATGTTGAAGGGACGGAATTCCGTCTCGTGCTGGAAGTTGCCGCACACCTCGGCAACGGACGTGTCCGCACTATCGCGATGG
Organism: uncultured Sulfuricurvum sp.; assembly: GCA_964491035.1. Lineage (GTDB taxonomy): Bacteria > Campylobacterota > Campylobacteria > Campylobacterales > Sulfurimonadaceae > Sulfuricurvum. The sequence continues at coordinate 45,734 of CAZBIR010000003.1, forward strand.
ACATGTCAGAAGGTCTTGTCCGCGGTATGGCTGCGAAAGCGACAGGCGCTCCTATTAAAGTTCCCGTAGGTGAAGAAGTCCTCGGACGTATCTTCAACGTTGTCGGTGATCCGATCGACGGCGGCGAAGCGGTTAAAGGAAGCGATCAGTGGTCGATCCACCGTGATCCTCCCGCACTGGTTGACCAGAGCACGAAAACCGAAATGTTCGAAACAGGGATCAAAGTCGTTGACCTCCTTGCTCCGTACGGTAAAGGTGGTAAAGTCGGTCTGTTCGGTGGTGCCGGTGTCGGTAAAACCGTTATCATCATGGAGCTGATCAACAACGTTGCGATGGCTCACAGCGGTTATTCGGTATTCGCCGGTGTCGGTGAGCGTACCCGTGAAGGTAACGACCTGTACCACGAGATGAAAGAATCGAACGTTCTGGACAAAGTTGCCCTGTGCTACGGCCAGATGTCTGAGCCACCGGGAGCACGTAACCGTATCGCTCTTACCGGTCTTACGATGGCGGAATATTTCCGTGACGTCAAAGGACTCGACGTTCTTATGTTCATCGACAATATTTTCCGTTTCGCCCAGTCGGGTGCGGAAATGTCTGCGCTTCTTGGACGTATCCCCTCAGCGGTAGGTTATCAGCCGACGCTTGCCCGCGAGATGGGTGCGCTCCAGGATCGTATTACATCAACCAAAAAAGGTTCGATCACTTCGGTTCAGGCTGTTTACGTCCCTGCGGATGACCTTACTGACCCGGCTCCGGCATCGGTATTCGCCCACCTCGACGCGACGACGGTTCTTAACCGTAAAATCGCCGAGAAAGGGATCTATCCAGCGGTTGACCCGCTCGATTCAACATCGCGCCTGCTTGATCCGCAAATTATCGGTGAAGAGCACTATGGTGTTGCCCGCGGTGTTCAAAAAACACTTCAGAAATACAAAGACCTTCAGGATATCATCGCGATTCTTGGTATGGACGAACTTTCCGAAGATGATAAAGCGACCGTTGAACGTGCGCGTAAAATTGAGAAATTCCTTTCTCAGCCTTTCCACGTTGCGGAAGTATTTACCGGCGCTCCCGGTAAATATGTTAAGCTTGAAGACACCATCAAAGGGTTCAAAGGGATTCTTGAAGGTGAATACGACCACCTGCCAGAAAGTGCTTTCTATATGGTCGGCGACATGAACGAGGCGATTGAAAAAGCGGCCAAAATGAAAAGCAAGTAATTGCTTCTCGCCTTATAAGGAAACACTATGGAAACACTCCAACTAGAAGTGCTTACGCCCAGCGGTCCTATCTACAACGGACCTGCCAAAAGCGTCACCCTTCCGGGTGAAGAGGGAGAATTCGGCGTTCTCCCCGAACACGTCTCTTTGACAACCCTGCTCCAGGCAGGGGTTCTCGATATCCAAAAAGAGAACGGCAAAACCGAGTCGATCGTCGTTAACTGGGGCGTTGTCCAGATTACCCACAATAAAGTGGTTGTTCTGGTCGACGGTGCCGTCGCCATTCGCGGCGAAAGCGAAGGGGATATTGCCAAAGCGCTGGATGAAGCGAAATCTCTCATCAGCAGCGTGGCCGATTCGAATGCGATGATCGCGTCGGTATCTGCCCGTATCGAATCTGCTGCACATCACCTCGTCTAAAACGATATGTTTCAGACATTTGCCGACTTCTACGACAAAAGTCATCCGGTAACACTTGGTGTGTTACTGGTCCTTTCTCTTTATTTCATCGCAACCAACTGGGTCTTTTTTTACCGTTATTTTTCTCTTAATCAGTGGATCGGGACGGAAAACCAGTCTCTCGAATCGCTCCTTATGGGACAAAGCAAAATTTCCGAATACGCTTACCTTAGCCATTTTACGAAAACGTCGCATCTGTCCAAGGCTCTTTTTGACCTGGCTTCCTACGCTTCCACCAAAGAAGCGACCAAGGGGTTGATGTTCCTGTCGGTAGTCGCCTCGACTACCCCGTTCATTGGCCTGTTCGGGACCGTTGTTTCGATCCTGGATACCTTTGACCATATCGGGCAGGCAAGCGGGACGATGAGTATCATTGCTGCGGGGGTTTCGGATGCGTTGGTGGCTACGGCATCGGGAATTTTTGTCGCAATCTTCGCGTATACCTACCATCAGATCCTCAAACGCAAGGCGTACGAACTCTCCGGTCTTATCCGGATGCAGGGGGATGCGCTCCTCTCGAAAGAGCAGTAGATCATGTTCGATTGGGATGAAAAGCCGGAACTCAACATCACCCCGCTGGTTGATGTCATGCTGGTTCTTCTGGCCATCTTGATGGTCATCTCTCCTAATATCGTGTATGAAGAGCTGATCCGCCTTCCCAAAGGGTCAGCCCAAAAAGAGCTCTCGAAAATCCCTCCCGTCAATATTACGATTACCAAAGAGGGGACGGTCAAAGTGAACAAGGAGACGTTTGAACGTGAGACGTTTGCTGATAACTTCTACCGCTACGCGCAGACCCTTGATACTGAGGCGACCGTTATGATCAGTGCCGATGAGAGTCTTGGGTATGGAGAGGTGATGTCGGTCCTCTCCACCGTCAAACGTTCCGGTTTTCGCGAAGTCTCCCTTGCCACCGCCGGCTGAAATCATTTCAAAGTTTCCGATGGGGATGCTGTAAAATGGATTCAACCAAAGAACGCTTCTTTTTCATAAGCGGCCTGATATCGCTCTCCTTTTTTGCACTGCTTGTTTTGCTGGTCGGCTATTCTCTTCTCTCGTCCACCAGGATCGAGCAGTTCGCGATGGTTCGGAGCGATACGGTGTCGATATCGGTAGCTCTGAGTGATGAGACGCCGCAGGCGCAGCCTCAGTCGCCTCAAACACCTCCCCCCGCGGCAGAGCCCGAACCTAAAACCGAAGCTGTCGAAGAGACAAAACCGCAAAAAGCGGAGCCGGTTCCCGAAATCTCCGACCTGTTTTCGCAGGTCAAGCCCAAAAACGAGCCGAAGAAGCCGCAAGAATCCACCAAACGCAATGAAGCTCTCGCCGCACTCGAAAAAGAGCTTTCGACGCCGACTGAAAAGCAGCGCTTCACCGACCGGGTCAAAAACATCGAACTTTCCCGTCCGGGGATGAAAATGGTGGTTCAGGGGGGATCGACAGGCCCCGTCGTTAACGAATACCATGCTAAGATTCAAGGTCTCGTTTATACCCATTTCCATCCCCCTGCCGGCTCACAGGGGCAGGCGGTTCGGGTCCGGATCAGGATCAGTGCGGAAGGGAAGCTGTTGTCGTTTCGTGTAATGGCCTATTCTTCCAATCCGTCGCTGAACCAGGAAGTGGACTGGCTCAAAGAGCGGTTGGAAACGGTTGTTTTCCCCAACCATCCCGAAAACCGCGAAGCCCATATCGAAGTTATACTGATGCCCAAGGAGTGATCATTTGAGAATTGTACTGGTTTTGGCAGCCTTTGTCTCCCTGCTTTGGGGAACGGATGCGACGATTGAAGTGGTCAAGGGAGTGGGGTCGCTCCCCAAACTGGCCATCGAGGACGGCAGTGCGGCGCCCGACGATACGAGCCGGAAAATGGCAAAAATGCTCGCTGCGGATATGGAAGTGGTGTCCCTTTTTGAGGTGGATGAGAGCTATGCAGCCGCCCCCTATGATTCTCTTTCCCCCTCGCCGCTGCACAAAGATGCCCAGTATGTTCTGCGGTATCGCCTCGGAGCGATCGGTCCTGAGGGGATCAAAGCCGACATACGGCTTCTGCACAACGGCGCAAGCCTGTTTGAAAAGACATACGTGCTGAAACAGTCGGAGATGATGGTTTTCCTAGCCCACTCGGTGGCGTACGACATCAACGCGAAAATGGGGGGAGCCCCGATGGAGTGGATCAAACGCAAGGTCCTCTTCGTCCGTCTCACGTCGCCGCGCCGCTCCGAAATCGTGGCCGCCGATTATACCCTCTCCTATCAGAAGGTGATCCTCAGCGGAGGGCTGTACGGTTTTGCCAAATGGGCCAACCGCGAGCAGACGGACCTCTATTATACGTCGCTGGGGGATTTCAGACCCACCGTTTATAAAATGAACCTGGGCAGCGGGCAAAAAGAAAAAATCATCAGCTCCGACGGGATGGCGGTTTGTTCGGACGTCAGCGAAGATGCACGGCGTATCCTGCTGACCCTGGCTCCCGAGGGGCAGCCCGACATCTATCTCTACGACACCCTAAGCCGCGGAAAAACGCGTATCACCGATTATTCGGGGATCGACGTCAACGGCCAGTTTCTGGGAGACGATTCGGTCGCGTTTGTCTCCAACCGTCTGGGCTATCCCAACGTCTTCTCCAAAAAAATCAACGGCAGCGGGGTGAGCCAGCTGGTGTACCAGGGGAAAAACAACTCCTCGCTCAGCTCCTACAAAAATCTCCTCGTCTACAAGGCGCGGGAAAACAGTGCAACCTATGCGGGAAACAGTTTCAATCTCCATCTGCTTTCCATGAATACGGGGAACGTCAAGCGCCTCACCGCCAGCGGCGAAAACGATTTCCCCCGCTTTTCTCCGGACGGGGAAGCGGTACTGTTCATCAAGCAGGAAGGTTCGCGCAGTTCGGTCGGCGTGATCCGCCTCAGCGTCAACAAAAGCTTTGCCTTTCCGTTGAAAATAGGGAGAATACAGTCAATCGACTGGTAAGTTAACCGTTTTTTCGGTACCATAACGATATTTCGAAATATGAGGTGAAAGCATGATGAAAAATGCAGCTTTGATCAGTGCCACGGTAGCACTGTTGGTATTGAGCGGATGTAGCAGCAAGGAACCGGCGATCGACGCCACGGCTGCTTCATCCGCTTCGGCGACAACAGGTACGGCGGGTTCATCCGCTTCAGCAACGACAGGGACCGACAGCAGCGCAGTGATCGCTCCGATCACCAATGCAAGTTCGACGGATGCTTCCGCCTCTGCGGGAACCAACGGTTCGGAGGGAGGACTGGCTAATATCCTGTTCGACTACGACAAGTTCAATATCCGTGAGGATATGGAAGCGCCGATGAAAAGCAACAGCGCGCTGCTGAAAGGTAAAACTGTCAAACTCGAAGGAAACTGCGACGAGTTCGGAAGCGACGAGTACAACTACGCGTTGGGACTCAAACGGGCCAATACGGTGAAAACCGCACTGGTAAACGACGGTATGAACCCCGATTCGATCACGATGGTCAGTTTCGGCGAGAGCAACCCGGTATGTCTGGAGAAAACTCCCGAGTGCTGGCAAAAAAATCGTCGTGTTGAATTCAAACTTCCCTAAATGCGTACGTCTGTCGCATTTTTAACCCTTTTTTCTCTCTCTGCACTCGCTTCGGAACCTTCGGTTTTCGGGGCGGGCGATCTGAACAACCCCAATCCTTACGGTCTTACCAACGAAGAAAAACTGATCCTTGAAAATCGCAAAGAGATCCAGAGTGTCGTCAAAAAGCACAACGTTCAAACGGCGAAAGTCGAGACGGTCGCCGAGCGGCTGGACGGTTTACAGACGATCGTGGAAGGGCTGGTCGAAACCAACAGCGAACACAAGCTTGCAATCGCCCGGCTGGGTGAAAAAAACAGCGACGAGAACACGACGGTGCAGATCGAAGCGCTCCAAAAACAGGTAGCCGCGAACAGCGACAACATCGCGAAGTTCCAGTCCCTGCTCGAAGAACTCTCCGTCGTTGTGGACGGGATCAACGCGAACTACGTGAGCAAAGAGCAGTTTTCGGCGCTGATTGCGCAGCTGAAAGTTAATGTCCCGGCTCCGAAAGCGACATCCGTATCGCTCAAGAGCGATCCCGCGTCGATCGAAAAAGAGGCGGCCCGGCTGTTCGGTGAAAAAAAATACGCCGAGGCCCAGGTATTGTACGAGCAGCTGATCAACAAAAAGCATAAAACGGCCGAAGCCTACTACATGATCGGCGAGACCCATTTTGAACGCAAGTCGTACAAAGAAGCGGTCGCCGCCTATAAAGAGAGTGCGGCCCGTAACGAAAAAGCGCTGTATATGCCGACGCTGCTCCTCCACTCGGGTATTTCGATGGAAAAAAACGGAGATACCGCGACGGCCAGGGCGTTTTATCAGGCGACGGTCTCAAAATACGGCGGCAGCGGTGCGGCCAAAGAGGCACAGGAACGGTTGGCTAAGCTCAAATAGGTATTGCCCCGGTTTCAGCATCGCTATAGGTAAATGTGCTAAAATCGCACCATCTTAACAGAAGGCTATTTCATGGCAATTGAAACGAATCAAATCGTATCGCTGGAGTACGAAGTACGCGACGGCGCTACGGTCGTAGACAGCAACGTAGGCGGCCACCCGCTGGTATTCATGTTCGGAAAAGGGCAGATCATCCCCGGTCTCGAAGCGGGAATCGCCCACATGAACATCGGTGACAAAGGAGACGTTCTCGTCAAAGCGGCCGATGCATACGGCGACTACAATCCTGAAGCGCAGCAGGAGCTTCCGCGCGAGCAGTTCGCCGGAATCGATCTGAACGTCGGGATGACCCTCTATGGCCAGGGTGAAGACGGCGGTACCGTGCAGGTCATCGTCAAAGATATCAAAGACGATGCGGTAGTGATCGATTTTAACCACCCGCTCGCCGGGAAAGATTTGATGTTTACAGTCACGATCCATAACGTCCGTGATGCTTCCGCCGAAGAGGCGATGACGGGAATCCCCGCAGAAAACAGAGTAGAGAGCGGCGGATGCTGCGGAAGCGGCGGAAACCACGGCTGTGGATGCCACTAATTTTCTGACGGCGTCGCCGGCTTCGATCGAAGCGTTCAAGACGGCGAACCTCCTCAAAGGGTTGGGGGTCAACGCCGTCATATTCGGAGAACGGGGGACCGGGAAACTGACCCTCGCCCGCTATATCCTTCCCCATGCCCCCGTCATTGACGCGAACCGTTTCGATGAATTGCTTGATGCGATCGAGTCCCACAGCGAGGTGGTTATCCGCAGGCTCGACCAGGTCGCCAACCTCAAGCGGTTGATCGAAACGCTTCAAAAAAAGAGGACCCGCGTCGTCGCGACGGCCGGCGGGCGGTATTCGCAAGACCAGCTCGAAGATATTTTTACGATCCGTCTGGCATTGCCCCCGCTTTCCCAGCGGAGCGAAGACGTCGAGATGCTGATCGACGCTTTTGTTCAGGAAGCCCGGCAGACGCTCGGAAAAACCGAGCCGTTTGAAAAGAACGGATTCGTCCCCGACCTGAGCGAAAACGCGATTTCACTGCGCCGTCAGGTCTATTTGCATTATCTCCTCGACAGTATCGGCGAGGGCGACCTGATGGAAATTATGGAACATTATCTCCATGACCGGCTGGGGGGGAACAATGATTACCGCGACTTCCTGCACCTTTACGAAGTTCCGTTGATCCGCGCGGGGATCAAACGGTTCAAATCGCAGCTCCAGCTCTCTGAACGTCTGGGGCTTAACCGCAATACCCTGCGGAAAAAAATTGCCGAGCATTCGGAATACCAACTCGAAACGAAGGAAAATTAATGTCCAGAAAAATTGCGATGATCTTCCCCGGCCAGGGGAGCCAAAGTATCGGCATGGGAAAATCGTTTTACGAAAACAGTCCGCTTGCGCGGGAAATGTTTGAAAAAGCGGGGGAACGGATCGGCGTCGATTTCGCCAGAGTGATGTTCGAGCCAAACGAGCAGCTTGACCAGACCGCCTATACCCAGCCCGCCATCCTTCTGGTATCGATGATCGCGTATCGTCTGTTCCAGGAGGCATGTCCGACCGATGCGGTCATGTTTTTGGGACACTCGCTGGGTGAGTTCAGCGCGTTGTGCGCGAGCGGGGCGATCGATTACGTGGATGCGGTCGAGCTCGTCCATAAGCGCGGTGCCCTGATGCAGGGGGCGTGCGAATCGATAGATGCGGGGATGATGGCGATCCTGGGGCTCGACGATGCGGTTGTCGAGGAGTTGTGTGCCAAGGCGCAGGGCGAGGGGAAAAAAGTGTGGCCCGCCAACTACAACCAGGCCGGTCAGCTCGTCGTTGCGGGGCTTAAAGCCGATCTGCAGTCGATGGAAAGCGTTTTCAAGGAAGCGGGTGCGAAACGGGCGCTGCTGCTGAACATGTCGATCGCCAGCCATTGCCCCCTCCTTGCAAGTGCCCAGGAACCGCTGGCCGAGGTGATGGAAAAAATGGTCAGCGACACGTTCGCCGCGCCGGTTGTCTCGAACGTGACGACCGGGAAGTATGCAACGAAAGCCGATGCGGTGGCGCTGCTGAAAGACCAGCTGGTCAAACCGGTCAAGTACAAGCAGTCGATCGAAGCGATTGCCGGCGAAATCGATGCGATGATCGAATTCGGAAACGGCGCGGTCCTCAAAGGGCTCAACAAACGTAATGCGCCCGATATCGAGACGTACGGCATCTCCGACATGGAGACGCTGGCGAAGGTGTGTGAAGCCCTCGCATGAAGATTGCCCTTGTCCAGTCATCGCCGAGATTGAACCGCACAAACCTCGAGGAGATCGTGAAGCAGATCGGCCTGAACGCGGATGCGGACGTCATCGTATTTCCCGAACTCTCCCTCAGCGGCTACCTGCTGCAGGACAAGCTTTTTGAAGACGCCTGGCAGATCGATGAACTCGAAACGCTGGCCGACGCTAGCGCGCGGGTCGACGTCGTCGTCGGGGCCGCGCTGTGGGATGGTGGAAAAGTTTATAACGCCGCCCTCTATTTTTCGCGCGGAGCGTTGGTCCATATCCACCGCAAAAACCATCTCCCCACCTACGGAATGTTCGAAGAGGGGCGCTATTTTGCCGCGGGGGACGCGATTGCGGCTTTTGATACCCCCCAGGGGAGAGCGGTCATGGTCGTCTGCGAAGATTTGTGGCGCGCGGGAACGATTGACGCGATCGCCTCTTCGGGCGCGGAAATCGTCTATGTACTCGCCGCTTCCCCCGCACGGGGATTTGGCGAGGAGGGATTGGCGATCGAAGGGCAGTGGGACGCCCTGCTCAAAGCCACCGCGCTGCTGAGTCGCAATTACGTCGTGTTTGTCAACCGCGTCGGGTTTGAAGACGGGTTGGGATTCTGGGGCGGCAGCCGCGTCGTAACCCCCGATGGGGAGATCGAGCACCGGATGGGGCTGTGGGAGTCCCAAACGTCTGCCGTCACGTTAAACCGTCGTCTCCAGAAGGTGGGACGCTATATCACGAAAAACTTTTAACGGAGAAAGCAAAGTATGAAAATAGCCATCATGGGCGCGATGCGCGAAGAGATCGATCCGATCCTCGAAGCGGTGGGATCGTATGCCGCGACCGAGCATGCGGGGAATACGTTTTATGAGTGCCGCTACGGCGGGCACGATCTCGTCATCGCCTATTCCAAAATCGGGAAAGTTTTCTCCGCGATCACCGCGTCGGTCATGGCCGGGCGCTACGGGGCCGAGGCGCTGCTGTTTAGCGGTGTGGCCGGGGGGATCAGCCCTGAGCTTAAAATCGGCGATCTGGTCATGGCGAGTGCGCTGTGCCAGCACGACGTCGATATCACCGCTTTCGGGCATCCTTATGGGTTTATTCCCGAGGGGAGCGTTATGATCCAGAGCGATCCGCAGCTGCGTTCGCTTGCATCGGAAGTGGCAATCGACATGGGAATCGAACTGTACGAGGGGGTGATTGCGACGGGGGACCAGTTCGTTGCCTCCGCGGAGCGCAAAAACTGGATCGCCTCGACGTTCGGTGCCGACGCGCTGGAGATGGAGGGGGCGAGCGTCGCGTGCGTCTGCGCCAATTTCGGCATCCCCTTTTTCATCCTCCGTGCGATCAGCGACAGCGCGGATGGGGATGCGGGGATGGATTTTGATACGTTCCTCCAAAGCTCGGCCAAAGTGAGCGCCGATTTCATCCTCGAAATGGTAAAGCGTCTTGGCGATTAAACTCAGTAAAAAGATCATGCGCCAGATCGGGCGCACCAATGCCCGTTTCGGCCTGATCGAGGAGGGGGACAAAATCCTCGTGGGGCTCAGCGGGGGGAAAGACTCCCTCACGATGGTCCATGCCCTGATGGAGCAGCAGCGGCGCGCTCCGTTCCGGTTCGAGATCCTGGCCGTCACGGTAACCTACGGGATGGGAGAAGAACTTTCGGCGCTGATCGCCCATTGTGCCGAACATGGTATCCCTCACCGGGTGTATGAAACCAATACGTACGAGATCGCTGCCGACAAGATCCGGCACAACTCGTCGTTTTGCAGTTTCTTTTCCCGGATGCGTCGCGGGGCCCTCTATACGGCGGCCAAAGAGTTCGGGTGCAACAAGGTCGCCCTGGGACACCATCTCGATGATGCGGCGGAGAGCTTTTTCATGAACCTGATCTACAACGGTCATCTCCGCTCGCTGGCCCCGAAGTACAAAGCGGAAAACGGCCTCATCGTGATCCGCCCCCTGATCCAGCTGCGGGAGCGGCAGCTCGCCGCGTGCGCGCTGGAGAACGAGATGCCCACGATCGGAGACGAGGCGTGCCCGTCGATGCGTTTTGATGTCAAGATGCCGCACGCGCGGGCGAGCATGAAGACGATGCTCCATGAGATGGAAGCCAAATACCCCGATTTGTTCGTCTCGATCAACTCGGCGTTCGGTCACATCAGCGACGACGCTTTTTTTGATCCCGAACGTTTTAATATCTGATGGTTTCGTGTTCCAGCCGTTTTTGGCTCAGAAAATCGATGATCCGTTCCTGGTAAATCTTCGAATCGGACCCCTGCGTGCACTCCTGGAGTTTTCGCAGGTGGGCGGGTTCGATTTTAAGGGCGTAACGGGGCATCAGTCGCAGCTCCTGGATGATCTCGTTTAACAGCATCTGTTCGTGCCCTTTTTTCTTGGCGTACGCCGAATCGACGTACTCTTTGACGGTCATGACCAGCGCCCCGGCACGGTCGGTTTCGGCATAGATCTCCCGGGCAATCGTTTCGAGGGTTTCGAGGTAGTGGTGGACCGGCTCTTCGGCCCCCGCGATCATGAGTGCGTAGGTCTTGGCCCGAAACTCCAGCGACGTATGGTGGTAGACGAAAAGTTCGCGAAACGCACTGAAAAAATGGTTCCGTACCCTTCGGAATACGACACGCATGATCTCCCCCTTTTTTTTTCCTAATTATATCCTAACAATGCGATGGCTTTGTGGTCTGATCGGCTCAGGGGAAGGGCGGCGATTTCGGCGGGGTCGAACCACTCGAATCCTTCGGCCTCGAATGTCTCGTCGCTGAGGTAGACGTCGGCTTCGAGGGTAAAGTGCGAATAGTGCTGGGTGATGTGGCCCAGCAACGTCGCGCCGACCTTTTCGGAGGTCTCATAAAGCCCCCACAGCCCGTGCAGAAAACGCTCCCGACGCTGAAAAAGGGCCAGACAGCCGTTACGGCGGTGGATGATGAGATTGCGGACGCGGACCGGTTTGGGCGTTCTGGATTGGGGAGGGGGGTAGGCGAGGGGATCGTTTTTCCCCTCGCACCACGATTCGAACGGGCAGATGGAACAGCGGGGATTTTTAGCGGTGCAGATCATGGCCCCCACATCCATCATCGCCTGGTTGAACTCGAACGGGTGGGACGGATCGAAGAGGCGGTAGGCGTATTCCCACAGCTTTTTTTCGTTGCGTTCTTTGAGGGCAAAATAGCGGTGCAAAATCCGCTTGACGTTGGCATCGAGGATGGGGAGCGGCTCGCGGTAGGCGAACGCCGCAATCGCGTGGGCGGTGGAACGCCCGATGCCGCTGAGTTTCATAAGCGCCTCGGCGGTGGTGGGGAGGATGCCCCCGCACGTGCGTGCCGCGGCATGGAGGTTTCGCGCCCGGGTGTAGTAGCCTAATCCTTCCCATTTTTTCAGGACGTCGTCGAGGTCGGCTTCGGCAACGTCGCGCAGAGTCGGAAAGCGTTCCAGGAAGGGGAAGTAGAACCGCTCCAGTACCGTTTTGACCTGGGTTTGCTGGAGCATGATCTCGCTGAGGTAGATATGATAGGGATTGTCGGTACAGCGCCACGGCAGGTCGTGGCGGCCGTCGCGCGCGTACCAGCGAAGGAGGGAAGTCTGGGGAGACATCACCCTAGCGTCGGCGGGTTGAAATACCAGAAAGCCGCGAGGGCGAAGATGCCGAAAAAGGCGACTTTGAATACCCATTTCATCAGTTTGAGGTAGACGAGAAAGAGGATGATCCCGACCAGCCCCATCGTGCCCAGGCCGTATCCGCTCATCAAAAAATCGATCATGAGGACTCCGAAAATAAATGGGGAATTATAGCTTATAATAGCGCCATGAAAACGGTAGAGCAGCTATATGTCGGTTCGATCGAGGTGAAAGGGTCTAAATTTATGGCTCACCTGATCCCCGTGTCGATGTTTGAGAGCACCATGGCGCGGCTGAGGGGCGAACATCCCAAGGCGGTCCACTGGGTGAGCGCTTCGCGCGCCCTCAACGAATTCGACCAGATCGTCGAATCGTCCAGCGACGACGGGGAACCGCGGGGGACGTCGGGGAAACCGACGCTGGCCGTACTGCAGGGGCATGATCTGATCAACGCCGCCATCATCACGGTGCGCTATTTCGGCGGGACGAAGCTGGGGCCGGGGGGGCTGGTGCGCGCCTATGCCGATGCGGCGAACGCGGCGGTCGAGGAGGCCGAGCTGTCGGCGTACGAAAAGCTTTTCGAGAAAACGATCGAAACCGATTACTCCCGTATCAGCGTGGTGGAATACGAATGCGCCCAAAACGGGGTCCGGATATTGGACAAAACGTTCGGGATTGATGGAGCGACGTTTCGGATACAGGGGACACGGGAGCGGCTGGAACGGCTTGCGAACGTGCTGGGACGCTCCGTTCGGGAGATCGGGGGGTGAAAAAAGCGCTCATTTCGCGGGTTCTGCTGTATTCGCTGGCGGCGCTCGCCGCTTACGGCATTTACGAGCGTTCGCAAATCCTTCCCGAAACCGATGAAGCGTATTGCGCAAGAACGGGAAAGGTCAAGATCCACGGCCGTTTTTTCCAATACGACGTGTACGAAAACGGCGAGATGAAATCGATCTCGCAGATGCTTTCGAGAGGGTGCGAGGGGAAGGCGTACTGCGAAGTGGACCGTGCCTATCGGTACGTGCTGAACATCCCCTACAAGGAGAGTACGCAGAGCCGAACCCCCTCGGACGTCATCAACCAAAACGGGGGAGATTGCGACGAAAAGGCGTTTCTCCTCGCATCGCTGTTGCTCCACAGGGGGTATCCGTGCGTGTTGGTCACGACCAAAGACCACGGATTCCTGGCGGTCCACCTGGAGGACCCCGAAGTTGCCTTAGAGCCGTTGTCCTACCTTTTGATCGAGGGGAAAAAGTACTATTTTGCCGAGACGACGGGGACGGCGGGATCGATCGGGGGATACAACGGGGTCCGTGCGGATGAGGTGGAGGGGGTTTTCGACATGGTAAAAAAACAAGAGCTTCCCCGCGACCGGGTGGAATTTCATATCCGGGAGCGGTGAGGAGGGATCACGTTTTGCTCCACAACTTCTCGTTCAGTTTCAGCTCCTCCACCAGTCCAATCGTATTTTTGAGGGTATTGACGTACTCCATCGCCTGTTTGTAATCGAGCAGTGAGGTAAAGACGGCCGGTTCGAAGAGGTCTTTCCCGGTACCGATCGCGACGTGGATGTGGTTGTGGACGAACGAGACGAACAGCGGGTGGGAGAGGCGGCGCTGGAAATCGAGGAGCCGTTTCATCATCGAGTGGGTCAGGATGTAGCGCGTTTCGATGGGGTCGTTTCCGTAGACGACGAACGTTTTTTCGAATTCGGGGTCGTCCATGCGGATCAGGTCGTCGCGGCTGAAGTTTTTTGACTGAAACCATCCCCCGATCAGGGAGCCAAAGGTTTTTTCGGCGTGGTCGGGGAGGATCACCGTCTTGGCGCTGAAGTGTTTGTTGAATTCGGCGACGAGGAAGAGGCCGCGAAAGAGGGTGTGCCACTGGGTCCGCCCCTTGGAATCGCGGGTCTGGTATTCGGCATGGACGTCGGAAAACTCCAGGGGGACCCCCTCGATGGAGCCTTTGACGTAGTCGTTGCCGCTGTAGCGGTCGATGGAACGTTTGAAGAGGTCGCTGCGCTCGAACAGGTGCTGTGAAACGGTGAAACCGGGATTGTAGAGGAGGTGGGGATCGATCGCATGGATCAGGGGGGTGATGATCCGCTCTTTGAAATCTCTGGCGTACCCCGATACCATCGACCGGTAGATGATGGAGCCCAGGGCGATAAAACCGATAACCACCGCCATCATCGCCGGATGAAGGAGGCCAAACATTTTCCCCATCCAGGCGAGGGCGATGAAAAATGCGACGATTCCCATCCCGCCGTAGAGCTTGAGCCGGGAGAGAATCTCTTTTCGGGTCGCTTCGAGCTCGCTCAGGGAGGGGTAGAGCTCCCGGTAATAAAAGTCGGTCAGTTCGGAGGCGCTTTTCATGAACGGCTGAAGAGATCGTGGACGTTGACGTTCTGGCGCTCGCTGAGGGTAATTTCAAATACCGCACGACGTTGCAGTTTCATCCATCCCGCCATCAGGTTGGTCGGGAACATCTCGATGGCATTGTTCAGATCGGTGACCGCCTGGTTGTAGGCGCGGCGTGCGGCGGAGATCTGTTCTTCGATTTCGGAAAGGGAACGCTGGAGGTGCATGACGTTTTCGTTGGCTTTCAGATCGGGGTAAGCCTCCATCGCGACGGTGATGGAGCCCAGCGCGGCGGTGAGTTTGGCGTCGAGGGAAATTTTGGCTTCATCGCTGAGCCCCGGCTTCATCGCCTGGGCGCGCAGCTCGGTCACCTTTTGGAGCGTCTCTTTTTCGTGTTCCATGTACCGTTCGACCGAAGCGACGAGGTTGGGGATGAGATCGAAGCGTTTTTTGAGGACGGCGTCGACGCCGGCGAAGATGTTTTCGACCTGATTTTTTTTGCCGATGAGGGAGTTGTACATCAAGACGGCGATGAGGGCGAGCACCCCGAGAATGATGAGGGCAATCTGCATGCGAATCCTTTGAAGTTGGGTAAAATTATTGTATCTTATTTTCGGTGATATGTCTTTATGAGGAGCGATGATGAAAAAGAAGAGCTGGGTGGCGGCACTGGGGCTGGTTGCGTTGCTGGGCGGGTGCGCGTCAGCCCCCCTTCCACAGGGACACGGCTCCCAGAGCGAGGGGATCAAGAAGCTGATGCGCCAGCTTAACGCCGATCTTTTGGATAACTACAACAGCGAACTTCAAAAAGACGAGATCCGCATCCGGTACGCCCATCGCCTCGCTTCGGACCTCGTCGCGGCGGCCTCGGGGCTGGAGCGGAAGTTTGACCTCGAAGCGCAAGAAGGGAAAATCAGCCCCCTCCAAAAAAGCAAATACCTCGCCTACGCCGGGGAATTGCGCGAACATGCCCGCCGGCTCGATACGATTGCGCAGCGGTACGAGACCGAAAAACTCTCCGGGGCGTTCGGGAGTCTGGAAAAAACCTGTGCGGCGTGTCATGCCGACGTAAAGGCCAAACCATGAAAAAACTCGCATCGCTGCTGATCGTCTGCGGGACACTTGGGGCCAACGACGAAATCGCCGAAATCCGCAAACAGATCGAAGAACTCAGTAAACGGCTTGAGCTCCTCGAAAAAAAATCGCTCGAAACGAAGCCCTCAGGTGCCGCGCCCACCGAACCCGCCAACGTCTCGAAGGGGACGCTGGAGCTGAGCAGCGCCGATACGGTGATCGGTCTGGGGGGACGGATCGAACTGCGATCGATCTACGCTTCGCCGGAGGGGGATTTCGCGGCGGGGAAAATCCCGCTGGACAACGATGCGGACAGAGGGGAAGGGCTCTCGACCCATGCGCGCGAAAGCCGCCTGTGGGTCAAAAGCCGCACCCCGACTCCCTACGGTCCCCTTCGCGCCCTGGTCGAGGTCGATTTTATGGGGAGCGAAGGGAGCGAAGCCAATACCAACGGCCACGGCCCGCGTCTTCGCCACGCCTACCTGCAGCTGGGGGGGTGGACGATCGGGCAGACGAATTCGGCGTTCAACTCTCTCGTCGCCCTCGATACGATTTCGCTGGTGATCAACGACACAATGGTCCGCCAGCCGCTCGTCATGTACACGTTCCGGGACGAAACGGAATGGATGTACGATCTGTCGTTCGAACAGCCCGAGACGACGCTGATCGACCAAAACGGCGTCATCATCACCCCCAAAGACGACCGTTTCCCCGATGTCGTCGCCCGTGTCCGGTACTATCCGGGATGGGGCGAAGCGAGTCTGGCCCTGATGGGGCGTTACATTTTCCAGGACGAAGCCAAACTCAGCGACGGCCGTTACGTCGATTCGGCCGATTCGGCGTGGGGGTATGGGGCCAACCTCTCCGCGCGGATCAAAACGTTCGCGCAGGACGATTTGCGGTTCGATCTCCAGTACGGACGGGGGGTGGGGCGCTATTTCGCCTATAACGCGTTTGCGGCCGGCTCCATCGACGATGCGGGGAATATCCGCCTGCAGGAGAGTTACGGCGCCCATATCGGGTATCGTCATTTCTGGACCTCCACCCTCCGTTCGACCCTCGCGTACGGTTACGCCGCGACGAAAAACCGCTCGGACATCGTCTCGGACAAGGCGAACAAAAAAGCGACGTCCCTGCAGGCCAACCTCCTGTGGAGCCCGTTTGCCAACGCGCTGGCGGGGGTGGAATACGCTCGCGCAGAGCGGGAGGTCGAAAGCGGCGAGAAGGGGACACTGGAGATGGGAATGCTCGTCTTCCGATACGATTTTTAAGAATTTATCCACCGTTGAATCCCGATTAGGATAGAATGAACGTTATGAAACGCCATACCCCTCTTTTTTCGGTTCTGATGGTCTGGTTCGCCCTGGTACTGGGGGGATGCGACAACACTCCCAAAACGGTGTACGAACCCCGTTACGCTTCCGTACCGGCGATCGAGAGCAGCACCTATGTATTCGGGGTCCATCCGCTCCACAATCCCCAGCGGCTGTTCGAAGTGTATCAGCCTCTAATCGATTACCTCAACGCGCGCCTTTCCCATGGCAAAATCGTACTGGAAGCGTCGCGCAACTACGATGAATACGACAAAAAACTCTTTTCGGGCCATTTTGATTTTGCCCTTCCCAACCCCTACCAGACGGTCAAGTCGACCGAACACGGCTACCGGATTTTCGGGAAGATGGGGGATGACCACAATTTCCGGGGGATCATCCTCGTACGCCGGGACGCCGGAATCGAGGAGGTGGCCGATCTGAGGGGCAAAAGCGTCAGTTATCCCGCCCCCACCGCCCTCGCCGCAACGATGATGCCGCAACGTTTTTTGCATGATCGGGGGATCGACGTCAACCGCGACATTAAAAATCTCTACGTCGGTTCGCAGGAGTCGTCGATCATGAACGTCTACCTCAAAAAATCGGCCGCCGCGTCGACGTGGCCGCCGCCGTGGATCGCATTTGCCAAAGAGCGCCCCGAGATCGCCCGGGAACTCAAGGTGATGTGGGAAACCTCTTCCCTCCCCAACAACGGCCTCGTCGTCAAAAAAGAGATCGATCCCAAACTGGTCGAAGAGGTTGCGCAACTCCTCTTTTCCCTCCACCAGAGCCCCGAAGGGCGTACGATTCTCAGGGCGATGGAGCTGAGCCGTTTTGAAAAGGCCGACGACAAGAAGTACGAACCGGTCGTGAAATTTCTCGCCGATTTTGAAAAAGAGGTCCGGCCGATCAGGATTGAGCCATGAAAAATGCCCTCGTCCGCTTCTGGAACCGCAGTATCAAGCGCCAGCTGATCTTTGGGATCAGCTTCATTATCCTGGTTTCACTCTTTTTGATGTCGTACAACATTCTCGTCAAAGAGAGCAGTTTTCTCCACGATGCAGGGGAGAACCAGGCCAAGAACCGGACCAACCTCCTCGCCCACGGCAGTGCGGTGTGGGTTATGGCCAACGACTATATCGGGCTGCAGGAGGTGATCGACTCGGTCAGCCTCTATGACGATCAGATCTACGCGATGGCGGTGGACCCCAGCGGCAAAGTGCTCGCCCATACCGACAAGAGCAAAGTGGGGCAGTACCTCGTCGATCCCCTCAGCGTCGAGCATCTCAAAAGCCAGACCCGCGAGTTTCGAATCTTCAGCCATGATACGAGTTACCCCGACCATTTCATCGAGGTGGCCTCCCCGATCCTCTATAAAAATCAGCTGCTGGGATACGTCCGGACCCGGATCGACCACAGCTACTGGACCCATTCGCTGGAGATGATGAAGCACGAGATCTATCTCTCGACGCTGCTGGCGATGATTCTGGCCCTCATTTTTGCCTATCTGAGCGCGAACACCCTGACCGGAAACCTCTACAACCTGATCGAGGTGACCCGCAGAGTCCGCCGGGGCGAACGCCAGGTTCGGGCGGATGAGCGGGGGGTCGAGGAGATCTGCACGCTCGCGCGCGAGTTCAATACGATGCTCGACGTGCAGGAGCGCAACGAAAACGAGATACGCAAAACCCAGCAGGAACTCGAAGCCGACATCGCCCGGCGGATCGAAGCGGAACAGACGATCAGCGAACTCAACCGCAACCTCGAAACGACGGTCCGGGAACGGACGAAAGAGCTGATCATCGAAAAAGAGAAAGCCGAATCGGCCAACCGGGCCAAGAGCGCTTTCCTGGCCAACATGAGCCACGAGCTGCGCACCCCGCTCAACGCAATTTTGGGTTTCTCCCAGCTTTTGGGCAACGACAAGAAGATCACCCCTGAACAAAAAGAGCGGCTCAACATCATCAATTACAGCGGAGAACATCTCCTCCGTCTGATCAACGATATCCTCGATATGTCCAAAATCGAGGCCGGCAAAATGGAACTCGAAGAGAGCAAGTTCGATCTTCTGTCGATGATTCAGGAGATTTCGGAGATGATGAAATACAAGGCGCACCAAAAAGAGCTCCATTTCCTGCTCGATATCCACAGCGATTTTCTCCGCTACGTCCGCTCCGACGCGTCGAAAATCCGTCAGATTCTGATCAACCTGCTCAGCAACGCGATCAAGTACACCGATGCCGGCGGGGTGTCGCTGCGGCTGCGCAGTTTTCCGATTCCCGAAACGGAGCGCTTTAGCGTGACGTTCGAGATCGAAGACAGCGGCCGGGGGATGAGCCCCGAAGAGCTCAAATCGGTTTTCGAGCCGTTCGTGCAGGTGCAAAGCGCGAGAGGGGTCAACGAAGGGACGGGACTGGGGCTGAGCATCACCTACAAGTTCCTCGAAATGCTCGGGGCCAGGGTCGACGTCAAAAGCGAGGTGGGGGTAGGGACGATCTTCACGTTTGCCCTCGAACTCGAAGGGGTCGGGGCCGAGGAGATCGAGACCCAAGAGAAGCCCAAGCGGGTACTGGGGATCGCGCGAAGCCCCAGAAAATACACCCTTTTGATCGTGGAGGATCAAAAGGAGAACATGCTGCTCCTTAAAAACCTCCTCCTTGAAGCGGGGTTTGCCGTCCACCAGGCGACCAACGGCCTGGAAGCGGTCGAGAAATTCCGCCAGTTCGGGGCCGATTTCATCTGGATGGATATGCGGATGCCGGTCATGGACGGCTACGAGGCGACCCGGACGATCCGTTCTCTCGAAGCGGGCAAGACGGTTCCGATCGTCGCCCTCACCGCCAGCGCGTTCAAAGACCAGTTCCACGAGATCATCGAAGCGGGGTGCGACGCGCTCGTGCACAAACCTTATAAACAGGCCGAGATTTTCGAGACGATGAAGCGGTATCTGGATATCGACTACCTCTACGAGGAAAACGCGCAGGAGGAGGCCCCGGCGGTCGTTTGCAACAGCGCCGACCTGCAGCGGATCCGCACCTTTCCCGAGACGGTCCTCGCCCCGCTGCATAAAGCGCTGATTGAGCTCGATTCGGATCGAATCGCCGAATCGATCGAAACCATCCGAAAAGACGATCCCGAGCTTGCCGCGCAGATGGCCAGCCTGGTGCAAAACTACCAGTACGACCGGATTTTGGAGATACTGGAGCAGGAAGGCGAACATGGCGGAGAATGACGGCATCATCGACGTCCTCGTCGTGGACGATACCCCGGCGAACCTCAAGCTCCTCACCTCCATTCTCAGCGCCGACGGCTACGGGGTCCGTGCGGCGCCCAACGGCGATCTGGCGCTGCGCTCGGTACAGGCCCGGCTCCCCGATATCGTGCTGCTGGACATCAAAATGCCCGGCCTCAACGGATTCGAGGTGTGCGAAAAGCTCAAAGAAGATCCCGCAAGCCGCGACATCCCCGTGATCTTCATCAGCGCGATGGACGACATCTCCGACAAGGTCAAAGCGTTCGCCGTCGGGGGGATCGACTACGTTACCAAGCCTTTTGAACCCGAGGAGGTCCTCGCGCGGGTGGGGACCCATTCCAAGCTCCGCCGTCTCCAGATCACCCTCGAAGAGCAGAACGTCCAGCTCAAAGAGCTGATCCGCAAACAAAAAGAACAGGAACACGTCCTCATCGAACAGTCGAAAATGGCGGCGATGGGGGAGATGATCAGCGCGATCGCCCACCAGTGGCGCCAGCCCCTCAACGCCCTGGCCATCTACGTCCAGGATGTCAAGGACGCCTATCACTACAACGAGCTGAACGAGGCGTACATCGACGACATGGTTTCCAAATCGATGAAGCAGATCAAGTTCATGTCCAAAACGATCGATGATTTTCGCAACTTTTTCACCCCCGACAAGATGCGGGAAAATTTCGCCCTGCTGGAGAACGTCGAGCGTACGATTGCGTTGCTGGACGCCCAGCTCAGAGCCCATAACATCACCATCTCCGCCCAGGGGGAGAACATCACCCTCTACGCCTACCCGAGCGAATTTCAGCAGGTGATGCTCAACCTGATCAACAACGCCAAAGACGCCATCCTCGAACGCCAGGAGAGCGATCCGGCGTATGCGGGGACGATTGCCATCACCGTCCGTTCGGAGGAGGAAGACGTCATCGTTTCGGTCCGGGACAACGGAGGGGGAATCGCCGAAGAACATTTCCCCAAAATCTTCGATCCCTATTTCACGACCAAATTCCCCAAAAACGGGACGGGGGTAGGGCTTTACATGGTCCGGGAGATCATCGAGCGCCACTACGGCGGAAAAGTACTCGCCTCCAACGTCGAGGGGGGAGCACTGTTCCGTATCGTCATTCCAAAGGATGCCAATGCCAAACAAGATCACTGAAATCGCCGAGCTCTCGAGTATGAGCGTCCTCTATGTCGAGGACGATCCCGAGATTTCCGAGGCGTTCGAACGCCATCTGGGGCGGCTGGTCGGAGCGGTTCATTCGGCCAAAAACGGCCAGGAAGGGCTCGAACTCTACGCGGCGCATTCCATCGACATCGTTTTGACCGACATCAAAATGCCGGTGATGAACGGACTGGAGATGGCCAAGGCGATTCGTGAGGAGAACGCAGAGGTCCCGATCGTCATCATCTCCGCCTACAGCGAGGTCGAATACCTCCGCCAGGCGTTCGAAGTGGGGATCTCCCACTATCTCAACAAACCGGTGGACCGTTTCAATCTCCAGCGGGTCCTCAACGATTGCGCCAAATCGGTCGCTTACCTCCGGCGTGAAGAACAGATGAAACAGAATTTCGACGAAACGGTTCACGCCTTTTTGGAGCTGATCGAAAAACGCGACCGCTACACCGCGGGGCATACGAACCGCGTTTCGCAGTACTGCGGAATGATCGCCCGGAAGATGGGGTACGCCCCGGAGGAGATCGCCCTGCTCGAACACGCCGCGCTGCTGCACGACATCGGCAAAATCGAGATTCCCGATTCGATTCTCCTCAAGCCCCACCGCCTCAACGACCTCGAATACGAGATCATCAAGGAACACCTGATGAGCGGGTATACGATCCTCTCGAAAATCGAGCAGTACCAGGAACTGGCCGAAATCGTCCTCTATCACCACGAGCGTTATGACGGAAAGGGGTACCCCAGCGGCCTCAGGGGCGAGGAGATCCCCCCGATCGCCCGGATCATGATCGTCGCCGATGCGTTTGACGCGATGACGACCGACCGGATTTACAAACCGCGCAAAAGCGTCGAAGAAGCGCTCGAAGAGCTTCGGGCCTTTTCGGGAAAACAGTTCCATCCCGAAGTGGTCGAGGCGGCATGCGACGTCCTAAGGCTGGTGGTCGTTGATGAGACCACGGGGCAGTTCCCCGAGGGGAATCTGGAGAGCAAGAAGTTCGACTATTTTTTCTCCGACAGCATCACCGATCTGGGGAACGAGGACTATTTCGCGATGCTCCTCAACCAGCAGCGGATCCGGGAGTACCGTTACGTCACCGTGATCGACATCGGGCGGATGTCGTCGTACAACGTCCTGTACGGGTGGAAACAGGGGAACGCCCTGTTGCAGGAGATCGCGATGGTTCTGAAAGAAACGTTCCAGGATACCAAGATGTTCCGGATCAACGGGGACCATTTTGTCATCCTCTCCAAAGAAGAGCTGCAATACGACGAAAACTTCCTCGACGATATGACCAAGGGAAGCAAAATCGTCTTCCGGTTTTACCGCTATACGATCGAGGAATACCTCCAGGAGTCCAACGTCAAAACGGGGCGGTGAGCCGGGTAAATCGAAACCTTAAGGAGAGTTTTCGCAAGCGGGGATTATAGTTTTTTATCCTGCGCAAAGGAGGCGGAAATGACTCTGAATGCCTATCTTTTTCAAAGTCCCTATTCCCAGCCGTTCCAGATCGGCCGTCCCGACCCGGCGATACAAAAGGAACGTTCCGAGGAGACCCGGGCGCAGCAAGAACAACTCCAGACGCAAACCGTTCAGCTGGATCGGCAGCAGACAGCCTACGAAAAAGGGGACATGGCCGTCCGATCGGCCGTAGGGTACGCATCGAGCGAAGGGTTTTCCCTGAGCTCCGAGCAGGTACGCCGCCTGTCGGATGCGTCGTTCAACGCGAAGCGCAACGATTACGTCAGTCTCTATTCCCAAAACGGCTGAGGTATTAATACCGTTAATATTCTATTGATCCCTCGGGAAAAGAACTCGGTTACACTTTTTCCAAAGGAGTTCTTATGAAAACGGTTTTATGGATGATATCTTCTCTTTGCGTTCCGTTTTTTCTGTACGGGATGGGAGACGAGGCGCATAATCATTCTTCTCATGCGGTAGCGGCAGAATCCACTCAGCAGATGTACAGCGGAAGCGGTAAAGTCAAATCGATTGCGGACGACCATATGTCGCTCCGGATTTTTCACGATCCGATTCCCGAGCTTAAATGGCCTGCGATGAACATGAAGTTCGACGTTGTCGATCATGATCTGACCCATCCGTTGGAAGTCGGAGACACCATTCGGTTCGAGTTTTACCAAAAAGACGGCAAACAGATCATCACAAAGATCGCCAAATGAAACGGATGCTCTGGGTTATGGCATTGTTCGCTCCCTTATGGGCCGGGGAAACCTTAAAAGAGATGTTTCCCCCCTTTACGGTTGAAGCTGCGGGTGCGAAAACGGTGTACGAACCTATCGAAGAATCGCTGGATCCCAAAAGCGAAGAGCGCATTCAGCAGCAAAACGGCGTGATCGGGGGGCGGGGGGTACCGATGCACAGTTACGGCGAAACCAAAGAAGAGCCCACGTCATGCGGAGATAAGTGATGAAGACCATCTCTCTTTTATCCTCTTTCATCGTGTTCGTGCTGGCAGGGTGCTCGGTCCCGAGTCAGGAAGGGGTGTTTCGTTCGGTGGACGAAAGGGTGCAAAAAGATCTGGTCTGGATCAAGACTTCGCAAGAGGAGAAAGCCGTTGAAGAAAGCATAACGACGCTTTTGCAACAGCCGCTTAACGCAGAAAATGCCGTTCGTATCGCTTTGCTCAATAATCGCGGTTTGCAACAGACCTACGAAGAGATCGGGATCGCCCACGCCGAACTGGTACAAGCGGGTTTGATGAGCAACCCGGTTTTTGGCTATTCGCTTGGGCGCGGAGGAGGAATCACGACCAAAACACTCAGCATCGAACTGGCATTTTTGGACCTATTGTGGATGCCGCTTCGGCGCGAGTTGGCCGGCCTGGCACTGGAAGAGGCAAAATTGCGGGTGGGGGATGAGGTGCTTCGCACCGTCCGCGAGGCCAAAACGGTGTTTGCCGAGGCCCGCTCCGCACAAGAAGCGGTACGGGTCCACGACGAACTGCTCAAATCCCATGAAGCCTCCGCACAGCTTGCCATTCGCCAGTTTACCGCCGGCAACCTTCCGAAGCGGGAGATGCTGCGAGTTCAGGAAGCCTATTCGCACGCGCGGATCGAAGCGATGCGTGCACGTCATAACAGTGCTGCCGCGCGCGAAGCGCTTAACACGGTTCTGGGGCTCTACGGCAAGGCTACCCGTTATAGCTTTGCCGACAAAAAAGAAGCATGGGTCACTCCGCCGGCCTCTTCCGAGCCGTTGGAGCGGCTTGCGATCGAAAAACGTCTTGATATGGCGGCCCAGAAAAAACGGCTGGAACTGGCGGCCAAAGAGGCAGGATTGCGTGAAAACACCCGTTTATTGGACGAACTGGCACTGGAATACGAGAGTGAAAAAAGTACGGGAGAAGCTCGGTTCAATACGTTGGGGATCAAAATTCCCCTGCCGATTTTCGATATGGGTCAGGGGAGAATAGGGGAAGCACAGGCTAAATACAACCAAAGCTACCACCGGCTCTATGCAATGGCCGTCGACATCCGCAGTGATGTACGCCGCGCTCACGCCGCACTCGGGTATGCGTACGATATCGGTGTGGAATACCGGGAAAATATCGTACGATTCAATCGGGAGATTTTAGAGCAGACGGGGCTTTTTTATAACGGAATGCTGGAGGGGATTTACGAATTGCTCGAAGATCAGCGCCGTTTGAGCGAAGCAAAAATAGCGTTGATCGAGGCGGAAACCGAGTATGACAAAGCTCGGGCCGATTTGGAGTATATTATCGGAGGAGACTATTATGGGGCACAATAGACGCGAGTTTTTGGGATTGGCATCGGTTGTCCTGGCTTCGGCCGCATTGGCAAAAACCGCCGATGCGGCCGAACATGAGCATGCCGGCCACGGAACTTCCAAGCGTCAGCTGACGCTTGTGCAGAGCCCCAAGCAGGTTTTATCCCCCGCAACGCTGATCACGCCGCGCGAGGGGAAGAGTTACAATCCCGTCGTCACCCTCAACGGCTGGAGTCTGCCGTATGTGATGAAAGAGGGGGTCAAAGAGTTCCATCTCGTCGCCGAGCCGGTCGTGCGCGAATTTGCCCCCGGAATGGTGGTCAACTGCTGGGGATACAACGGCACCTCCCCTGGGCCGACGATCGAAGCGGTCGAGGGGGACCGTATCCGTTTGGTTGTAACGAACAAACTGCCCGAACATACGACGATCCACTGGCACGGATTGATCCTCCCCAACGGAATGGACGGGGTCGGCGGGCTCACCCAGCCGCAGATCAAGCCGGGGGAGACGTACGTCTACGAATTTACCCTCCGCCAAAGCGGCTCATTCATGTACCACCCGCATGCGGACGAGATGGTTCAGATGGCGATGGGGATGATGGGGATGTTTATCATCCATCCCAAAAGCCCCAAGCTTCATCGCGTGGACCGTGATTTTTGTTTTTTGCTCTCCAGCTACGATATCGCGCCGGGAACCTATACTCCCAACCCCTCCACCATGACCGAGTTCAATCTCTGGACGTTCAATTCGCGGGTCTTTCCGGGGATCGATCCGATGGTGGTGCGTAAAGGGGACCGCGTCCGGATACGGGTGGGGAACCTGACGATGACGAACCATCCGATCCACATGCACGGGCACGTGTTCGAGGTAACCGGGACCGATGGGGGGTGGGTTCCCAAAAGTGCGCGGTGGCCGGAGGTGACGTCCGATATTCCGGTCGGATCGATACGATGCATCGAGTTCACGGCAACCGAAGAAGGGGATTGGGCGTTTCATTGCCACAAATCGCATCACACGATGGGTCCGATGGGGCATAACATCCCCAATATGCTGGGGGTAAAACAAGACGATCTCACCGAAAAAATCAGCGATCTGATGCCCGAGTATATGTACATGCCGATGGGGCGCGCCGGTATGGCGGAGATGCAGGAGATGGAAGAGATGGGGATGGCCCTGCCGGAAAATACGCTGCCGATGATGACGGGACGGGGCCCCTTCGGCCCGATCGAAATGGGGGGGATGTTTACGGTCGTGAAGGTACGCAAAAATCAGCGTCCGGGAGATTATACCGATCCGGGGTGGTATCGGCATCCGGAGGGAACCATCGCGTTCAAGTGCTAGGGGGAGCTTTTCCGCGCCCCGTCAGGGCGGCCGCCAGCAACGTTCCCGCGTAACACAGCGCCATATCTTTCTGTGCATCCCACTCATCTCCCTGCGTCCCCAGAAACGCCGTTCCCAGATCGGGGTGGGTGATTTCGGTTGCAACCCATTCGAGCACTTCGTAGACTCCCGATGCCCCGATCATAAAAAGGAGGGTTATCCAAAAGGCCGAGGAGCGGGTAGAGCGCAAGGAACTAAACAGCTCGCGTAACGGGAGAAACAGCAGGAAACCGAACAGAAAATGGGCCACCCGGTCAAAATGGTTCCGCTCGAATCCGAAAAAAGAGGTGAGGGGATCAAACCACGGCATTTCGCTGTAGGTATAGTGGGAACCAACCGCATGAAGCGTGAAAAAAACGAACAACATCCATGCCGCGCCGTTCGAGAATCCGAACCGCCGTTCGCTCCACAGGATGAGCGGAAGGGTGAGTACGACGAGGATATTTTCCAGGAGCCAGTCGGCACGGTACGTCGGAGCGATCGCAAGCAATAGCCAGATAAAAAGATAGAGGGTAAAAAGGACAGGCTTGAGCTTCATGTCGAATATAATAAC
>CAZBIR010000004.1:0-65683 GCA_964491035.1 uncultured Sulfuricurvum sp.
GGTGACCGATACCGGAGATCGTTTTCCCCTCTTTTTTCATGTAATCGATGAATTCCGCCGGGCTCATACCGCGGTCGTTGGCGTATTTGAAATATTTCGCCGCATCGTCGATCGCTCCACCAAAGCGTGGCCCGATCGTGAGCAGACCCGTCACCAGCGAGCTGATAACGTCTTTCCCGGCACGGGCGGTAACCTTGGCGTTGTGGGCACCCGATACGGCCGGACCGTGATCGGCTACCGTTTTGAGGACCGTCTCGAGATAGTCGGTCGCCCATTTCGGATACCGTTTTTTGAACCAGAGGAGGGAAATAACGTCCCCGATGCCGAATCCCGTTTCAGGAGTCGCTACCGAACTGATCGGATAACCCGCATACGTCGCTTCGTCACCGCGGTCATCGCTGATCGTACAGATAAACTCTTTCTTGCGGCGTACTTTGGGAACCATACGGAGTTCAGGTTCTTCGATTTCACCGATAATACCCTCTGCGCGGAGTTTGCCGTACACTTCGGCGATTTTTGCCGGAAGGTCGTTGAAGCTCGCCGGAACGTAAATGCCCGCTTCGGCCATTGCCGCATTTTTTGCCGCAGCTGTTTCGGCATCGGCATTTGCCGAAGCACCTGCGTGACCGAACTGAACGCCCGAGCTGAAATGTTTGGCGATGGTACCGATACACCATGCGATGATCGGTTTTTTGATCTTGCCGGATTTGACCGCTTCGATTACTTTGTACTCTTCGGTTCCGCCGACTTCTCCAAGCAGAACCATATATTTGACCTGCGGGTTGTTCTCCATGCGAAGGAGATTGTCGATGAATACCGATCCGACGAAGCGGTCACCGCCGATCGCGACACCTTCGGCGATACCGTCAGCGTTAATGCTGATGATATTGGAAAGTTCGTTGAACAGACCGCCTGAACGGGTTACGAGTCCGCACGAACCGGCACGGTGAAGTTTCGAGTTAATGATGTTTTCGATCGTTCCGCCGACGTTCGCGATTTTGAATGCGCCCGGAGCGATACCACCGACCGTTGCCGGTCCGATAACGATAACGCCGGCTTCACGCGCCGCTACGTTCATTTTGCGCGCCATACGCTCAGGGATACCTTCTGCGGTAACCATGATCGTTTTGAACTGCCCTTTGAGTTCGAGCGCTTCCATTGTCACGTCATACGCCGTACGGAACGACGCGAAGTTGAGGAGAACGTCTGCGTTCGGGAACGCCGCCGCCGCATCTTTGGTGTTCCGGAATACGGGTACCATGATCTCTTCGGGACCATAGAAAAACTTCTCGAATTTGTTTCCCGACGTCGGAGCGACGATTGCCGCTACGGAAGGTTTGGCACGGTTGATGACATAGTCATAATCGAGCATACGCTGGATCGCGCTTGCGTTGTTGTTCCAAAAAATCGCCTGTGTATCTTTGGTAAATAGAGCACCCATCTTTTTCTCCTTACTTCTCAAGCGCCATGCGCACGATGTCGGTTACGTGTGTTTCCGGTCCGTATACTTCGATATACAGTCCGAGGCGGTCTGCCGCTTCTTTAATGTCTTTAAGACCTTTTTCGTAGTTCGGCCCGCCGCGACGAACGTAGATACGCGTGCTGTGTTCTTTCATCCGCTCGGCGTACGTTTCGAACGACTGGATAATCCCGGTAAACGTTTTCGCAACATCGGTAAAGTTTGCGATCGCACCGCCGATGATGAGAATTTTGTCACGCCCTTTGGGGTCTTTGTGACGGGTCATCAGGTCGAGGACCGTATCGGCATAGAATTTGGTTTCGCCCGTTGTCGGTCCGCCCGAATACTCGCCGTAGTTGGCAAGATCGGCGACGTTGCCCGACAAGTCGGCGATGGTGTCGGCGTAAACGACCGATGCCCCGCCCCCGGCGACCATCGTCCAGATCCGTCCCATCGGGTTAAGGACGGTCAGCTTCAGCGAAGCGCCCGATTTGGAGTCCGCTTCGGCAATCGCTTTTTCTTCGGGAGACTGATCTTCCATTCCGAACGCCGTCGGATATTCGGCATCGCACCACGCATCGCCCATCATGAATCCCGCCGTGTCATCCAGACGGGCAACCAGGTCGAGAATCGCCATTTCGTTGTTGGCGAGCATAACGATCGGGTTGATCTCAAGGTACGCGAAGTTGAGGTCGCGATAGAATTTAAAAAACTGAATCGCGAACGAAGCAAACGCCTCTTTGTTGCCGGCCGGGATATCGGAAGGGATGTTGGCGCGAACGGCATGTTCCATGTCGGCATCGCACATCGTAATGGGGATTTTGACCTCGACAACTTTGTCCCAGTTCTCTTCGACTTCCATACCGCCTTCGGCAGACATGTACAGAACATCGTCTTCACCGACCGTAGTAGCGGAGATGTAGTATTCCTGTTCCTGAGTGTGCGGAGTGAACGGCTCTACGATAAAATGGGTCAGACGGCCATGCTGTCCCGAAAGCAACGTAACGTCGTGAGACATTTTCTCATCGATCCACTTCGCGGCATCGTCGAGAGTAACGTCGCCCGGTTTGGCAGTTTTGAAAAGAACCAGGTTATTTTTACCGCGTTTACCGAACAGCATATCGGGTTTCGCGACAAGCGGCTCTTGCTTGAGCCATTCAAAACCGTGTTCCTGTGCTTTTGCACGCAGTTCATCACCGCTGGTTACCATTACCGATTTAAAACCGTAGTGAAAACCGCTGAAGTATTTCTCCCAATGTTTAGAGAAAATTGCTTTACCGTCGTATTCACGAATCGCTCTTTGAGCCATTGCAACTCCTTCGAAATCTATTTGCTAGGCATTATAGCATCGCGGGGGTCAGATCATCGGTAATATGAGCAATTTTGAAGGGGAGAAAACTAGTTTTTGTTTATTTTTGTAACATATCTGGAAAACACCGGAGTATTTATGTAACTTATCGTAACTTTTTTTCCGTTACGCGAAGGTGCTTCTTCCAAACGTATGGAACGGCAGTGCGTTATTCCGTAAAACCGGAGGCGAAGTTGTAACTTCTCGTCACCCGCATCGATGCAACCGATATCTTCCTTTTTCAGGGCGATGGAAAGTTCTTTGGCAATATGCATCGAATATGAAAAATGGCGGGACGGTTTCTCCAGAAGCGGATAAATCAGAGGATTTAGAAATACGACGAGGGCGTTGATTAGCAGCAAAGCGAATGCGGTAAAAAAAAGGACCCGGTACCGTCCCCGAAATTCTCTGAGACGAATCCGGTACGTTCTTAAAAACGTCTGGGCTGCCAACGGAAGCGACAGCAGCATGAACGGGGCAAATGTCTGGACGTGTACTTTTTGGCGAAACGAAAGCACCAGGGAAATTACAAAGGCACTTGCCGCGATGGTCCATATCAAATCCCGTTCCCCGGTAATCAATCGGCGGTAAAGGACATAAAACAGATAAATGAATACAATCGGAGAGAAAATTGCCGAATAAACCCCCAGCAGATCAAGGAAACGGCTTTCCGGGCTCCCGCCGATATCGATGCCGTAGAAAAAGAGCGACGTGACCAAAGCCATTCCCCCCGCACCGCTCCAGAGGATATCCCGCCGATGCAGGCCGTACAGTGTCATCCCGATAAAGAGGTAAGCGAAGGAAGGATCGATCCACACCAGGACCGGGAGCGTTCCCAGTGCGTAGTTCCCATAACGCAGATAGGCGTATGCAAATCCGAAGAGTGCCGCAATCATAAGCCCTGCGTTGTCTACCACCAGTGCCGAGCTGATCACCCCCGGAAGCAGCATAAAAATCAGTACGACCCACAAGCGATCCCGCTCGCGGCTGACGTAATATTTGGAAATGGCATACAAAAATACGACCGAGGCGAGATGCAGGAGAATCATCGGACCTCTGAGGGCAAAATCGTTCTGCCCGAAAAAGAAAAAAAAGAGATTCAGCAGCAGTTGCAGGGGGGAAACGTCGCCGTAGAGAATCCGGGCTTCGTGATAGCCGATCGACAGTCCCGGTACCTGGAGCAACAGCAAGATCAGATCAATGCCGAGCAACAGGGAAAAAAGGAGGCCGGTTTTCATAATTTCAGAAAATTATCGATGATCTCATGCCCGTACTCGCTCATAATCGATTCGGGATGAAACTGTACTCCGTAAATGGGTTTGTCTTTAATCTGCAGTGCCATGATCTCATGGTCATCCTGGCTGTAGGCGGTCGGGATGATCGTTTCGGGCAGTGTCTCTTGTTTGACGATCAGCGAGTGATAACGGGTCGCCGTAAAGATTTCGGGCAATTTGTTGAAAATAGGGCTCTCCCCTTCGCGTACGACCCTGGAGGTTTTTCCGTGCATCATCCGTGACGCCCGAACCACTTCACCGCCGAATGCCTGCGCGATGCTCTGATGCCCCAGGCAAATTCCCAGAATCGGTTTTTTGTCGGCGAAATGGCGGATGACGTCGAGCGTCACCCCGGCATCATCCGGCGTTGCCGGGCCGGGCGAGATGATGATTTTTTCGGGATGTAACGCCTCGATCTCCTCCACGCTCATCTCGTCGTTCCGGATTACCTTCAGATCGGCGCCCAGTTCGAGGCAGTACTGGACAATATTGTAAGTGAAGCTGTCGTAGTTGTCTATCATCAGTATCATAATCGTTTCTCTTTTACCAAGCTTTGATGACATTATACACGCTGTCGCGTTCGATCGGTTCAAACCCGCTGTTCTTTATCAGGGCAACGAATTCCTCCAACGCGATTCCGTTGGCGCTTTTGGCCCCGGCGGCGGAGTTGATCGATTCGCGCTCGATCGTGCCGTCGAGGTCATTGGCGCCGAATTCCTGCGCCACGAGCGCGAGATTCACCGTCGAGGTGACCCAGTAGGCCTTGAGGTTGGGGACGTTATCCAGGACGATCCGGCTGATCGCGTAGGTTTTGAGAATTTCGTGGGCCGTAACATACTCTTTTACGTTAAGGTAATTATTTTCGCTTTGGTAGACCAGCGGGATAAAGCAGTTAAATCCCCCCGTCGCATCCTGAAGATCGCGGATGCGCATCATGTGATCGATCCGGTGAGATCGTTCTTCTACGTGGCCGAAGAGCATCGTCACGTTGGATTTGCGTCCTTTTTCGTGCCACTTGCGGTGAATTTCGAGCCACTGTTCAGAACTCACTTTCCCTTTGCAGATGTAATCGCGTACGCTCTCATCAAAAATCTCCGCCCCGCCGCCGGGCATCGAATCGACCCCGTTCGCAATCATCAGATCGAGAATCTCGTCGTAACTTTTGCCGTACTCTTCGGCCAGAAAATGGACCTCCGCTGCCGTAAGGGCCTTGATGTGAAGACTCGGATGACGTTCCTTGATTTTACGAAATACGTCCAGGTACCACTCCAGCCCCGTATCGGGGTTGTGCGCCGATACGATGTGGACTTCCCGGATGCCTCTGGAAACAATGTCATCGGTAATGGCGAGGATCTCCTCATGGCTCATCGTGTAGGGGTTGGGGTTCTTGCGGCTGGCGCTGTAGGCGCAGAACTTGCAGATATCCTTGCAGATGTTGGTCGGATTGATATGGCGGTTGATATTGAAAAACGTCCGGTTGCCGTGCTGTTCGCGACGACGCTCATCGGCGAGTTCTCCCAGCGTAAAAAGGTCGAGGTCATACAGGGCAAGCGCTTCGGCGAACGTGAGGCGCTCGCGCCGTTTTACTTTTTCGATCGTTGCGGTCATTCGGAAATCTTTGGAAATATAATTTTGGACGCATTATAGCGAAACAAAATCCCTTACCGTCCCGCGACATTGATTCCTGATCGGCTTTTTTGGCTTAGTATAAGTTTTCGTTAACTTTCTATTGCCTCTTTATTCAGTACGATTTCAATTCCAATCTTATATCGAGGGTCTTAATGCCTGTATCCCAATTTCAAGTGACCACGGTTTTGAAGTACTTCCTGTTCTTCTTTTATTTTTCCGCGGTGTATCAGCTGCTGTGTTTTTTATCAAATGTTGCCGGTTTTACCGGTCTGAGGGAAGCGTTTTATCTAACCTTCCTGTTTTTAATACCCGTGGTGCTCATGAATCGCTATGCGAAGCCGTTGGCCGGTGTCCTGGGAATCCTGATGTGGATAGCTTCTCTGCCGAGTCTGGGATATTTCTTTCTGTACCAGCAAGAATTTTCCCAAAGCGTGATTTTCATTTTGTTTGAATCCAACGTCGTCGAGGGTTCGGAATTTTTGAAAACGTATTTCGAGTGGTGGATGATTCCGGCCCTGTTGGTTTACAGCTATATTCCTTACCGGATATGGAAAAGTTTGAGTCCGATTGAACTTCCCGTTCAGACAAAAAGCGTTCTTGTGCCGCTGAGTCTGGTGATTTCGATGCATACGTTCGTCGAAATCGGGTACGCCGAAGAGAATGTGGACAAAGCCGCAACGAAACAATTTGAACGGATGCAATCGGGAGCTCCGTGGAATCTCGTATTCGGTTATGTCAGTTACCGGAACGTGTTGCAGGATATGGAGCAGCTTCTGGCACAAAATAAAAATCTTCCCCCCGTTTCCAATCTGCAAAACGCTTTGAAAGATGACCAAGAAACACTGGTACTGGTCATCGGTGAATCCACCAACCGCAACCGTATGGGGCTTTATGGATACAGCCGTGATACCACCCCCCGACTCAATCGGATGAAAGATGAACTGATCGTCTTTAACCATGTCTATTCTCCCCGTCCCTACACGATCGAAGCGCTTCAGCAGGTTTTGACGTTTGCCGACGAACAGCATCCGGATCTGTACCGGACCCAAACCAACCTGCTCAATATCATGAAACAAGCCGGGTTCGAAACGTACTGGATCACCAATCAGCAAACACAGACGAAACGCAATACGATGCTGACGACCTTTTCCAAGATAGCCGATCATCAGGTCTATCTCAACAATAATCGCAGCCAGAACAGTTCTTCCTATGACGCAGTGGTTCTCAAACCGTTCGATGCGATTATCGAGGATTCTGAACATAAGAAAAAGATGATCGTTGTCCATTTGTTGGGAGCGCATGCCAAATACGATTACCGCTACCCGGAACATTTTGCCCGCTTCGATCATGCCAAATCTCCCGTAGCGCTCAATGAAAAGGAGACATCGACGTATAACAGCTACGACAATGCAATTTTGTACAACGATTACGTCGTCTCCTCTTTGATCCGGGAGGTATCCAAACTCAATCACAAAGCCTCCCTCGTTTATCTTTCCGACCACGGTGAAGAGGTATACGATGATCCGAAAAACAAAAAACTGGGGAGAAATGAATACGCCCCCACGATCAACATGTACGCGGTCCCTTTGATAGCCTACGGCAATCGATACTGGAAACAGGAACGAAACATCGAAGAATTCAGACACTACGCCGATCGCGTTTATTCTTCTTCCGATTTCCTCCACACATATTGCGATTTTGCGGGCCTCGATTTCGCGGAACTCGATCACAGCAAAAGCCTTGTCAGCGAAGCGTTCAAACCGCATGACGTCTGGATCGGGGATCCCGGTAATCCTAAATCGATGCACACGATTACGGAGATTATGCCGAATACGCGTAAACACGGGTGAGTATGTAAACGTTACGTGCGGGATGATTATTTTTTCATCCATGCACGCCCCTCAAGCGACCCGATTTGCGCTACAATTAAAACCAAAAAGGGTCTTTCCCCCATGTCCATCACCGTCCAGATCGAAGACCTTATCGAGCGAAAAGCGAGTGACTTTGAAATCTCAAGGGTTTTCAAAGCCCATATTGCCGAGTACAAGCAATCCCTGGGTGAAATTTTCGAGCGGAACCAGGGGAAAGATTTTCTCGTCACCCACACCAAAACCCTCGACGCCATCATTTCCCTGATGTACAAAACGGTGTTGCGGCGGATGTTCGGAAACTACCTGCCGATGCGGGGGCATATCCCCATCGCCCTCATCGCGCTGGGCAGCTACGGCCGCGAACAGCTATGCGTCCACAGCGATATCGACCTGATGATCGTTTTCGAAAAAAACGAGGGATACAACATCGCCGCCATCATCGAAAAATTCCTCTATCTCGCGTGGGACGCCGGGCTCAAACTGGGCCATCGGGTCCATGAAGCGAGCGATCTGCTCGGAGCATCGCGCGAAGACATCACGATCAAGACCGCGATGATGGAATCGCGCCTCATCATCGGTTCCCCGTTTACCTGGAGCACCGTCCAGACCCGCCTCACCGCCATCCGCCACGACAATCCCAACGCTTTCATCCTCGCCAAAATTGAAGAGGCGGAGCTGCGCCGGAAAAAATTCCCCTCCTCGATGCAGCCCCACATCAAAGAGGGGGTTGGAGGGCTGCGCGACTCGCAGCTGCTGTTCTGGATCGCCAAAACCCTCTACGGGGTCACAAGCCTCAAAGAGCTTTCGGGAATCTTGTTTGACGAAGAGCAGTACCGCGACTACCGGATCGCCCTGGAGCTGCTCTTCCGGGTCCGCAGCGCCCTGCACCTCCTCAGCGGGAAACAGCAAGACCAGCTCGTCCTCGACTATATGCCGCGCATCGCGCAAATGCTCGGATTCGCCGATGAGCGCAGGCTTGTAAGCAAACTCCTCGAAGCCCAATGGCGGATCAACAATTTCACCCGTATTTACGTCACCAAAATGGCACGCGTCCCGATGCACAGTGCGGGCAATCTCTCAACGCTCCGCGCTCACCGGATCAGCCGGGGCTTTTACGCTCTGGATGGGATGCTCCACGCATCGTTTCACCTCCCCACACCGAGTCTGGATACGTTGCTGGAGATGCTCGTCAGCCTCGAAGATTTCCCGTGGCAGTTCGATCCCGCCGTCCTCTGCCATTTCACCTACGTCACCCTGACCCACCCGCTGCGCGCCAAAACCTACACCTTGCTGCGCCGCCTTTTCGAACGCGAGCACCTGTATCCGTTTCTGAAACTCTTTTACGACGCGGGGATTTTGCATCACCTCATCGGGGCGTTTAAAAAAGTGCTCCACCTTCCCCAGTTCGACGGCTACCACCACTACCCGGTCGATCTGCACTCGATCAAATGCATCGAGGCCCTCGAGAATATCCGCGATCCCCGCATCGCCGCGCTCTATCGCCCCCTTTCCCTCAACGACAAGGTATTTCTCAAAGCGATCATCCTCCTCCACGATACCGGCAAAGGGCGCAAGCAAGACCACAGCGAAGTAGGGGCAAAACTGATCGTCCCTTTCCTGAAAAATCTCAAACTCCCCTCCCCCTACCACGAAAAAGGTTCCCTCCTGGTGCGCCATCACGTGACGATGAGCCACGTCGCCTACCGTGAAAATCTCTATCATGAAAAAACGATCTACCAGTTCATGTCCAAAATCAAAACCCCGGAAAACCTGACGTTTCTGTACATCCTCACCTACGCGGACATCAACGGCGTAGGGCCCCAGACCTATACGAGTTTCGGTGCCAACCTGCTGCACGAGCTGTATGAGGCTTCCCTCGAAACCGCTTCCCAGAACGACCGGATCACCGATGCCATCAAACGGCGCAACAAGGAGAAAAAGCTCTCCCACGATCCCGACTTCGCCGCGCTGAGCAAAATGGAACAAAAAAAGATCCTCTCGATCGAATCGGACCTGTTTTTTTTCAAACATTCCCCCCGCGAGATCGTCACGATCTCCCGCCAGGCGTTCGAATGCGGCGATTTTACCTATCGGCTCGATACGGGAGAGGGGCTTGTCATCCATATTTTCCGGAAAATCCCCCTGAACCTGGGCTACCTCCTGGGAAAACTGAGCTACCTCGACGTCGCATCGATGGACATTTTTACCCTGTTTGAGGGAATCAAGTATTTCAGGATCGAATTCCTCCAGTCCCCAAGGGAGGGGACAATGGAGCAGATCGAACAGACGATCGGGGAAGCGTTTGACATGTCGCGCAAACTCGATCTCCCCAAACCGACCATCAAACCGGGCGAAATCACCCTCGATTGCGACCACTCGATCCACCACGCCCAGCTCAACCTCACGACCGCAAACCAGCGGGGGCTGCTCGCCTATTTCGTCCATTTATTCGATGAAGCCTCGATCAACATCGCCACGGCAAAAATCCATACGAACAAAAACGTGGCGCGCGACCACTTCTTAATCGAAAAACAAAACAGGATGTGCGATAATGCGCGCGAAATAATCGCCAAATTGACAGGAGAGTGATCTATGTGCGGAATCGTGGGGTACATCGGGGCAAAGCCGGTTAAAGAGATATTGATCGACGGGCTGCGCGAACTCGAATACCGGGGCTACGATTCAGCCGGAATCGCCGTCCTCCAACAAAACGGATTCTCCCTTTTCAAAGCGGTCGGAAAACTGGTCAACCTCGAAGAGAAAGCCAAAGATTTCGAAAGCAGCGGTTTTTCGGTCGGCATCGGTCACACCCGCTGGGCGACGCACGGGAAGCCGACCGAGCTCAATGCCCACCCCCACCTGGGGCAAAACTCCTACGTCGTCCATAACGGTATTATCGAAAACTACCAGGAACTCAAATCGATGCTGAGCGAACAGGGAGTATCGTTTCTCAGTCAGACCGATACCGAGGTGATCGTCCATCTGTTCGAGTACCACCTCAAAACGGCCCCTTCGGCTTTTGAAGCGTTCCGCCAGACGCTGGCCAAACTGGAGGGGGCGTATGCGGTACTCCTCGTGAACGGAAACGTCCCCGACACGATCTTTTTCGCCAAACACGGCTCGCCCATGATCATCGGGCGCAACGTCGAGGGGGATACCCTGTTCGGCTCTTCCGACGCCGCCCTCATCGGCAAATGCCACGAGGTGATTTACCTCGAAGACGGCCATTACGGCTACGCTTCCAGTGACACGATCGCCCTCTTCAACGCCCAGCATCAGGAGGTCCCCCTCCGCTTCGTCGCGCTCAGCGACAACAAGATCTCGGCCCAGAAAGAGGGATACCGCTTTTTCATGGAAAAAGAGATCTACGAGCAAAGCACCGTCCTCGCCGATACCCTGATGGGGCGGCTCAAAGACGAAAGCGTCTATTTCGAAGAACTCGATGACACCCTGTTTGAGGGGATCAACGAAATCAAGCTCTGCGCCTGCGGCACCAGCTACCACGCGGCCCTCGTCGCCAGCTACCTCTTTGAGCGCCACGCCCAGATGCGCACCTCGGTCGAAATTGCCAGTGAGTTCCGCTACCGAGAACCCTACCTGACTCCCGACACCCTTTTCGTCGTCATCAGCCAGAGCGGCGAAACGGCCGATACCCTGGAGAGCCTCAAAATGGCCAAGAAATCGGGGCTCAGGACGCTGGTCATCTGCAACGTCGACAACTCCTCGATGGTACGTCTCGCCGACGCAAGCCTCCTGACCCGCGCCGGAATCGAAAAAGGGGTCGCCTCGACGAAGGCGTTTGCGACACAGGTCAGCGTGTTGTGGATGCTCAGCCTCTCTCTGGCCCAGATGCACCACACCCTCGAAAAAAGCGAAATCGCGCGACAGGTCCGGCTCCTGCGTACCCTCCCCTCCACCGTCGCGGTTGATCCTGCCTTGCATGAACAGC
The DNA here is from genome assembly GCA_964491035.1 of uncultured Sulfuricurvum sp. Lineage (GTDB taxonomy): Bacteria > Campylobacterota > Campylobacteria > Campylobacterales > Sulfurimonadaceae > Sulfuricurvum. The sequence goes on from CAZBIR010000004.1 coordinate 11,531, forward strand.
TCCGTCGCCTCAGCAAACGCTACCTCCACGGCCACGGCTTCTTCTTCATCGGGCGGGACGTTTTCTATCCCCTTGCGATGGAAGGGGCCCTCAAACTCAAAGAGATCAGCTACCTGCACGCAGAGGGGTATCCCAGCGGCGAGATGAAGCACGGTCCCATCGCTCTGGCCGATCCCGAGCTTTTCACGATCGCCCTGCTCCCCGAACACAAACTCTACGACAAAACCAAAAGCAACATCGAGGAGCTGAGTGCGCGCGATTCGACAATCTGTTCGATCAGCCCGCTCGATTTCGACAAGGCCGACGATCATATCCGTACCCGCAAACACGACGATTACCTCCTCGAATTTTTTGAAATGATGGTGGTCTTGCAGCTGCTCTCCATGGAGATCGCCATCCGCCTCGGAAACGACGTCGACATGCCCCGCAACCTCGCCAAAAGCGTTACGGTCGAATAACCGTAACCCTTTTCTCCATTTTCAAACAACTTTAAAATAAAGTTAGCTATTCTCACTACGTATAATTTTTCCAAATTCGATTACAGACTGACCAAAACAAGGCGACAGAGAATGAACACCAACAAAAAGATTTTATTGATCGTAGCGCTGATGCTGATAGGGTTGGCCGTTGCAACCATCACGAACGTAGCTCTCAATTTCCGCGATTACGGCTATAACAACGCCATCGAAAAATCGAAAATGACCGCCGAGATCGTTCGGGACGGCCTTACCGCCCACATGGTCAACGGCATCATGGACAAACGTGATTTCTTCCTCGCCAATATCGCCAACATCAAAGACGTTCAGGCCCTCTGGATCGTCCGGGCCGACAACGTCGTCAAACAATACGGCGAGGGGCTCCAGAACGAACGCCCCCGAGACGCCATCGATGCACAGGTCCTCAAAGACGGCACCATCGTCCGTGAGATCCGCGAAGATGCCAAAAATGCCGTTCTGCGCGTCACGATTCCCTACATCGCCACCGCGTACGGCAACCCCAACTGTCTTACCTGCCACAACGTCCAGGAAGGGGACGTCCTCGGGGCGATCAGCATGGAATTCAACATCAATGAAATCCGCCAGACCGGAGCCATGACGATCGGGAAAATCTTCGCCATCAACGTCATTTTCATTATCATCGCCCTGTGGGTCACCAACTACTATTTCAAACCGTATATGAAATTGTTCGAAAACCTGCAGCAGGGGATCAAACGGGCCCGTACCGGCGATTTCTCTTTCCGTTTCACCACAACCCTCAAAGATGCGGGAAGCGAAGTAGCCGACCAGATGAACACCCTCTTCCAGCGGATCGAAGAGACCTTCGAAGGGATCAAACACAACCTCAATACCTTCGTGACCCGTTCGAGCCTCTCGTGCGAAGACCCCCTCAACAGCGCGAGCACGATTATCCAGGAACTCTCCGACGTCTATAAATTCAAAAAAACGATCGAGCTCGACAAAAACAAAGAGGCGATTTACGACCGTTTCGTCTACGTTCTGAGAGACAAATTTCATTTCGCCCATTTCGCCCTCTACGAGGTAGACAAAAACAGCAAAGAGCGCAAGCTGATCTACATCACCGATCACAAAAGCTTTTGTCTCCCCCTGGCCGATACCAATGCGCTGGAATGCCGTGCGTACCGTACGTTCAGCGATGTCTATTCGACCGAGTTCCCCAATATCTGCAGCAACTGCGCGGGGAATAAACAATATTCCTGTATCCCGTTCAACATCAACGAGGATCTTGCCCTCGTACTCTCCTACTCGGCGCAGGATGAGACGGAAATCGAAACAATGAACCTCGTCCTGCCGAGTATCAAAAACTACTTCGAAGCGGCCAAAGCCGTTCTGGAGAGCCGTTCCCTGATGGACAAGCTGCGCGATTCGTCGCTCCGCGACGGGGCTACCGGGCTTTACAACCGCCGCTTCCTCGAAGAGTTTATCGATAAAAGCGCCGAACAGGCGCTGCGGGCGAATATCTCCTATTCGATCCTGATGATCGACGTCGACTTCTTCAAGATGGTCAACGACACCTACGGCCACGATGCGGGGGACACCGTCATCAAAACACTGGCCGAAATTCTCCAGGAAAATACCCGCAAATCGGATCTGCCGATCCGTTACGGGGGAGAGGAATTTCTCGTACTCCTCCACAACGCCAATGAAGAGGGGACCGTGGCGATCGCAGAGAAAATACGGACCCGGTTCAACGAGCAGAAATTTTATTTCGGAAGCGATACCGTCCAGAAAACCCTCAGTATCGGAATCTCGTACTTCCCCGGCCACGCCGATTCCATCTGGAAAGCGATCAAATTTGCCGATCTCGCCCTCTACGAGGCCAAGCACACCGGGCGCAACCGGGTCATCCCGTTCGAAGACTACATGTTTAACGGCGGCGACAAATACTAACGGAGATTACACGCTTGAGCCCTGCTAAGCGGATGCTTCGTGAAACGCGCTTTCCCTATCTTCCGGATAGGGGAGACAACGGCCTTTGAAACAATAGTGACGATATTTCTTCGAATATCAACCGGGTTCCAAACGAGCGAAGCGCTAACCGCCTCTTTTACATCGGCATCGATGCAGTGTCGTAGAGGAGCGAACAGTTCCCGCCGCGGTGTTTGGCTTCGAGCAGCGCCCGTTTGGCCAGTTCGACCGCCTCGGTCATATCGGCCGTTTGCTGGGGAAAGAGGGCCATTCCGATACTGACCGTTTTGAGAATCGCGTAGGTATTGACCCGGATTTTCTTTTTGAACGAAGCCCGGATCGCTTCGGCGACCGCCTCGGTTTCGGCGGCTTCGTAATCGTAAAGGATGACGGCAAACGTATCGATCCCGTAACGGATGACCAGATCACCGGGGCGGATCAGGTCCTGGATGTTCCGCCCGATCGCTTTGATGACCTCGTTACCGACCTGCTCGTCGTACGCCTGATTGATTGCACCGAATCCGTCCATATCGACGATGAGAACCCCGTAGGGGATAGCGGTCCGTTTGGACTGGGCAACGATCAGGCGAGCCAATTCTTCGAGATAGCGGCGATTGTATAACCCCGTCAACGGATCGACCCGTACCGAAAGCTCCAGTTTTTTATTGATAATCTGCAAACGGGATGCCGTGATGAAATTGCCCAGTTGTTCGAGGACCGAACGCAGCCGCGGCATCTCTTTGGGATCGGCAGTGACCAGCGAGATGACGATATCCAGATCATCCACGATCGGAAAACTGCGGCACGCGTACTGTACCGCCGGATCGATCATTTTCGGACACGCGGCCTCGCATGTCGTCGAATCAATCATCTCTGCGCCCCGTTCGGCCCGGCACCCGCTGTTTGGGGCATCGCACAACAGTACTTTTTCGGCATGGACGAGGCGCGTCGTACGGGTGATCGGATTCATCTCAAACAGGTTAAAGTCGTTTACCCCCCATCGGGTCCGGATCAGGGCGACGATCCGTTCGTAAACGTCGCCAAGGGTGCGGTCTTTTTCGATAGAAGCGCGGAAACGCTCGATCTCATACAGCTGATTCATCCCCACCTTGAGGGTATAGACCGGATCGTTTTTGGGCTGATCGATCTGTATCAGCGCATGCATTTTTTCGCTGCTTTCACTCAGTGCGTCGTCGAGCTTTTCGAGAAACGAGTTCGTCCACATCACCGCGGCGTAGGCCTCTTTGTTTTCGGAAGGTTCTATTCGATGGTGATAGTCCCCCCCCTCTGCTTTTTCCATCACCGAAGCCACGTCGTTCAGGGCCACCCGATACGAACCGACAAAGCGGCGGACGCTACGCAAAATGATCAGGCTGGCCAACAGCAGCGCGATTGCCGCGGCGGCCGCCGAAAGAATCCCGGAGGTTTTGAGGTCATTGATCCGCATTTCGATCGAAACGACCCCCAGGACCTCCCCGGGTTTGGCATCGTGACAGCTCATACAATCGATTTTTTCCGTTTCCGCTGCCACATAGGGGATGCTCAGCCGGTAAAGGGTGTCGGAAAACAGCCCTCCCGAAACCTCCTTATGGCTTTTGCCTTCCCGCATTACGACCTGATCGATCCCGTCTTTGGGTTCTTGCAGATGGATCCCCTCGCCGTACTGTCGGCGTACCGATTCACCCCGAACGACCCACGCCGCGCGCATCCCCTCGATCGAACCGATCTGTTCGAGCAGATCGTTTTGATACCCGGCACTCCCCCCTCTCATGTGAGAAGTCAGCGACTCCTGCACCATGGCTGCGGCCAGTTCCGCTCGCGCGTCGGCACTCTGGTATCCGATAGTACGGAACAACACCGCCACAATGACGCCGACAAGGATCAACATCCCCGCCACACGCCAGGCCAACGTCCAAAAACTTTTCGTATGTTTCATTCTTCCCCGCTATGATCGTTCGACAATACTGTAAAAATAGCTTAGATTATACTAAAAAAAAAGATTAAGAGGAAGGAAAGGTTGAAAGAAACGGGAGAAACTCCCCCGCACGAGGAGCTTAGTGGCAGCCGCAACCGGTGCCGCAGCTTCCGCCGCTGCTCTGCTGGGGTGCGGCCGCAGTCGAACACGCCGATACGCCCGGAGGGGTATTGGGCTGGATCGCCTGATTGTCGACACCGCCCTCTTCGTTAATTTTCTCGATCGTCGTCCACAACTGTTCGGCCGCTTTCATATAACGTTTGGCCGTTTCGGACGTCGGAGCGTGATACGTCACCGGTTTGCCTTCATCACCCCCGGTGCGGATAGAGGGTTCGATCGGGATTTCGGCGAGGATACAGGTCTCGAACTGATCGGCCATCGCCTTGGAGGTCCCTTTTCCGAAAATGTCGTACTCGACACCGGTATCAGGAGCGATGAAACCGCTCATGTTTTCTACAACGCCCGCGATAGGGATATTCAGTTTTTTGAACATATCCAAAGAGCGGCGCGAATCGTCCAGCGATACCATCTGCGGCGTCGTCACGGTGACACCGACGGTGACCGGAACGCTCTGCGCCAGTGTCAGCTGCGCGTCCCCGGTCCCCGGAGGCATATCGATAACCAGACAATCCAGATCCGACCACATGATGTCGCGCAGGAACTGCTCGATCGCCTTCATGATCATCGCGCCGCGCCAGATGAGCGACTGCCCCTCTTCCATAAGTGAACCCATCGACATCATCTCGATTCCGTATGCCTTGATCGGGAGGACTTTATTGCCGACGACTTCGGGTTTTACCCCTTCGACACCGAGCATCCGAGGGATATTAGGACCGTAAATATCGGCGTCCAAAAGCCCCACTTTTTTCCCCTGCATTGCCAAAGCGACTGCAAGATTCACCGAAGTAGTCGATTTCCCGACTCCCCCTTTACCCGAACTCACCATAATGAAATTTTTCACCTGTGGAGCGATGTTTTTACCCTTGGAGGAGCTTTCCCGCGGCATTTTCGGAGCCGTAATGTTCACCACGACCTCACCCGCGCCCGCACGTTTGAGCTCATCGGTCGCTTCTAGGGTGATCTGATGCGCCACTTCTGGGGCGCTTGAGGTGATATCGATCGTCACGGCGACATTGTTCCCCTCACATTTGATCTCTTTGACGAATCCAAACGTCACGATGTCTTTCGTGAATCCCGGATAGGTGACTTTGCTTAATGCTGATTTGACAATTTCTTCCGTCATTTAAATATTCTCCTTGTATTTAGCTTGCACTTTTGGCTTTAGCTTCTTCGGCAATCTGTGCGATCGCTTCAGGGTTATCCATGATCTGCTGAGTAATTTTGTACGAACAGAATTTCGGCCCGCACATCGAACAGAACTCCGCTTCCTTGAATACGTCCTGGGGAAGCGTTTCATCGTGATATTCACGGGCGCGTTCGGGGTCGAGGGCGAGTTCGAACTGACGATTCCAGTCAAACGCGTAGCGCGCGTCGCTCATCGCGTCGTCGATGTCCCGGGCCCCTTTGCGTCCGCGGGCAATGTCCGCGGCATGAGCCGCGATTTTATAGGCAATGATCCCCGCCCGGACGTCTTCGGCATTCGGCAATCCCAGATGCTCTTTGGGGGTAACGTAACAGAGCATCGATGCCCCGTGCCATCCGCCGACCGCCGCACCGATGGCCGAACTGATATGATCGTACCCCGCCGCGATATCGGTGACAAGAGGGCCGAGGATGTAAAACGGCGCTTCGTGACAATATTCGCGCTGGATTTTCATGTTCCGCTCGATCTGGTTGAGGGGGACATGCCCCGGCCCTTCGATCATCACCTGGACGTTTTTCTCCCACGCCCGCAGCGTCAGCTCGCCCAGCACCTTCAGCTCGCCCAGCTGCGCTTCGTCCGAAGCGTCGGCCAGACAACCCGGGCGGAGCGAATCCCCCAATGAGAGGGAGACGTCGTAGCGGGCGCAGATGTCGAGAATCTCGTCGTACGCCGTGTAAAACGGGTTCTCGCGGTGGTAATGCATCATCCATGCCGCCATCAGTGATCCGCCGCGGCTGACGATCCCCATTTTACGTTTGGCGACTTTGGGCATCGTCTCCAGCAAGAATCCCGCATGGATCGTGAAATAACTCACCCCCTGCTGCGCCTGACGTTCGAGCACCTCAAGCATCTTCTCGATCGTGAGATCCTCGATTTTGTTGTTGACGTCGTGGAGGATCTGGTAAATGGGGACGGTTCCGATCGGGATTTTGGAATTGGCAATGACCGCTTTGCGGATCTCATCCAGATCTCCCCCCGTCGAGAGGTCCATCGCCGTATCGGCCTTGTAGTGCTGGGATACCTGGATCTTCTCGATCTCCCCCTGCACGTCGCTGGCGATCGCTGAGGATCCGATGTTGGCGTTGATCTTGCACCGTGCGGCGATCCCGATCGCCATCGGCTCGAGGTTCGTGTGGTTGACGTTGGCGGGGATGATCATCCGGCCGCGGGCCACTTCGGAGCGGACCAGCTCGGGGTCTAAATCTTCTATCTTGGCAACGTACGCCATCTCTTCGGTAATGATGCCCTGTCTGGCATAATACATCTGAGTACGGACGGCGTCGTTTTTTCGGTTGGCGACCCATGCGCTTCTCATTCTTGGCTCCTTGGTTTCTCAAAGCTGTTTCGGACTTATAAATAAGAGCCCCTAAAAGGGGCGTATCAGTTTGAATGTATGTTAAAAGTTTCAAGATCGTTTAGGAAAAACGCTCCTGATTCCTCTTAAATTTAACACAAACAAGATAAAAAAAAGCTTTTTAAGTGTATAATTTCGTAACAGTTTCTCAAATAGGATACAATTTGTCTGATTTGACCCTGATTTTACTCGCCGCAGGTAATTCGAGCCGTTTTAAAACCGCCGTAAAAAAACAGTGGCTCCGAATCGGACACGATCCGTTGTGGCTTTATGTTACCAACCGTATCAAAGAGAGCCTCCCCGACGTAACCGTCGTCATCGCGGCGCATGCGGATGAAATCCCCTTTATGCGTTCCCTGTGCGATTACACCATCGTGCAAGGCGGTACCAGCCGGCAGCAGTCGCTCAAAAATGCTTTGGCCGAAGTCCATACCCCGTACGTCATGGTCAGCGACATTGCCCGTTCGTGCATCGATCCGGATCTCATTGGCAGGCTGATCGCGGCCAAAGAGGCCGCCGATACGATCGTCCCCGTACTTGATGTCCACGATACCGTCGTGTATGAGGGATCGACAATCGAGCGGGAAAAAGTCAAACGGGTACAGACGCCTCAGCTCTCACGCACCGACGTCCTGCGCCGAGCGCTCGAAACCGCTACCGAATACACCGACGAAAGCAGTGCCGTCGTTGCCGCCGGCGGAAGCCGTGCTTTTATCCCCGGGGATCCGGGGGCGGCCAAAATCACCCTCACCTCCGATCTGGCCGGCCTGGAGTGTCTGAACCCTCCCAGCAGCGCCGTTTTCACGGGGAACGGTTTCGACGTCCACGCTTTCGAGGAGGGAAAACCGATGGTACTGGGCGGCCTTCCCATCGACTCTCCCAGAGGGTTCAAAGCCCACAGTGACGGCGACGTCGCGATCCATGCCCTGATCGATGCCCTGCTGGGGGCGGCATGCCTGGGGGATATCGGGATGCTTTTCCCCGACAGCGACGACACCTATAAAAACATCGATTCCAAAACGCTGCTGCATGAGTGCGTTTCACGCCTGCACCGTTTCGGATTCGTCATTCTCCATGCCGATATCACGATCATCGCGCAAGAACCCAGACTCGCCCCGTACAAAGAGCTGATGCGCGCTACTCTCGCCCCCATTCTCCAGATCCCTTCCGCCCGTCTGAGTGTCAAGGCGACCACCACCGAACACCTCGGGTTCGTCGGGCGCAAAGAGGGGGTTGCCGTGATGGCAACCGCATCGGTACACTATTTTGATTGGAAAAACGGATGAACATACTCATTATCGAAAACGAGATCTATCTGGCCCAGAGTATCGCTTCCAAACTCAGCGATCTGAACCATAACTGCGATATCACCAGTTCGGTTAAAGAGGGGCTCAAGGGAACCGCGTACGATGTGGTTCTCCTCTCCACCAACATCAGCGGCCAGGATATCTACCCCGTCATCGACGCCTACAAGAACGTCGTCGTCATCCTGATGGTCAGCTACATCAGCAACGATACCGTCTCCAAACCTCTTGCCGCCGGGGCCAAGGACTACATCCTCAAGCCGTTCATGATCGAAGAGCTGATCCGTAAAATCCAGCATTTTCAGCACCACGAACGGCTCAAACGCCAGAACCAGACCTACGAACGCTACCTTGCGCACACCTTCAACGCCATCAACGTCCATGAAGATCTCGACAAAATCGAACTTCCCCTCTTCATCTGCAGCGGTTACCAGAAATACGCCGACGCATTCGCGTTCCGTTACGCCGCCCACCACGACAGGCCGCTGCAGTTCATCTCCCTCTCCTCGGCCAAAGCGTTCAACGACATCGCCGCGATCGGAAGCGATACGGTCATCTACATCACCGATTTCCAGAACCTCAAAAAAAGCGAACAGAAGTCGTTTTACGAATTGATACAGGACCGTTCCTGCATCATCGCCACAACCGACCCGGTTGATCATCCCCCTTTCCGGGTCATCGAAATCGAAAGCGACAACCATCTCTTCGACCAGGGGGAGATCCTCCCGATCGAGGAATACGTCAAGTACATCATGATCCATTTCCAAAACCGGTTCCCCGATACCGAACTCTCGAAGAAACTGGGGATTTCACGCAAAAGCCTATGGGAAAAGAGAAAAAAATATGGCATCGTCAAGAAAAAATAGAGCGCTCTACATCGACCAGGAGGCGGTATCGGCCCTGACCCTGCTCAAAGCGGGGATGCTCGATCCGGTCACGAAGCTGATGAACGAGGAACAGTCCAAGGAGGTCCTCTCGACGGGGATGTTCAACGGCAAAACCTTCCCCTTTCCCCTGATCCTCTCTCCCAGCGGAAAAGTGAATGAAACGATCCTCACCAGCGCCAAAAAAGGGGAAAAACTCGATCTGGTCAGCGAGGGGAAAATCGTCGGGGAGCTCTGCGTCGAAGAGGTTTTCCAGATCGAGCCGCGGGAACGGCTGCGTCAGATTTACGGTACCGAGGACCTCTCCCATCCCGGGGTCAGCGCCACCTACCGGCGCCTGGGCAAATACGCGATCTGCGGCGATTATACGATCGACCTGGCCCCTGTCGAAACCCTTCGGCAGAGCATCAACGACGCCAAAGAGCAGATCGGCGCCCAGCACACGACGGCGATGTTCATGGCGGCCAATCCCCTCCACCGCGCCCATGAGCGGCTCATCCGCCAAACGCTGGAGAGTACCGACCTGATCGTCATTTTCCTCCTGAAACCTTACAACAACGCGAATCTGACGTACGACCTGCGCTATCAGTGCCTGAGTTTTTTCGTCGACCACTATCTCCCGCGCGGCCGGGCCGTCGTCGTCCCGCTGGAGAGCAGCTATATTTTTGCCGGCTGCAACGAGGTGATCCTCGATGCGATCGTCGCCCGCAACTATGGGTGCGACCGGCTCATGATCGGCCAAAACCATGCGGGAATCGGGATGTACTACGATCACAACGCGAATAAATCGGTCGTCGACCGCCTCGTCGGAATCGATATCGAGGTCGGGGTGTCGAGCGAATACGTCTACTGTAACCAGTGCAAAACGCTGGTGAGCGTCCAGACCTGTCCGCATGGACACCACCACCATATCTCGTACCACTCCGAATCGATCCTTGAGCTGATGCAGCAGGGGCTCCTTCCCCCGGCGGTCCTCGTACGCAAAGAGATTTCGGCGATGATCGTCGCTTCCCTCTATCCCGGACGGTTCAAAAACCTCGAAAAGCTTTATTACGACATCATGCCGGTCGGGGGGCTGCTCGAAGAACACACCGAAAAAGATTTCTACGTCGAACTGATGCGGCTGTATCAGACGACGTCGCTGAACTAAAGGGGCCCGGATGGATTTTCGCTGGTTTTTTCTGACCGTCGGCTACAGCGGCCTTTCTCCCAAAGCGCCCGGAACCGTCGGCACGATCGTCGCCCTGTTCCCGGGCATCGCGATTCTGGCCTATTTCGGCTCCCAGACCCTGTTCCTCCTGGCGCTTCTCCTCACCCTCATCGCCATCAAGGCGATCAACGTCCGCGAAGCGCAAAGCGGAATACACGATGACAGCCGGATCGTCATCGACGAACTGGTGGGGATGTGGCTGGCCCTCTCGATCGCACCGGGGGCGGTGTTCGGCTGGAGCGATCTCACAGCCCTCCACAACGGCCTGGCGATCCAGATATTCCTGAGTTTTATCTTTTTCCGCCTCTACGATATCAAAAAACCCTCCCTCATTGGCCGCATCGACCGTGAAGCCAAAGGGGGATGGGGCGTCATGGGGGATGACATCCTCGCCGGATTCGCCGCGGGGATCAGTTCGGCGCTCGTATGGCAGCTTCTGCTCCTGAGCGGCCTTTTCAGCTGACGACCCGGTTTCTCCCCCCCTCTTTTGCCTGATAGAGTTTTTCATCCGCCAGTCGCAGCATGTTGTCCGCCCCGTCGCCAACGTGCCATTGCAGCACCCCGATCGAACAGGTGAGCCGCTCCACCGGGGCAAAATCGGCCTCTTCGATCCGACCCCGGATGATTTCAGCCATACTCACCGCTGCTTCCAGGTCGCTGTCGGGTAACAATACGGCGATCTCTTCGCCCCCCCACCGCGCGACCAGATCGCTCTTGCGGACATTCCCGACCAGCAGATCAGCCAGTTTTTTAAGCACCTCGTCCCCGATCAGGTGGCCGTAACGGTCGTTGATCCCCTTGAAATGGTCGATATCGATCAGCAGCATCGAAAAAACACGCCCGTAGCGGGTAGCGACGTGGATCGAGTGTTCCAGCGCCTTGTCGAACTGGAAGCGGTTCGCCAGCCCCGTGAGAATATCCCGTGTCGCCAGCTCGTTTAGCCGGGTGATGTCGGTGAAGACGACAACATGACGGATGTTGCCTTTGTATTCCATCCGGCTTGAGTTGACGCTGAAGGTGGAGGTTTTCCCATCCACCGTCATCTTGGCCCGGTGTTCCTTGCGACTGTTTTCCATCAGATAGTCGGTCCATAGGACGCCGTCGATTTTTGGCATCAGATATTGTTCGGATTCTTCGTTCTCGAAAAAAGAGCAGATGCACTGGTGCTCTTTTTGAAACTCCGCCAGCGAGCGGATACGAAAATAGTCGAAAAAAGCGCGGTTGGCGTAAATGATCCGCTCGCCGTCAGTCACGATGACGATATTGGGCTGGGAGTTGAGAATCGTCTGGATGTAGCGCTCCTGCAGACTCACTTTTCCGACCAGCGCACCAAACGCGTACGAAAAGAGCCACCAGAACAGTGCCACGAGGAACAGCGCGATGATGAGGCTGCCGATCAGCGCTTCGTTGATGCTCTGGTTCGCCCCGGTGACGTTACGGATCGAGACGATCACCCCCAGCCGTTTCCCCTGGTTGTCGTTCAGGAAAATCGGGTTGACCTCGAACGTCTGAGCGTTGTACGAAACGGTTTTGGTCTCAAGATTCGGATTTTGCTCGGCAAAAAGCTTCATGATCTGCTTGTCATCATTAAGCGCCGCCGTAAAATAATAATCCCCGATCCCCTCCGAATAACGGTCGCGGTCGGCGGCTCCGAGCCAGTTTTTGTGGATCATCACAACGCTGCCCGAACCGGTGAATTCTTTGATTTTTTTGACGAAGTGGGGACTCTCTATCCCGTGTTCGAGTGCCCCGACGTACTCGGTACCGTCGAAAATCGGGATAATAACCCGATAAGCGATCCCCCCGACTCCCCCCTCGAACCCTGCGGTCAGCTCGTGCTTGCGGTGGATGTCGCGCAACATCGCCCGACGCGAGGCAATATCGTCGCCGTACCGATCAGGCAGATGCACCCGCAGGATCGATCGCCCGTCCGCCGCGTGAAACTGCATGATGCTCATGTAGGGGTTCTCTTCCTGCAACGCCTGAAAGCGGCGCTGGACGAGGGAATAGAGCTTCCGGCTGTCGCGGGCGCGGATCGCTTCCATCACCCCGGGGGCATTGAGGGTCATACGGCTGCGGAAACGGTAGACCTGTATCGTTTCATGGATAATGGCGTTAAAAGCGAGCTGGATGTTTTCCGAGGAGCGAAGCGAGCGTTCGTGGGCATAACGACGCTCCTGCATGATATGAAAGACGGCGATAATCGAAGAGACAGCAATGACGACGAGTGCTACGGCGACCTGCGTTCGAAATTTGAAATTCATCGGACCTTTTCGTTTCGCATCACACCATCATCGGGTCGTCCGTCGGTTCAATCTCTTCGAACTCTTCGACGATGCGTGTCAGCATCTTTTGGGTTTTCTCAATTTTAGCGATATTTTCGTCGAAAATTACCCTCGATGCCGGAAAAGCGTCCGAAAGTTCGCGATAAATCAAAATACGCCCCCCAAAATGGCGGTTAAACTCGTCAAACGCACGTCGGAGATACTCTTTTGAGGTGGTATGGCGAAAGAGCGCCTTGATCATTTTTTTCCGCTCTTTGATCGGGAGCGACTCATCGATCGCCTCGGCGACCCGCTTGATGTCCAGACGCGAGAAATAAGCGCCGCAATGGTAAGGGGAGAGGAGTTTGTCGGCCAGTTCGTCGACGAATGCCGGAGCCGCCTCTTCGATCTCTTCGTTTTCCTTGGTCGTATCACACGCGTCGCTGTCGCATTTCCCGCGGATAAACTGGTCAAATTCGGCTCTCAAATCACTCAGGTCATGGGTATTCATCGGTTTTCTCCTGTAACAAGTTCATAAAAATAACGGCTGGTCGCCATCAGGGCGACATCTGCCGTAAAATCGGGATGCTCGGCGTATTTCACCAGGGCGGCAGGGGAAATCAGGTCGGCTTGCAGTTTCCCCCCGGCAATCCGGATCAAATCGCAGTACCCTTCCGCCGCTGCCGCATCGGTAGAGGCGTCGCAAAGTCCAAACGCCTCCTCCTGGTATTCCGATGCGATGACCGCCCCGCTGAGCTTGGACGTGCGCATCTGCGTAATCGTATACGCGACGTCGTCGGGCCGGATATTCATCGGAACGATCATTGCGTTGATCCCGTTTTCGCGGAATGTTTTGTTCGTTACCGCGCAAAAACGGCTGCTCTGGGCATTTTCGGCGATATACCCGTAGAGTTTCGTTTCGAGGGTAATCGAATTGTCGTTGTTCATCATGGTTTCAATCCCCACAGTTCCATAGCTTCTTCCTCTTCCAGCCGGCATCGGCGGCAGATTTTTTCCCCCCCGACCGAGCTGAAGAGGGTGTCACATTCGTTACACCGGCGCAGCGCGTAGGTGACCAGGTTCTGTACCGTCGGCGCATACCACTCTTTGAGATTGTACGAACCCGAAAGGCTGATCGCTCCGCTCTCGCAGACGTCATGGCACAGATGGCATTTGACGCATAAAAACGGGTCGAAATCGATTTTGCTGTTGCGGATATCGGAACTCAGCGCCCCGGTGGGGCATACCCGGTAGCACATTTCGCACGCGGTGCATTTGGACTCGTCGAACAGTTTCTGGGAGGTAAACGCGATCCGCTGCGCGTCGACGACGTGCAGGATTTCGGGCTGCCCCGTCCGCTTCAGCGCCGTAAAGAAAAGTTTCCGGCGCTCCGTGATTTTTTTGGTCCGCAACTGCTGCGTATGGGAGCTGTCCAGTTCAAACGCGACAAATTCATCGGTTGCTTTCTGGACCTCTTTTTCAAAATCGCTGCGGGCCTTGATGATCCCCCTCAGATGAAAGGTTTTGAAAAAATCGCGCCGCTGCGCCCCTTCTTCGCCCCCTGTGTCCCCGTTTTGATAGGCAACCGGCCGGCACTCGATCCCCCCGGACGATTCGAGCGCTTCGAGCAGATATCCCAGGTTCTCCAGGCGCGGGTAAAGGCGATCGAGCACGGCTTCACCGATCTCGCACTCTTTGCAATGTCCTACATCGAGCACCAGTCCCCCCTTGAGCCGCGCAAGCGAGAGGAGGTGTTCATCCGAAAGTGCCGCCAGACAGGGGAGATTTTTCTGGCACGAGAGGAGGTTCCCCTCTTCGGCGGCAAACGAAAAGAAAAATTCCGTACTGTCGAAATCATCAAGCTTCAGCGCCTCGGTCGGGCACCCACCCACGCAGCTGCCGCACAGGACGCAGAGGGCATGGTTGATGGAGGGGAGCCTGCCTTCCAGCGTGATCGCATCACTCGGACACGCCTCGTCGCAAATGCGGCATTCGGCATTGACGCTCAGCGCGCGAACGCACCGTGCGGGAGTAAAGCCTAACAGCCCCATGCTACTGCGTTACCGCCGCACTGAGCATCTCGTTGTCCGAGAGAATGAATTCCAGAGCCATCTCCGCCGCGTCGTAGTAGAGCGGGGTGCGGGCTTCGTATTTCATGTTGATCAGGTACATCGGAGCCCATTTGAGCAGATGGTTGTTCAAAAAACGGTGCTGGATGGCCATCAGTTCCGCCACGGCCTCAGCATCGTTCTCCTCCTGCGCCTTGCGCTGCGCTTCGCACAGATGGTGCATGAACTCCAGCTCGATCCCGATATGGTCGGCCGATACGACGCGCGCCTTTTCATAATCGACGATGAAATCGTACGCACTGTACATGTCGGTCACCGGGTTGGCGCCCCCCGTTTCAATCATCTGATCCTCACGGGTATAAAACGTCTCGTACGGGACGAGGTGGAGGATCGAGAGGTTGACGAAATCGGGGTTCAGATACTCTTCCAAAAGCTGCGGGTTCGGTACGCTCAACCGCTTCTCCCACTCTTTCCAGTGGGGGAGAAACTCCAGAACCGTTTCATCCGATTTAAACGTCTGCAGAGTCTCGGAGTCCAACTCTTGGAGAAGTACCCGTGATAACAGGGCATAAAGATTGCTTCGTGCGATGATTTCATCCATAACTGTAATTACCTTTGAATTGTGTGGTGGGATTTTAGCTCACAGGGCTGAAAAGCGCATAAGAGGTGAGAGTTAACGGGGGGAAAGCACCCTTTCCCGGCCCGTTTAGGCTTTGATCGAAACGTCGTACGCGGACGGATCCAGACGTACCCACGGCCGTTTGATGTGGCGGGGGCGGCGGAGGGTCGAATTCGCATCGAGCCCCCGGCTGAGCTGGTCACGCCACGCCTGATAGGTTTTGAGGTTGTTTTCGTAATTGACGAAAATATCCCCGATTTTATCTCCCGCCTGCGCCGGTTCGAGGAGAACCTTGTGGTGCCAGCAGTGCATTCCCGATACGGGATCGGGGTGTGCAGGTGCCACGGCGTTCTGCCATGAACCTGAAAGACCGTCCCACCAGATATTGCCCGAGTCGCGGTTGTAGTCCGCGAAACGCTCGCTGTGGAAAGGTTTGATCCCCTCAACGTATTTGAGTTTACCGACTTTTCCGTCCATCTGGACTTCCGCCACCGGTACCCCGAAGCTGTTAAGCCCCGTCGTACCGCTGTAATCGTCGATTTTTGTCTGAGCGCCCTCTTTACCGGCATTGGCGGGCGATTCTTTGAGGAACTCTTTGTTGTTCAGATCGCGTGGCGCCGCACCGGTCGCGACTTTACCATCACTCACCCCGTTAGGGATCGTGACGGCGTTGGTCAGTTTCCAGCGACCGCCGTGGTGCGAACATGCCAGCGTTCCGGGGAGAACCCCCTCGGTCGGCACCGCCATCGCAACGAAATAGCCGCTCTCAAGACCCGAAACGGTATCGACAATCTTGACGCGGATTGCGTCACCGCGCTTGAATCCGAGACGTTTCGCATCGACGGTGTTGATCCAGATCGGATCGTGGTTCTGGCTGATCTCCATCAGGTGCTTGGAGTTCGCCGAACGGGTATGAATGTTGTACGGCAGACGGAAAACGGTGTTCAGTGCGAACGCGTTCTCCTCTTTCATGTACATGTGGTTGACGTGCGAGACGATATGCTCCATCTCCGCTTTTTCCTTGTCGTTACGCGGATAGAACGGAACGGCGTATTCGGCCCATTTCCACTCGGCGAACCACTGTGAGTAGTACTCCAGCTTTTTGGAGAGGGTTGCGAACCCTTCCATTTTCTTACCGTCGATTTCTACTCCGATCGCGGAAGTCTTCCCATGGTGATCGGTCGCCGTGATGACGCCGCCGGCACCGACACTCATCGATGCCGCCGGGTATTTATGACCGTGAGAAATTACCTCGCCGCCTTCGATTTTGAGTTCGTGTTCGTGGGCATGGTAGATTTTGTCTTCTTCCATCCATACACCATGATCACGCAGGTAGGCGTAGACCGGGAATTCCTCGTTCATATAGCGCGGATCGTTGGTCGCGGTCTCTTTGAGTTTGGGGAGGTTGTCCCCGAACGCCGCATCGTACCATTCCGCAATCGTAACCGGTTTGCCGGGATGGCGCTTGGATTCCCACATCTTTTTGATCCCCAGGCTTCCGTCCGGATCGATGTAATCGACACAGAGCTGGAACCAGAACTCATTCTCTTCCCAGACTTCGCCCAGACCGGCTTTGATGTGCGCTTCGAGGGTCGCACGTGCCGGGTTTTTCGGTTTCCAGCCCGATTTTTCGAGCGCTACGCGCAAGACCGGCTGACGAAAGCTTGTCCAGCGTGCCGGCATCGTCGCCTCGGAGTGCTGGTCGTGACGCTCGCCCGCCAGACCGACGGGGAGGACGTAGTCCATGTACCAGTTGGTCTCCGACCAAACCGGGGAGAGGTTCATGGTAAGCTCCATGATCTCCTCGTTTTTAAGCACTTCAATCCAACGGAAACCGTCCGGATTGATCCAGACCGGGTTGTACATACGCGGAATCCATACGGCCAGTTTGCCCGGAACCTGCAGTCCGCGGTCGTTCCATTTTTTCTGCCACTCTTTGTCGCTCAACAGGTGCGGCAACAGGTACGAGAGCTCATACGTCGACAGAGGCCACTCCGGTGGCCAGGTCAATTCGTTGTACGCCTGGACTTTCGGTACGTCGGCACCGGCAACGCCCTGACCGACCGTTGCGCTCCCCCCTTTGCCGGAGACGGAGATAACGTGCCAGTGGTGGAAGAAGGTTCCCCCTTCGGTCCCGATCGCGCCGCGCAATGCGATGGCGAAATAGGCGGCACGCCCGCTCATCCATCCGCCGCGGTTACCCGCAGCCGTAGCACGCCAGATGTAGGTGGAGATCGCGTCTCCCGCCCAGATAAACATATCATAAAGCTGCTCGAGCTTGTACGCCGGAACGTGCGTCTCTTTGACCGCGAACTCAAGAGTATATGGTGAATAGAGTTCTTTCATCAGTTCCAGGTAACTCTCGAAACTGCGATCCGCGGGGAGCTTGGAAATATACCCTTTTTCCACCATCAGGTTCAGCTGGCGGTCGTCTTTCATCAGAACGTCCCAGTTGAACCATTTTTTGACAAATTTTTTATCGACTTTGTCTTCCTGGAGAATACGGTTCGCCAGATAGAGATAAACTACCGGCTCGGTTCCCGGCCACGCCGCGATCCACATATCGGCCATCCCCGCCGAGTTGGACATACGGGGGTCCATAACGACCATTTTCGCGCCCTTTTTACGGGCATCGGCGATAAAGGCCGCCGACTGGGCAAAATAGTGTCCCGCGTCCGCCGCGTGCGACGAGTTCAGGAAAATCAGCTTCGCGTTCGCCCAGTCGGGACTGGTACGGTCGTCGTTCGCCCACTGGATCGTCGGCGTACGGCCGTTCGATGAACAGATGTTGGTGTGTGAGTTGTACGAATCAAGTCCAAGCGTTTCCCATACTTGGGGAACAAACCCGTTTTCGTTCGGACGACCAACGTGGTACATGACCGATTTGCGGGAAATAAGATCCCCTTTGCGAATCGTATCGGCCATTTTTTTACCGATCGTCGTCATCGCCTCGTCCCAGGTCGTACGGATCCATTTCCCTTCTCCGCGTTTGGAGCCCGGAGCCCGTTTCAGAGGGAAAGGGATACGGTCAGGATCGTACATCTGCGACTGGACTGCATACCCTTTGGCACAGTTGCGCCCGCGTGATGCGGGGTGGAGGGGGTTACCCATGTATTTTTTGACGGTAAACGTCTTTTTGTCAACCCACGCCGTCAGACCGCACGACGCTTCACAGTTCGAACACGCCGTAGGGATAATCATGTAATCATGAGCGACGATACCGTCAGGGTTTTCTTCGCTCTGGACGCCGTGACGGTTGATACCGCCCCGCTTCCAGTCGACGCCGCTCAGTTCCTGGAACCCTTCCCACTGATCGAGGGGAGGATAGAACGAGAGAGAGTCGGGGGTATTGGTAAATTTACTCTTGGCAACCGATTCGGCGACCGCGTCGGTGGAGAAAACTCCCTTGGCAATCGCGGCACCCGTTACGGTCAACGCGGCGCCTTTTAAAAATGTTCTTCTGCTTTCCAAATACATCATGTTTTAACCCTCTTTAGCTCATTGGTAACAATTGCGGGATAACCAGCCAGACGTGCTTGCTGACCCACAGTCCGATCAATGCCGAAACGGCAGCGATTTTCAACAGATAATACGACCGGTTTTTCAGGCTCAGGCAAACGAGCGCCATCGGCACGAGGAATGCCAGCACCTGTCCGATCCAGAACATGATCGTGTATTCGCCCCCTGTGACGTACGCCACGACGGCGGCAACCTCTTCGGCTTTCATCGGTCCGAGGATGATCTCGGCCATGTAAAGGATGAATGCCGCAGCCGCGCTCAGCCCCAGAACGACGGCAAGATCTTTTTTCACCGCATCGGAAAATTTGTTTCCGCCCAGCAACAGCATCGTCGCCGATCCGGCCAGCAGTGCCGCGAGGATCATCTGCGCCGACTCGGTCGGCATCTGCCAGATTTCACGCGCCGTAGACTGCGCCATCAGGCCTGCGGTATAGAGGGTGACGGGAACGGCGAGCAGGGTCGTCCATCCCAGCAGGCGGTCGTAGAGCGCCTCGTCTTTTTTCATGTAGATCGCGTAGGCCATCGCCAGCAGCAATCCGACAAACCCGGTTGCCATCCATGCCCCGATCGTAATCGCGGAACTGAAGTGCGGGTGGAAAAAGATATGCCAGAACCGGAACATCTGGTGCAAATCGATAACCGTAAAGAAAAGAAAAATATGGATGAATACGATTGAAATCGCCACCACGGGGAAACGGATGAACCCCGTCTGCTCCGGATGCTTTTTCAACAGGTAGAACGCCAGGAAAATGATCCCGGTCCCGATACTCTTCGCCCACATGTTCATCGTAATGATCCAGCCCCATACGATGCTCGGAAGGGCCACGTCAAGCGTTACGACGGCATTCGTCGCTGCAATTGTTTCATGTACCATTAGTGCCCTCCAATGCCCAGATGCGTAATATTGTTAAAGAGGTTATGCCCCTCTTCGCGCCGTGAAGCGAGAGGATTGAGGGTCACATTGCCGCCGCCCACGTAGTAGTGGTGAGGGAATGTGCCGCGTTCGGGTTTGCGTACCTGTACGTTCCCCTGATGCGACTGGATATATTTGCTGATGTTCGAGGTCGGATCGTCCAGGTCTCCGAAGATATTGGCTTCGACGGGGCAGGCAACGACGCACGAGGGCATCATGGCACTCGCGACGCGGTGGGCGCAGTAAGTACACTTGTCGGCCGTCTGCGTCTGCGGATCGATGTAAATCGCACCGTACGGACACGCCATGACACATCCCGCACACCCGATACAGCGCTCTTTGTCGATGTTAACGATGCCGTTTTCGAGATAGTGCAGTGCACTGACCGGACAGATCCGCTCACACGGTGCATTGGCACAGTGGTTACAGCGCAGCGGCGTAAACGTCCGCTTTGTCTCGGGGAAGGTTCCCACATCAACGTATTTAACACGGAGACGCCATGTTGAAAGCGGAACTTCATTTTCCACTTTACAGGCGATCTCACACCCCTTACAACCCATACAGAGGCGAAGGTCTACCAAGAAACCCAAATGCATATATTCTCCTTTTCCTGATTCACGCATAGTTATTTTTCTCATCAGGGAGACAAATAACTCTATCTTCATGCCGTGATTACAGGCATTTAACGGCATTTCTGCTGGCTCGATAGTAGCCTAAGTTGCTTTAACTGAAACTAAATGCGCGAGGGGTTTTGCTATAACTTTTTGATATGTAACGATTTGAAAGTTTTTCCCCGGAAAGGGAAAATTTTATTGAAGATGATATCCGGTTTTACTGATTAATGATCCAGACGGCACCGGACGGAAGCTTCGTGCGCTCCCAGCCCTTCGGTATGGGCGATCAGGGCGCACGCTTCGCCGATCTCGTTGATCGCAGCGCGGGAGAACGCGATAATGGAGGATTTCTTCATGAAATTTTCCACCCCCAACGGGGAGTAGAATTTTGCCGTCCCCCCCGTCGGAAGGGTGTGATTAGGCCCGGCAACGTAGTCTCCGATCGCTTCGGGGGTGTAATGCCCCAGGAAAATCGCCCCAGCGTGTTTGATGGAAGGGAGCAGGGAAAAAGGGTTGTCAGTCGCCACCTCGAGGTGTTCGGGGGCGATCTCGTTCATCAGTCTGACCGCCTCTTCCATCGTTTCGGTGACGATGATCGCGGCACGCTCCTCGATCGAGCGGCGCGCAATTGCCTCGCGCGGCAGTTTGTTCAGCCAGTTTTCGATCTCGGCGGCACACGCGTCGGCCAGTTGTCGCGAAGGGGTGATCAGGATCGAGCTGGCCATCTCGTCGTGTTCGGCCTGCGAGAGCAGATCAATCGCGATGTGGTTCGGGTTGGCCGTATCGTCCGCCAGCACGCCGATCTCACTGGGACCGGCGATCATATCGATGTTGACTTCGCCGAAGACCATCTTTTTCGCCGTCGCGACGAAGATGTTCCCCGGCCCGGTGATGACGTCAACCTTTGGAATCGTCGCGGTTCCATAGGCCATAGCGGCGATTGCGCTGGCTCCGCCCACTTTGAACACCTCGGTAACGCCACACAGGTGGCACGCCGCCAGCAGCAGCTCGTTAGGCTCGTTATCGGGGGTCGGGGTGGTAACGACGATCCGCTCTACCCCGGCTACCTGTGCGGGGATGACGTTCATCAGAAGCGAACTGGGATAGGCCGCTTTACCGCCGGGAATATAGAGTCCGGCACGGTCCACCGGGGTCACTTTCTGTCCGAGGATCGTTCCGTTGGCTTCGGTGTCGAACCAGCTTTTGGGGAGCTGCTTTTCGTGATAGGCGCGAATACGATCATACGCAAGGTGCAGCGCGTTTTTAAGCGTCGGTTCCAGCGCATCGTACGCTTTTTTCATCGCTTCGGGCTCGATCCGGAGCGACCCGCTCCCCTCAGGCATCCACCGGTCGAATTTGGCGATATGCCGGCTCAGGGCGTCGTCCCCTTCGGCACGGATTTCGTCGATGATCGATTTGACGATCGAAGAGACGTGTTCCATATCCATTTTGCCGCGGCCGAGGAGTTCTTCGAAGAGCGCGGGAAAAGCGGAATCGTTGGCGTGAATCAGGGTCATGGGGCTCCTTTTATTTTTTCGATGCCGGGGCGGCATACTCTTTTTTAACTTCATCCAGGGCGTAGAGAAAGTCCTCGACCCCGATCGCCCCCATCACCGGTTCGAACATGGGGGTTTTTCCTTTGATAAACCAGGTGGCCGGAGTCCCGGCGGTCATCAGCGACTGGGGAACCGTCCCCTCTTCCATCACCGCTTCGAACGCAACGAAATCGCGGTTCAGTATTGCACTTACCTTCGGATTTTTCAGGGTTTGCTGCTTGAGGACATCGCACCACTTGCAGCCGTATTTGGTGACGACGACCATGAGCGGTTTTTTCTCTTTGGCGGCCCGTTCGACCGCGCCGTTGAGATCCTTTTCCCATTTCAGGTCGGCGCCGAACGCTACGGCGGCGAAGACCAGAAGTGTAACAATGCTCTTAATCATCTTTTTTTACCTTTTTTAGAATTTCCCTGGCGATCTGTTCGACGCTTTTGTCGCTGACGTCGATAACAATGTCGGCTGCTTTCTTGTAAAGCGGTGCGCGTTCGTCGTAGAGCTTGCGCGCCCTGTCGATATCCTGGAACAGGGGACGTTTGCGGATTTTGCTTTCGGCGTTGGGGTGGCTGCGTATCCGTTCGTAGATCGTATCAAACGGTGCCGAGAGATACACCACGGTCCCGATTTTCGAAAGATTGGGAACTTTGAAAAATCCCCCCCCCGTCGAGATGAGAGTTCCACGGACCTCTTTTTGGAGCCAATGGGCTACTTTGCGCTCCAGCGCGCGGAAATAATCTTCCCCCTCTTCCGCAAAAATTTTCTTGATTTTGCGGTTTTCCATGCTTTCGATAATATCATCCGTATCCAATGCGATGATATCGGACTGCCGGACGATCTCCCGGGCAACAGAACCCTTCCCCACACCCATGAAACCGATCAGTACAATATTCTTCATCTTCTTTTTACTCTTTGTTTATAATAGCGAAATCATATCACGCATTAACTTAGGAGTGTTTCTTGATCGCCGGACATAATATTTATGAGGGTGAAATGCCCGCTTCGGGGTGCGAAGTTTTTTCTACCCTCGTCAGTACTCCCCGTCTGCGGGTCGAATCGATCCGTTCCGACTTGAAAAAACCGGGCGAATGGTACGATCAGGACGAAGACGAATGGGTGTTGTTGTGCGAGGGGGAGGCGGAACTGGAAATCGAAGGAGAAACACTTTCGCTGAAGCGGGGGGATCACCTGCTGATCCCGCGCCGCACCCCTCACCGTGTCCTTTCGACGTCACGCGGCGCGTTGTGGATCGGCGTTTTCAGCTTTTAAACTCGTTGATCCGGGCCGAAAGAGACTGTGCGACTTCCAACAGCTGGTTCGAATCGCTCTCGATCCGTTCGACGCTGTGGCGGTTGCGTTCGGATACGTCGTTGATCTGCGAAATTTTTTCGATGATCCATTCGATCTGTCCGACCACCTCAACCGAATCGCTGTGAGAACGTTTCGCCACCTCTACGGAGCGTTCCATCTCGGCACTCGTTGCCGAAATCTTATCCTCAACTTCGCGTGAAATCACGGTCAGTTCGTTCATACTTGAGGCGTTTTCCCCCATCTTGTCGCTCACGTCGTTGATCGCCTGGACAATCGTTCCGACGCTAATCTCGATTTCACTCAGGCTTTTCTGCGTCCGCTCGGCGAGTTTGCGTACCTCATCGGCAACGACGGCGAACCCGCGCCCGTGTTCCCCGGCCCGAGCCGCTTCGATCGCGGCATTGAGGGCGAGGAGGTTGGTCTGGTCGGCAATATCCTTGATCACCCCGAGGACATTTTTGACCTGGTCGGCGTCATGCCGCAATGAAACCAGCTGCGAGGCCATATCGTGCTCGGTTTCGATGTACCCATCGACTTCTCCGACGAGCTTGTACAGGGCGTCTTTGGCCGTTACCAGCTCCTGGTTCGCATTGGCGACGTTTTGCTGCGTCTGCTCGGAAATCGAGATGGCCCCGGAGAGGATGGCCTTGATCGAATGGCTTTTCTGCGTCGCGGCCTCGACAATCTGACGCTCCTGTTCCACCCCGCTCGATATTGCATGGGTCGCATCGGTAATCGTCGTCGCGATCGTCGAATTCCTCCGCCCGAGCTCTTTGACCTCGTTGACCGTCTCCTGTACCATCGCGACGAAATTATTCACCGCCAGTGCCGCCTGTGAGAACTCGTCATCCTTGGTCACTTCCAGCCGTTTGGTCAGATCTTTGTCCCCGCTGACGAGCGAACGGATCCGGTTGCGCAGTTCATCGAGAGGGGTGAGGACCTCTTTTCCGAAAAATACGGTGAGGACGACGACGAACACGACGACGACGACACTAAGCGCGATCAACAGAACCGTTTGGGTCTCTTGGATCTGCGCATCGTTCTTTTCGAGTGAAATGACCAGATCCATTACCCCCAGAACGTCGCCGCTTTGCGCATTGGTATGGCACGCGAGGCACTGATCCTCCGCGATCAGCGGCTGAAGGAGCCGTATCGTGTGGGTACCGTTGGTGTTTTCGAGCACTTCGGCTTTTTTGGACTGGAAAACCGCTTTGACCAGCGGCTCATCGCTGAAACGGGCATCCAACCCGAACAGATCGATGACCTGCTGCGATTTTTCGACTTTGAGGTTTTCAATCCCTTCGATCGTACGGGCTTTGTGAATCGTCTCTTCGACGACCTTGGGGTCCCCCGCGAGCATGCTTTGCGACAACGTCTGAAAAATGGACTGACTGAGCATCGTCAGGGAGCGTTTTGACGTCTCGTTCGAAAACTCGTGGAATGTTGTACTCAAATACCAGTAGATGGCCCCCAGCCCCATGAAACTGAACAACAGGGTTGAAAAAATGATTTTGGATTTGACGCTTTTGAACATGACTGCCTCATCTTTGATTTCCGTTTTTTTATTGTACCGTATATCTGTCCCCTTTTCGTGGCAATGTGACCAGTCCTTCTTTCGTTTCGATCCGGATCGGCAGGTTCATGGGTCGGCGCATCGATACCGGATCAACCTTGCTGACGCTAAAATGCAGATGGGGGCCGCTTGTATAGCCCGTATTGCCCGAATAGCCGATCAGGTCCCCTCGGGCCACTTTCTGGCCGATCGAAACCGCGGCTCCCCCCTCTTTGAGATGGTAGTAATTGCCCATCGTCCCGTCGCTGTGTTCGATGATGACGTAGTTGGCATAACGGCGGTATTCGGGGCTCATGCCGCCCAGGTTATTGCCCCCTTCGGCCCCGACGACGGTCCCCTCGCGCGCCGCGTGGATCGGGGTACCGACGGGGACGGGGAAATCGATTGCGTACGCAGAGAGCCCTTTGTGGGTCAATCCGCCGTGATACCCCTGCGAAACGTACACCGACGTCTCTTTTTTAAACGGGAGAGTATAGGGGTACGCGTCGTTGTGGACGGCAAACGGCGATCCCCGGACCCACCCGTAGGTCGAACGGTAATCGACCCGTTCTCCCGATGCGATGCGCGACAGGTTCAGCACTTTTTTACGGCTTTTGCCCGGAATTTCGATGAAATAGGGGAGCGGGGCGGAAGGTCTGAGATTATGGATCGATTCAAAATCGATACTCAGCGTCACGGTATAGGGATTGAGATTTTCGGCTTCGAACTCGAATCCCCCCGCGCCGTTGGATTCGGCACTCAGGATGACGCTGTTGCGCGACCCGATCTGGGCCGTTTTTTTGACCCGCGCGACTTCCGAACGCTTCAGGGTGCGAAGGTGTTCTTCATACGCCTGTTCCTGCTCGATCGCGATCTGGAGGCTTTTGGTCTCCAGCTCCTCTTCCTCGCGCAGCGTTTCGATCGCCGGGATGGCTTTGGGGGGGAAATTTTTCTGATAAAAGGCGATCACATCGGAGCGGACCCGGGGGTGATGAAGCGGCTCGAGGGGAACGGCGACGAGCCGCTCAAAGCTGTATTTATCCTGCGCTTCGATCGCCGTGAAAAGCGATTTGCGGTAGGCCGCGTCGATCGTCTCCTTCATCCGGGCAAGTTCGCGAAGCTGCATGAGGTATCCGTTCAGCGGCTCGGCTTCCGGCCGCTTTTGCCCTGAGAGTTCCCTCCCCAGCGCCCATGCCGAACGCATCTTTGCCACAAAGTTTTTCAGCAGCGGCCGATGCTGTTCCATCGCCCCCAGATCGCTCAGTTTTTCCACCGGCAGGACACTTTGTTCCAGCGGTTCGGCGAGGGTATGAAACGGAACTTTCGGGGATGACGCGCAGAGGATTCCTGCCATCATCAGCCAAACGACGATACCGCGCATCCGTTTTTCTCCTTCGGAAGGGACTTTATTTATTGTAACATTATTCCTCTGAGGCTATAATATCGGTTATTCCAACTCTGAGGTCAAGCATGTCCAAACGTATTTTAGAAGTGATGAAACCGGGGGTCATTTTCGGTGATGATGTCCAAAAACTCTTTGAAATCGCGAAAGAAGAGGGATTTGCACTCCCGGCGGTCAATGTGGTCAACACCGACTCGATCAACGGCGTCCTCGAAGCGGCCAAACTGGTCAACTCTCCCGTCATCATCCAGTTCTCCAACGGCGGGGCGAGCTACTTTGCCGGAAAAGGGCTCAGTAACGAGGGCGAAAAGGCGGCAATCGCCGGTGCGATCAGCGGCGCGATGCACGTGCACATGATGGCCGAGGCCTACGGCATCCCCGTCATCCTCCACACCGACCACGCGGCGCGCAAGCTTCTGCCTTGGATCGATGCGCTGCTCGATGCGGGCGAAAAGCACTACGCCCAATACGGCAAACCCCTTTTCAGCTCCCATATGCTCGACCTCTCCGAAGAGCCTCTCGAAGAGAACGTCGCAACCTGCGTGGAGTATATGAAGCGTATGGACAAAATCGGGATGACCCTTGAAATCGAACTGGGCGTTACGGGGGGAGAAGAAGACGGTGTCGATAACTCCAACATCGATAACGCCCTCCTCTACACCCAGCCTGAAGATGTCGCATACGCGTATGAAAAGCTGAGTGCGGTGAGCAACCGTTTTACGATCGCCGCATCATTCGGGAACGTTCACGGTGTTTACAAGCCCGGCAACGTTGTCCTCACTCCGATCATTTTGAATAACTCCCAAAAATACATCCAGGAGAAATTTGCCACCGCTTCGAACAAACCGGTCAATTTCGTTTTCCACGGCGGTTCGGGTTCCACGCACGCGGAGATTCGCGAAGCGATCAGCTACGGCGTCATCAAAATGAACATCGACACCGACACCCAGTGGGCCACCTGGGAAGGGGTCAAAGATTATTACGAGAAATACAAAGACTACCTCCAGGGGCAGATCGGAAATCCCGAGGGTGAAGACAAACCGAACAAAAAATACTACGACCCGCGCAAATGGCTGCGTGATGGGCAGGTGACGTTGGTGAAGCGTGTGAAAGTGGCGTTTGAAGATTTGAACGCGATCGACCGCAACTGAGTCGCCGCTCGGGGAGACCTCCGGGCGGTTCTATCCTTCTTCGTATATCATTAAAAAATATGTCTTCGGATGGTTTCCCCGCAGGGGGGATGAGGGAGATTACTTGGTGTAGGTAATTTTCGCTTTTTCGCGAAGCGTAGACATTTTCTTTTCCATGTGGGCTTTGAACTTGTCCATTTTCAGACGCTGTTCGATGAAATTTTTCACCTCGTCGAATCCGAGTTTTTTGGCCGGCTTTTTGTCTTCGACGTAGATGACATGGTAGCCGAACTGGCTTTGGACCGGAACGGCCGACATCGTCCCCTCTTTCATCGCAAACGCCGCGTCGTTGAACGAAGGGACCATCTGTCCGCGGGGGAAATAGCCGAGGTCTCCCCCTTTGGCCGCGCTCGGTCCGGTCGATTTGGATTTGGCCTGGGCGATAAACTCGTTTTTGAGTTTTTCGCCGCTAAGACCTTTCATACTTTTGATGACCGCTTCGGCTTCGGCTTTGGTTTTGACCAAAATGTGGCGGGCACGGATTTTTTCTTTGTCAACAAACTCGTCGGGGTTCGCGTCGTAATAGGCTTTCACCTCTTTGGCCTCGATATCGATCGCTTCGAACTGCTGCTGTTCCCAGATTTTGGCGGCAAGCTGGACTTTCAAACGGTTCACGAGGGCTTCGAGTTCCTGCTTGTACTCCTTGGACTCAAGGACCCCGATCTTTTTGGCGTCATCGTACACGAGCTCCTGGGCGATCATCCCTTCGATGATCCGCTGGCGCAATTCGTTTTGCTTTTCCGCGGGGAGGGAATCGAAACGTCCCTGCGTCCCTTCCATCAACACCTTGTTGACCTCTTCGGACGTAATTTCATCTCCGTTTACCGTTGCCAAAACAGCCGCGGATGCCATCGGTGCACCCAACAATAAACCCAAAACCCAAGCGGTATAAAAACGCTTCATTGCTATCCTTGTTATGTTCCCCACATCCGGGGGATTTTGATTTTGGCATTATAATACATTTGTGAGTATAGTGCGCAAAAAACAACCGAAATTAAACGGTTTCGGCCTGATGTTTTTGCTGCGCGATTTTGAGGTAGCGATCGATCGTCTGGAGGAGGAAATGTTTGTCGATCGGTTTGGCCAGGTGGGCATCGAGACCGGCGGCCACGATCCGCTCGCGGTCCCCGATCAGGGCGTGCGCCGTGAGGGCGATGACGGGGACGAAGCCCCGGTTGTCCCGCTTGTCGATCTCCTTGATCAGCCGGTTGGCCGTCAGACCGTCCATTACCGGCATATCGATGTCCATCAACACGAGATCGAACCGTTCTTTGAGATACGCATCGACCGCTTTCTGGCCGTTGTCGACCGCAACGATCTGGAAATGTTCCTGCAACAAAATCGTCTCCAAAAGCCGGAGGTTGATCAGGTTGTCTTCGGCGATCAGGATTTTGATGTTCTCCTGCCGCGGAACGTTCTGAACCTCGTGAGAGCGGGAAATGTACTCTTTGGGCATTTTGTTCCATACTACGGCAAGCGTTTTATGGAGTGAACCGGGGAGTATCGGAAGCGTCACGATCGAATCGACCGATTCGATCAGGGCGTCAGCCTGCTCTCCATACCCCAGCTTCATGATTGGAACGATCTGCAGTTTGGGGTACGCCGATTTGATCGCATCGGCCTGCGCGCCGGAAAGATGCGGCATATCAAGAAACAGCAGGTTCCCCGAGCTCAGCGCGTCATCGAGCAACCCGTGTATCGCGTGCACCTCGATTTTAAAGAGTTCCAGGTATTTGTACAGGAGCGATCCCTGCGTCGAGAGATGGGTTTCGGGGGTATAGATAAACGCCTGTGTCCCCTCGACGAAATCAAAGGTCCCCTCTTCGCCGATGCGGTGGAGAACCCGGAATGAAAAGCGCGAACCTTTCCCCGGCTCGGACGCCAGCATCAGGTGCGAGTCCATCATATCGACGTATTTGTGGCTCAGACTCAGACCGATCCCCAGACCGTCTTTCCCCTGACGCTGGTTTTCCCATGCCGAGGCGAACGGACGCAGCAGTGTTTTGATTTTCTCTTTTTCGATCCCGACTCCCGTATCGCTGACGGCGTATTCCACCTCGATACTCTCCCCCTCACGCTTGACGATCAGGATCTCAACGAGTACCTGCCCCTCATCAGCCGTAAACTTGATCGCGTTTTGGATCAGGTTACGCAAAACGGCGAGGATTTTGTCCTGGTCTCCCACCATCGACTTGGGCAGATGGGGATCGACCAGGAACATCAGCTGGATATCCTTGGCCGATGCCAGATCATTAAACTGCATCGAAAAGTTTTCAAAAACCTCCAGCGGGCTGAAGAGGGCGAGATTGGTATGGACACTCCCGCTTTCGACCTGCATCAGCTCCAGGAGGTTTTCGATGTTGCGCATCATGGAGTGCGCACTCCGGCTGGTCATCTCGACGTATTCTTGCTGCCAGGAACTCAGCGGGCTGCTTTTGAGCAGATCGGTAAATCCGATGATGGCGTTCATCGGGGTACGGAATTCGTGGGAAATATTCGTCAGAAATTTCTTTTTGAAATGTTCAAAATAACGTTCGGCCGCCTTGGCCCGTTCCACGATCGTCGTATCGTGAAAGACAACCCCGATGATGGGGGTATCCCCCAGCAAAACCACTTCGGAGCGCACCGCAACATGGTATTCATTATCCGACGTCTCGATTTTTCCCCGGTAACTTCCCGGCTGCGAGAGGAGAAAGGGGATCTCCACGCCGATCGGGGTAAACCACTCTTCCAGTGCGGGGATCTCGTCGATTTCCTCGATCCCCAGCATCTGGGCCAACTGGCGGTTGCACCCCATCAGATTGCCCGCCATGTCGGCGTATATCATCGGATCGCTGTGGAGTTTGGCGCAGGAGATCAGCAGGGAGATCACCTCCCGATGATTTTCCGCGAAATGTTCGGCAAAAAGCATAGTGACCCCTTAAACGGTGACGTGAAGGTATTTATGAAGAACGTATTCGAGCTTCTCCCGGGTAAGCGGTTTGGAGAGATAATCGTCCAGCCCCCGTCCCAGAATATACTCGCGGTCCCCTTCCATCGCCAAAGCGGTGAGGGCGATGATCGGCATTTTTTTCAGCGGCCCCTCTTCGGCTTTGATCTCCTGCGTGGCGAGAATACCGTCTTTGATCGGCATATCGATATCCATAAAAATAATATCGTATTTGTTGCTGCGGCACATCTCGACCGCCTCGTCCCCGTTGGAAACGGCGGTGACCGCAATGCCGTATTCGCGAAGAAGCAGCTTGATCAGCCGCTGATTGATCAGGTTGTCTTCGACCACCAGAGCACTCACGCCGCGCTGAATCTGCGGAGCCGCTTCAACCGGTTCTTTGGGGAGCTGAAGCACCTCGGCGAGATGGGCGTACAACGGCGTCGGAAGGAGCGGTTTGTGCAACGCCTGATCGACGACGTGCAGCATCCGCGCCTGCAACCGTTCACCCGGTTCGAGGAGAAGAACCGTTTTGCAGCTGCGCGTCAGCCGTGAAAGCTTCATCGCCCACTCTTGCTTCTCCTGCGAAGCGATCAGATAGACCACTTCGGCATTGTCGAAAACCGTATCGTCGATTGCCTGCATTTTCGTCACGCTGACGCCGAAGCTGCGCAGATAGTTCGTCAGGTGGTTGGCATCATCGAGCCGTTTTTCATCGATCAGGACGACTTTCGAGCTGTGGGCATTGATCATACTCATGGCGTGATCGGACGATCCCTCAAGCGTCAGGGCGAAACTGAACGTCGACCCTTTCCCCTCGTCGCTGGTAATTTTGAGTTCTCCCCCCATCAGAGAGATCAGCCCGTGCGAAAGGCTGAGCCCGACCCCCAGGCGGTTATCGGCATGGTCGCCAGAAACGAAAGGGCGGGTAATGTAGCCCAGTTCGGTCTTGCTGATCCCTTTGCCCGTGTCCTTGACGGTAAAGCCGATGTTGCAGGTTCCCGACGTGTTCCGTTTCAGGAGCTTGACCTCGACCATGATCCGTCCCCCTGCGGGGGTGAATTTGAGGGCGTTGTTACAGAGGTTGTTGAGCACCTGCTTGATTTTACGGACGTCCCCGGAGAGGTAGGTAGGGAGTTTCGGATCGATAAAAAACGACACGTTAACCTCTTTGTCGCTTCCCATCGAAACACAGTTGCGCGCGAGCTCTTCCATCTCGGCAACCATATTGAATTCGCCGTTGCTCACCGTCAGGCGGCCGTTTTGCATCTGGGCCAGGTCGAGGAGGTTTTCAATGTTGCTCATCAGGTTGCGCGCCGACCCCTGCACCGAGCGGATGTATTCGGCCTGGGTCTCGGTCGGAGAGGTTTTGGAAAGAAGCTCGACAAATCCCAGGATACCGTTCATGGGGGTGCGAAACTCATGCCCGATATTGGCGAGGAATTTGCTTTTGAGCTGTTCGATTTTGACGACTTCGGCTTTGAGTTCCGCCTCTTTGGTCCGGTCTTCAATCCGGAGGAGATAGAGCTCGGTCCCCTCCTCTTCGATCAGGGTCGCGGTGGCCGACATCTGCCGCAGCCGACCGGAACGATCGATAATCCCGATACCGTAACCGTTCGGGCAGTGGGTCCGGATGTAGTCCAGCCAGCTTTTGTCGTATTCGGTAAACACCTCTTCGTCTTCATGATCGAAAAGTTCCCGGATGCTTTCGTGCTTGGCCCGCAGCTGTTCGATGTTCTGCAGCGGGACCAGGTCGAAAAATGCCTTGTTCGCGCCGATCCATCCCCCCTGCCGTGTAAAAAAAAGCAAGGCGCACGGATCGGTATCCAGCACCTTGTAAAAAAGCGATTTATTGATAATCTGCTCGTTCTCGTGCGCGAATTGACTCTCGCTGCTCCCCAAGAGTTTATGAAGCCAGTGTATAAGTCCCAAAACGGTCCCCCTTTTCTTCAGCATGACGGTAGTTTCTGGTTTTATGAGTGGGAGCTATTGTAACACAAAATCACCCGGTTCATGTTTTTTTTTCGATCATGCTACAATACGCCCCAAAAAACGGGATTCGGAATGAAAAAGGCGACGAAAAAAGAGATCGAGGCGATCAAAACGGCCCTGCTCGAACGTTACCATGAAGCGGTTACGGAACTGGAGTATACCAACGCCTATGAACTCGTCGTCGCGGTCGCCCTCTCGGCCCAATGCACCGACAAACGGGTCAACCTCATCACCCCCGCACTGTTCGATGCCTATCCCACCCCTGCCGCACTGGCACAGGCCGACATCGAAAAGGTCAAAGGGCTCATCCAGAGCTGCTCGTTTTTCAACAACAAGGCGATCAACCTCATCAAAATGGCGAAACGGGTCGTGGAGGTTTACGGCGGGGAGATTCCGCTGGATGAAAAAGAGCTGACCACCCTCGCGGGAGTCGGACAGAAAACGGCCCACGTCGTCTTGATCGAATACACCAAGGCCAACCTGATGGCAGTCGATACCCACGTCTTTCGGGTCAGTCACCGGTTGGGGCTCAGCGACGACGCCACCGCGATCGCGACG
This sequence comes from uncultured Sulfuricurvum sp., assembly GCA_964491035.1. Taxonomy (GTDB): domain Bacteria; phylum Campylobacterota; class Campylobacteria; order Campylobacterales; family Sulfurimonadaceae; genus Sulfuricurvum. The sequence goes on from CAZBIR010000004.1 coordinate 44,491, forward strand.
GAGGAGACGCTCGTCAAAAAATTCAGAACCAACCTCCATCAGCTCCACCAGGGGCTGGTCCTGTTCGGGCGCTACATCTGCACCGCCAAAAACCCCAAATGCGAAAGCGAATGTTTTTTGAAAAGCTACTGCAAAAGTACCGAAGGATTTAAACCCAGATGAGTTACAATGTCCCCATGAAAAAAGTTCTGTTATTCTTTTTGGCGGCGGTGGTTTTCGGCGGATGCTTCAACGAGCGGGGAATCAGTCTGCGCTACTACAACGACTGCGAAGAGTACTACGACGTTCAGGGGTATTACCACACCAAGTGCGACAGGAACCTCCTGGATTACGCCGATATCCCCAAAGCGTTCCAGCCCCGGAAAGATCCCCGTCTGGGCAGCGTCGAATAAGGATCAGCGCAGGGCGATGAACGTCGCGAAATTGGTCCAGCGGAACAGTACGTCGCACGTTTTGAAACCGCAGTTTTTCGCCATCTGGATGTTTTCGTTCATCGTGTAGGGGATGAGGACGTTTTCAAGCGCTTCGCGTTTTTGCATGATCTCGTATTCGCTGTACCCCTGGGTTTTCTTGAAATCGTAATAGCAGTCGATCAGCTCTTTGTTCAGTTTCGGATCGTCACTCACCACTTTTTCGCTGAAAATGAAGACGCCCCCCTCTTCAAGCGCCTCCGCGATCGTGCGGATCAGCCCCTCGCGCTGCATCGGCCGGATGAACTGGAGGGTGTAGTTACTGATCACCACCCGCGCTTTTTCATACGGAAACGTGAGGATATCCCCTTCCACCAACTCAACCCGCGAACCGTACGCCTCGATTTTTTTACGGGCGTGGGCGATCATCGCTTCGGAATTGTCGATCCCGATCAGCCGGACGTCCCCCTTGCGTTCCAGCGAACGCTCAATCTCCAGAAGCTGCGCCGCCGTAGAACATCCCAGATCGTAAACGATCCCCCCCTCCGAGAGGGCATTGGCCGCAAAACGGCGGGTCAGGGACTGCGACTCCCGGTAAAATGGAACCGAGCGAAGCAGCATATCATCGAAAACGGCCGCCACCTCGGCGTCAAATTCAAACTGTTTGGCAATGGGCCTGGTAAAAAGGGTATCGGTATTCATGGTGAAATTGTAGCGTATTGCACGGCGGTTTCGAGGGGCGCGGAAAATGACGAAACACAACGGCCCCGCCCCTCAACGGGAAAAAAGCATTTCGCGGTCCACTTTAAAAGAGGGTCGGGAGAGGATTATCCTCCTGTTTTTTGTTTTTGGCCGGCACCTGCTTGGTTTCGCCGAAAAAAGTGATCTCGTTTTCACGCAGGATACGGATGACGTTGGTCGTCCCGGGCATGCCGATCGGGTAGCCCGCGGTGAAGATATAGGTATTTTTCCGATCAACGATCTCACGCTGCAGCCCGCTTTGGATAATCTCGCTCAGCATATCTTCCAGCCGCCCTTTTTTGACCAGGTAGGCGGGGACGACCCCCCATACGATCGTCAGCAGCCGGGCCACCCGCTCTTCGTGGGTCGCGGCGTAGATCGTCATTTTCGGGCGATAGCGGGAAAGTTTTTTTGCCGAAGCCCCCGAGGCCGTCATCGCGATGATCCCCTCCGCGTCGAGCGAATCCCCCAGCCGTACGGCCGATTCGTTGACAACGTCCATCGCGTCGTCGTAACCGAAATCGTATTTCTCGAACGGGTAGATCTCCTCGATGGAACGGATCGTATTGACCATCGTTTCAACGACAAGGACCGGGTTGTGCCCCACGGCGCTCTCCTCCGAGAGCATCACCGCATCGGTACCGTCCAGAACCGCATTGGCCACGTCGCTGATTTCAGCCCGCGTAGCGGTCTCTTTTTCGGTCATGGAAAGGAGCATCTGCGTCGCGGTGATCACCGGTTTGGAGTGTTCGTTGGCTTTCTGGATCAACATTTTCTGAATCGTCGGAACCCGGTAATAGGGGACTTCAATCCCAAGATCACCGCGGGCGACCATGATCCCGTCGCTGTGGCGAAGGATTTCGTCGATATTCTCCACCGCGTCGAATTTCTCGATTTTGGCAAAGAGCTCCACCGAAGCGCCCAACGAACGGACAACCTCGCGGGCCTGGATCATGTCGTGGGCGTTCTGGACGAACGAAATCGCCATAAAATCGATGCCGTTCGCGATCCCCCATGCCATATCGGCTTTGTCCTTTTCGGTCAGGACCTCGATCCCCAGCGGGGTATTAGGAAAATTGACCCCTTTGTTCGAAGAGAGTTTTCCCCGGTTTTCGACAACCGTCTCGATCCGCGTATCGTTTTTGGCGGCAACCTGGACACGGATATTTCCATCGTGCAGGTAAATTGCGTCCCCCACATTCACGCGGGAGAGGATCTCGCTTTGGTTGATGCAGAGTCGGTAGTGCCCTTCGCCGATTTTTTCCCCTTCGATCGTGTCATAGAAAAAATCGATCCGGTCCCCGATCTCCAGATAAAAATCTTCCCGGAGTTTTCCGATGCGGATTTTCGGGCCGCAGATATCCTGCAGTACCCCCACTACCAGCCCCGTTTCACGCATCGCGGTACGGATATTACCGAGTACCCCGGTGTGGTATTCGTGCGAACCGTGCGAAAAGTTCAGTCGGAAAACGTTGACACCGGCACGGATCATGGCGGAGAGAGTTTCGACCGTTTCAGACGCGGGGCCGACGGTCGCTAAAATTTTGGTTCGTTTTTGCATACGGCGTTCGTCCTGTATCGTTTTTGGAAATGGTAACACATTTTGGAAACATTCCTAAAGCGCTATCGCCCAAGTTTTCAACATCTCAGCAATTTTAGATTACAATGGTGAAAATCCACCGCCGCAAAGACACAACCGAACTTATGACGCAACGCCCTATCGAAACCGACATCGTTTTGATCGATATCATCGATTTTTCCCGCCTTCCGATGAACCGGCAGCTTGAAATCATCTCCTATCTTTCGGTGACCTACAAAAAAATGATCCGGAAAATGCTCAAATTTTCCGATATCCCGATGAAGCGGATGCTGCAGGGGATTATCCCGACAGGCGACGGTTTTTACTGCATACTCCATCCGGAACTCAGAGGATTCGGACCGATACTGGGGCTTTCATTTCTCCATTTCGCCGACTACATTGCCAAAGAGTTCCCCTATTTCAAAGGGATACGGGTCGCCGTCCACACAGGGATGGTCTGCCGCTTCGAGGATATCCTCGGGCATGACAACTATGTCGGAGACGGCCTGAACGAATGCGCCCGCTACATCGAGATCAAAAACCTCATCATCAGCACCGTCATCATCTCCGAGAGCGCCTACCGTTCGCTGGACGAATTTCTCCGCCTCTACCCCGATTTTCACAGCCTTCTGGACAAATGCGAATTCCGGCACAGCTCGCTTCACTCGTTTGCCGACAAACACAAAATCGAGCGGCGCGGCTACCTCATCTGGATGCGCAAGGGGGCGATCATCCCTCCTCCCAAAGTTACCCTGGCCCCGTTTCTCCCCGAAACGGAGTGACGGAGGGGGAAAATTTCGCTAAGATAGCACCATTTGATTACCGAGAGAGAAGGAGAGGCAATGCGTTTTACGATCGATGAATACGCCAAAACCTTTAAAATGTCCAAAGAGATGATCCATAATAAATTGCGGACCAAGCGTCTCAACTATATCATAGAGGGGGGGATCACCTACATCATCGTCCCCCGCAGCTCCCTCGATGATGACAAAAAAAACGAGATTTCCCCCAAAAGTCCCCCGCCCTCAACTCCCCAGAGCCCCAAAACCACCGTGGGGATGATCATCTCCCTCTACCAAAAAGAGAACCAGCAACTCAAACTGAAAATCCGCGAACTCGAAGCCAAAATCGACCGCCTCGTGGGTGACAAGGAGCAGATGCTGATCGCCGAGCGCGAACGGATCGAAGAGATTTATGCGGCCAAAGACGAACAGCTCAAAAACATCCTGGAAGTCATCAATACCAAACTCCTCCTCTCTCACGACCAGACGGTTCACGATGTCGATATTTCTCCCTCCGCGCATACCGCTCAACCGATCGCAAGCGGTCTTATCGAACTCAAGCGCTACCTGAAATTCATCGGCATGAGCTCCGACGAGCGCAAACAGGTCCGGCGCCGCTTTGAAGCCGCATTCGGCAGCGATCCGCGTATCATCCAAAAAGAGGGGGAATTTTACGTAGACCTCTCCCGTTACGACTACACCGACTTTCTCGCCTGATCCTCCATCGCGGCCGGTTGGTGCCGCCCCCGTTTTTTTGATTTTTCCTTCCCTGATTTTCTAAATAACGTTCCCGTTTTCACTTTTTTCAACCTCTCATAGCCCATATCGTCAATCTTAATTATACGTTTTTCCGTATGTTTTATACTTTTTAAATTATATAACATATGGAATAATAAATGCTTTATTCGTATAAATTCTTTTTTTACACAATTAAATGATTTTTTAGTCTATTTTTTAACATATTACATACGTTTTTATGTTCAATTTAAGAAAAGGATATTACAATGGAGCAATGGAAATGAGTGATCTTTTTAATCTTCTGCATAATGCCGTCGAGGCACAGCGCAACGGCAGAAAGATTTCCCAAAAAGAGATGGCTCAGGAACTGGGTATTTCGATGCGAACCTATCAGGACTGGCGGCTGGGAAACGCGAAACCCCAGGCGGCCAAGGCGGTCATCGAGATGCTGGGGATGCTCGATGATGATGAAATCATCCGGGTCGTCCGTAAAATCAATAAACTCGGGGAGAAATCATGAGCAGTTTGACAGAGCAGGAACGGATCGGTTTGGAAGATGTTTTTTTGTCCATTTCATCGTCGCAAAGTTTTTTTCAGCGATGTTCCCGCTGGGGGAAAAACATCTCTTCGGGTTTCGCCCCCAAATCCCCGGTATTCCAGCGTTTCAACGTCGGGTTCCCCCTTTTTACTCCCAAAAACAGCGTAAAACAAAACAAAATCACAAAACTTCTCAATAAAATACAAAAAAGAAGAAAATTTTAAGGCAAGAGATATTAAAGTATTCGCGGCTGAAACATTCCGCCCCTTTTTGTCCGTAAACAGGGGGATTCGGGTGTCATTCGCATATCTATATTAAGGGTAATAAATGAATAAAGCGCAATTCGTAGAATTGGTCCAGAAAAACGGCGGCTACAAAACCAAAGTTGAGGCAGAAACAGCGATCAAAGCTTTCACTGAAGCGGTCACCGCTGCACTGGTTGCAAAAGAAGAAGTAGCTCTCGTCGGTTTCGGAAGCTTCAGCGCATCCATGCAAAAAGGGAAAAGCGGTAAAGTACCGGGTACAACCAAAACGTACAGCACTGCAGACAAAATGGTTCCCAAATTCAAACCGGGCAAAAGCCTCAAAGACAGCGTAGCTGCCGGAAAATAATCACCCCTTAATGGCCGGGAAATGCTCCCGGCTTTCTTCGTTGCCATTCTTCCAGTAAACTTTCACGCTATAATACTGATTATTAACGTTTTTATTTATTGTATCCAAGCGATGATATTAGACCTGAAGGACACGTGTGATTTTCTCGTTTCTCAAACGTTTTTTCCGGGAAAAACCCCAATCCGAAGCCCCTCCGGTTTCTCCGCCCCTTTTTGAGGATCTCGCCAAAGAGGTCGGTGGCCATTTTTTCGCCGACTATAAACTTTTTCTCCATGAAACACGCACAACCATCGACCTGCTCCTCTTTCACCCGCAAAGGGGACTTTATCTGGGAGAAAAACTCTCCTGGCGACATGATGAGCTTAAAACGGCAACCCTGCAACGCGCTTCCCGTACCCTCAAAACCCCTCCGACCACCCGTTTTGATTCGACCGAGGCGAAAATCCGCCAGAAACTTACCGACGTCCTCTCGTTTGATTCGACCCCCTGCGTGCGGTTTGTCTGGATGGAACACCTGAGCGAAGCGGAATATGATACCCTCGATCCCTCGTTTCATGAGCTGCTCCCCAAATCGCGGCTCATCTTTGCCGACGAACCGCTCCACTCCGCCCTCGAAAAGCTCGAAAGCCTCCAGGAAGCCGCTCCGGAACCCTACTGCCCGCTCAAAGTCGTCGGTTCGCTGAACGCCCACCGCCTCCTGCTGCCGACGGAGCAGACCCCCTTTGGAAGCTTCCTCTCCGATGAGCAGCACCTGTTCCTCGATACCGGCTATGACGATGCACAGACAACCCTCTACGGGCTTTCGGGAAGCGGCAAAAGCACCCTGCTGCTGCGCAAGGCGATCGAACTGGTCCTCCACGATCCCAAACGAAAAGTGCTGATCATTACACCGACCCTGCTGGCCGGTGAACTGCTGCGCAACAAGCTCATCGATCTGATGGAATACGGCGCCTTCGCCCTCCCCCTGGAGGCGATCGTGTTTTATGCCCCCAACACGATTGAGCCGCTTGAATCGTCGAAAATACTCGAAGAGGCGTACGCCCTGTTTTGTGACGATGCCTACCGGATGGATCCCGCTTTTCTCGACATGCTCCGCCAACGGCGCGCTCATCGCTGGCTTTTGTTCGCAACCACCTCCGAACCCGATTCGCTGGAAAATACGTTTTTCCTTCTCAACCGCTATCGCCTTGCCCATAGCGTTCTGACCCATCACACGACGAAAGAAAAACTCCTTTTTACCCTTCTCTCGCTCCTGCGCGCAGCCCTCGTCGATACCGCACCAAACGATATCCTCGTCATCCTGCCCGAACCGGCGATGATCCCCGCGTACAAGAGCGCCATCGACGAGTACCTCTCCCTGAATTGCCGGGTGATCACGGAAGGGTTTAGCCTCCAGTACCAGAACCTCGACGACCTGCTCCTCTCTACCGCCGCCTGTATCAACGGGATGCGGATTCCCCGCCTCTTTATTCTCGTTCCCGAAACGAACGACGATTACCGGTTCGAACTAAGCCGTGCATCAGAAACAGCCACTATAATCTCTTTTTCAGACCCTTGCGAAACGGCGGTTTCGCAGGAACCATCCGAAGGGAATGCTTCGGAACCCATTTTATCATCACAGGAGTCTTGATTGCGTACCCTTATTGCCTTGTTGTTCACCTCGCTGCTCGCCTTTGGCGCTTCCCATCCCAAAGTTCTCCTCACGACGACGCAAGGAGAGCTCACGCTGGAACTCTATCCCGACGTTGCCCCCCTGGCGGTCGAAAACTTCACCACCCATGTCAAAAACGGCTATTACAACGGCCTCACTTTCCACCGGATCATCAAGAACTTCATGGTTCAGGGAGGCGATCCGACCGGAACGGGTGCAGGCGGCGAATCGATCTGGAAAAAACCGTTCAAGGACGAATTCAAATCGGGGGTTGTCTTCGACAAGGCGGGGATCCTCGCGATGGCCAACGCCGGCCCCCGCACCAACGGAAGCCAGTTTTTCATCACCACCGCCCCAACGCCGTGGCTCAACGGCTACCACACGATCTTCGGCCGGGTAGTATCGGGGATGGATACCCTTTCCAAACTCAATAACGTCCAAACCAACGGCCAGCGGGGCGGCGACCGTCCCCTCCAGAGCCAGAAAATCCTCAAAGCGACCCTTCTGCCCTGATTCTTCTTCACGCCGTCCCTCAAACGGGATCGCGTAACCGTTTTGTAACATTAACGTAATCGTTATGTAATATAATTACGTTTATCTTACACTTGGAGTCTTGATGTTCTCTCGTGACAACCTCTTTTTCGGCGGCATATTTGTCATCGTCAGTGCCGCATTTATGATGTGGGGATTTAATTACCTCGAAAACCACTACACCCTGTTCGTCCTTGCGTCCTTGTTCGGTATCTTCATGGCATTCAATATCGGGGGGAACGATGTGGCCAACTCGTTTGGAACGAGCGTCGGGGCCAAAACCCTCACCGTCAAGCAGGCCCTAATGATCGCGGCGATCTTTGAACTCGGCGGGGCGATGCTCGCCGGGGCGGAGGTCACCAATACGATCCGAAAAGGGATCGTCGATATCTCGGCCATGGATTTCGACCCGATGCTTTTGGTGTTTGTCATGATGGGTTCTCTCCTCTCGGCGGGAACCTGGCTGTTGTTCGCCACCTTCAAAGGGTATCCCGTCTCCACGACCCACTCGATCGTCGGCGGGGTACTGGGGGGATCGATCGCCCTGGGGTACGCAACGATGGAGGTGGGAGAGTCCGTTTTTGCCCTCGTTCACTGGGATCAGATCACCAAAATCGCAATCAGCTGGGTCGTCTCTCCCATCTTGGGAGGTATCGCGTCGTACGGCATCTACTGGTATCTCAAAAAATACATTCTGGATTACAACGACCGTGTTCAGACCCACATCGACACGATCAAAGATCAGCTCGCAGCACTCAAGGCATCTCACAACGAAGCAACCGCCAATCCTGAAGAACAGGCGCGGTACGAAGAGCAGGTACATGAGCTCAACCGTCTGAAGAAAAAATCCAATGCGTTCTACGCGCTCCGGACCCACGCACCGATCGTTGCGGCTTTCGGTACGGCGATGATCGCGGGAATGCTCCTCTTCAAAGGGCTCAAAAATGCCGACCTCGGACTCAACGACGTTCAGATCTACATGCTCCTGGCGCTGATGTCTACCCTCATGTACGGCGTCGTCTACGCAATTATCAAGGTGATGCACAAAGATACGCCCCACAAAGCGACCATGCGGGTCTTTAGTATGCTACAGGTCCTTACCGCTTCGTCATTCGCGTTCAGCCACGGGGCAAACGACATCGCAAACGCCATCGGGCCGTTTGCGGCGATCCTGGATATTCTCGCGACCGGGCAGATCAATGCGGAGTCTCCTGTTCCGTTTATCGCGATGGCGACCTTCGGCGTCGCTCTTGTGGCCGGACTCTGGTTCATCGGAAAAGAGGTGATTCAAACGGTCGGAAGCCGCATCACCGAGATTTTCCCCGTCACCGGATTTGCGGCCGAACTGGGCGCCACCTTTGTCATTCTTCTGGCAACCGTCATGGGGATCCCGGTCTCCTCGACCCATATCCTCGTCGGTGCCATTATCGGTATCGGGGTGCTCAACCGCGACGCGAACTGGAAACTGATGAAACCGATTGCCATGGCGTGGATCATCACCCTTCCCGCCGCCGCCGGAATGGCCGCCCTCTTCTTCTTCCTGCTCAAAATCATCTTCGGTTATTGATTCCCCTTCACGGGGGGAAAACTTCCCACGTCTCAACAACTCTCAACCTTCTTTTCAGAACGCTTCGCGAGTGTGTCCCGGGCCCTCAGTCGACGGTGGCCAACGGTAACGTTTTGCTCTCCGTCGTGCGCTGTGGCATTACTGAGTTTACGACGCTAAAAGGGTGAAGCTTGCTCCCTCGCGGGGAAAATAGAGGGGGACGAAAGAAGCCGGGAGAACGCGGCTGGGCTAGAGTTTTCCCAGCGCGTCCAGGATGTTTTGCTTTTTCTCGGTATCGAGGGGGGCTTCGTTGGAGATGAACATGTACAGCTCGACGCGGCGGTTTTTCGCGCGGTTCGCTTCGCTGGTGTTGGCCGCTACCGGGTGGGCCGGACCGAAACCTGCGGCTGAAAGACGCTCGGCGGGGACCCCGTTTCGGATCAGGGCGCGAACAACCGACTCGGCACGGCGGTTGGAGAGTTCCAGGTTGTCGCGGTGGGGCGATCCGGCGGGGATCGCCAGATCGTCGGTATAGCCCCGCACGGAAATCTGTACGGTGGGCGGCAGCGTTGAGAGGAGATCGGCAACCCGCTTGATAAAAAGGTTCATCTCCTCATTGTCGATTTCACTGCTGGAGCCCCGGAAAGGGATTGTCGCGGGGAGCTTGAGCAGCACCCCATCCATCGCCTGATCCAGCGCCCCCTCCCCCATAGAGGCTTTTTGAAGCTCCAGCTGGATATTCGCGATCGCCTCGAACATCTCCTGGTTGACCGGGGGAGCCCCCTCCAGAACCGCGCCGCCGTCCGAAACCGGCATCTGGCCGCTCGATTCTCCGGAGGCATCCGTTTCCGTTTTGGTTTCTGCGACCATATCGACGACCGGGTTGACCGATTCGGGAACGGGGGCGTAATCGTAAATTTTGACGAATTCCTCTTTCACCGCCTTGACTTTCTCTTTGTTCACGGAAGAGAGGGCATACAGGGCGATAAAGAGGGCGAGAAGGAGACTGAAAAAGTCGGCCGTCGGGACGGCCCATTTCTCCCCCGCGGCGCATTCGGGACATTTTTTACATTTTTTTTTGCCCATACGGTCGATCCGTTAGTTGAACTGGCTGTGTTTCTCTTCAGCCGGTGAAAGGAAATTGAGGAGCTTGGCCTCGAGGGTACGGGGATTGTCGCCGTGCACGATCCCGATAATCCCCTCCAGCATCATCTTCTGCTCTTTGACGATATGGTGCGATTTGGCTTTCATTTTCTGCCCGAACGGCCCCAGCAGGACGTACGCGGAGAAAATCCCCGTAACGGTAGCGGTAAACGCCCCGGCAATACCGGCCGCCATCGCGGCGGGATCATCGAGTTTCTGCAGCGCGAGGATAAGCCCCATGACCGCCCCGACGAGCCCCATAACCGGCGACGTTTCCCCCGCCAGGATCCAGTAGTGGGCGCACCCGTGATAGTACTCCTCGGTCTCTTCGATAATCAGTTCGAGCGCTTCGGAGATCGTATCGACTTCGTTACCATCAACCGCCATCCCCAGCCCCTGCTTCAAAAACTCGTTGTCTAGATTGGCGACTTTCTGCTCCAGCGACAAAAGGCCGTCGCGGCGGGCCATGACGGCCAGTTCGATAATCTCTTTGATCCGTTCTTCGAGGTTAACCGTTGATTTTTTAAAAACGATCGGCCCCAGATTTTTGAAAGCCCCTTTGACATACTCTCCGTCGGTGGCGACCATCGACGCGAACATCGCCGTCGGGAAGATAATCAGTAGCGATGATATATGAATCAGGTGGGCGGGATTTCCCCCCTCCAGTATGTCCCCCACCGAAAGAGACGTGATCGCAAGCACAATCCCCAAAACAACCGTTAAATCCATCCCACTAACCTCGCTTTTGTCTCATCAGGCACGAACCTTCCTATCTTTCGATAATTGTACCCATAAAAACTTTTAAAAAGTTCATGCACTATATCGGCGAAAATAGGAATAAATGATCTTGATCGCTATCATCAGGAAAATTCCGCTCCCCATACTCGCCACGATAAAGGCGTTGTACTCATCCTGTGTGATCGCGGCGGCCTGATATCCCAGCGTAGCAATCGCCACCGTAAACGTCAGCGGCATCGAGTCGCTGAGCGAAAAAAGGACCGTATTGCGAAACCCGAGGTACCCTCCGTACGCCACGAACGAACTGATCAGCCGCACCCCGACAATCGCCCCCGCAATCGCCAGTGCCATCTTGAGGATATACGGATCGGTAAAAGCGTCCAGGGAGAGGGTGGATCCTACGTGGATAAAGAAAATCGGAACCAGGAATCCGAAACCGAACGAAGAGAGTTTTTCGGGGAGTTCGGTTTTGTGCTTGAAATAGGTGGCGATGAAAACCCCGGCCAGGAACGCCCCCAGCACGACGTCGATTTTGAGATACAGCATGACCGCCACCATGATGAACATCAGCGCCATCGAAAACCGGACGTCCTGGTCCTTGCCGTCCTCGTGAGGCATGATGAGGGTTTTGAGTCCCGGATACCACCAGAACAGAACCCGCATCCCCTTGAAAAAGAGGACAAAACCGATCAGGAATAAAAAGAGTCCCCCCAGCGTAAAGGCGAATTCCCGGTTATACCCGTATTCGAGCCCGCCGCTGAGGATCGTGAGGGCCATAATACTGACCAGCTCCCCGATGATCCCGATATTCAGCGCCAACGCAAGCCACGGCTCGTTTTTCCCGTACTCCTTGACCAGCGCCATCAGCATCCCCAGGGAGAAGATCGGGAACGCGACGAGGTACACGGAGCTCAGATCGAAATACCAGAACAGGGCCAGCGAACAGGCGTAGAGCATCAGGAAATAGACGACGGTACGCCGAAGAAGCGATTTTTTTTCAAATCCGAACGCCTTGAGATTCACCTCCATCCCCGCGAGGAACATCAGGTACAAAAAGCCCACCTTGGCGATGATTTTGAACAGCTCGTTCTCGACGAGCAGCCCCATATAGCCGGCGATGCTCCCCAGCAAAATCTCGACGACGACAACGGGGATCCGGGTGATGCGGGACATAAACGGGGAGAGGAGAACCAGCAGCGAGAGGGTAATGATGACGACCGTATTACTCATCCCTACCCCCGCAGCGCTTCCCAGACGCGAAGCGCCTGGACATGTTCTTTGACGTCATGAACCCGTATAATCGACGCCCCCTCTTCGATCGCCTTAAGATGCAACGCGAGGGTTCCGGGGAGACGCTCGGCGATCGTCGAGGGGGAGAGGAGATTGATAAGCGATTTGCGGCTCGCCCCGACCAGCAGCGCTCTGCCCAGCCGGAGAAAATGTTTCTGGCCCGAAATCAGGGCGAGATTGTCTTCAAGCCGTTTGCCAAATCCGATCCCGCAATCCAGAATGATCTCCTTTATGCCGAAACGTTCGCTTTTTTCGATCCGCTCGCGGAAAAACCGTTCCACCTCGTGGACGACCGATTCGTACGAAGGGTTCTGCTGCATCGTTTTGGGGTCCCCCTGCATGTGCATGATCACGGCCGTTGCACCGTATTCGCCGCACAACCGCGCCACCTCATCGTTTTCAAGTCCCGTGATGTCGTTGACAATCGAAAAACCCCGTTCAAGCGCATAGGCGACGACCGGGGGGGCGTAGCTGTCCAGGCTGAAGCGAACCTTCTCGTACAGCTTTTCGCGGTACACCAGATCGATGATCGGACGGAGTCGGGAAAGCTCTTCATCCGGGGTGACGCTTTCGCTCCCCGGGCGGCTGGAGACGCCGCCCAGATCGATGATCCCGGCCCCTTCTTCGATCATTTCCACGATCCGCAACAGGGCCGCTTCCCCCTGAAACCGGCTCTCACTATGAAAGCTGTCGTCGTTGGCGTTGACGATCCCCATGATCTCGACGTCGGGGCGCCGGGGAAGTTTCAGAAAACCCGAGAGTTCCGCCGAAAGCTCTCTGAGCCCGAAAGGCTGTCCCTTTTCTTTTTGAACCAGCGTGGAAAGCTGTCGTTCGGTTGCGATGAGCAGCGCATCGACGCGCGGAGTGGACGCGGTCACGGTCCCCCGGGGGACCGCGAGGTCGGCACCGACGCTCAGGGCGTCTTGTTTGAGGATATTGGCCGCACCGACGTGCAGATCGACGATCCGGAACCGGTGGGTCTTCCCCTTGTCTGCCAGAATTCCGATCCCGCCGCTATCGACGCCCAGACATTCGAGTTCACGGCGCAGATCGGCCGTATCGGGGAGTCGTTCAACGTGCACGTTTCACCTCTTTGAGAAAATTCATCAGCAGCATGACCAGAACGCTCTGGAAGCGGGCGTTCAGCTCCACGAGGCGGAGCGCTTTTTCAAACCCTTCGAGCTGAGCCGAGGAGAGGAGGAGCCCCTCGCCGTGGACAGCCTGATAGGCAAGGCGCTCGATCAGTTCTTTGGCCTCGTGTTTTTTGAGCCGGTCGTGTTCCTTGACAAACGCGAACAACCCGGCCAGGTCGAGCTTACCCAGCCTAATCGGCAACGGCGCGTATTCGCGCCCCTTTTTTTCCTGCACCAGGGGAAGACGTGAGCGAACCGTCGGGAGGAGGGCACTTTTGTTTGGAGCGATGAGGATAAACGCGATATTTCGGGGCGGTTCTTCGAGAATTTTCAGCAGGGCATTCTGGGCCGGTACCGTAAAACTCCTGGCCCCCAGGATCAGCGTTTTGGTTTTGTCCTCGCTTTTATACGCTTCGGCGATCGCTTCCTTGGCATCTTCGATCTTGAAATCGTCGCGTATAAACGCGACGCTGCGCAGGGGGAGGAGCGATTCGGCAATTTCGGCTCCCCGCTCCTCTATCCGCTCGGTGATCAGGATCCCCCCCCGTTCATTCGCGAACATTGATCTCCCCGAAGAGGACGGCGCTGAGGGTTTTGTCAAGCAGACGGAAAAGCTGCAGCAGTTTGATGTCGATGAGGGGATCGTGGGAGCGGAGAGCGAGGGCGTTTTGAAACCGTTCGTCCATGATCCACAGCAGGCTGTTGCCGCTGCGTTTGGCGATATCGGCGCGCCGTTCGTCGCCCCGCCCGATGTACCAGAAGAAATACTCCCCCTTGAACGTGATGTCGAGCATATCGGTCAGGGTGTCGATCGCTTCTCCTCCGCTGATGTGATCGTAATGGGGGAAAAGCGAATCGATACAGACGATCGGGATCATCGGACGCTCCTGCAACCGCTTGTTGAGGGATGAAGTGAGATAGTGGGCGAACCATTTTCGGTCGTGATCGGTGATCAGGACGATCGATTTGCCCTCCATCACCTGCGACAGGGCATGAGCGACCGCGGGGGTCCATTCAAAGCGCTGTTCCTCGAACCAGCTCATCGACGCCCCTTCGGCGCGGATGGCGTCCAGCGTCCACTGATCGAAACGCACTCTTACTGATCCAGCGAGTAGGCACTATGGAGTGAGCGCACGGCAAGCTCCGCGTATTTCTCGTCGATAACCATCGAGACCTTGATCTCGGAGGTGGAAATCATCATGATGTTGATGTTTTCGGCCGCCATTGTCTGGAACGCCTTGGCCGCGACACCGGTATGCGATTTCATCCCGACGCCGACGATGGAGACTTTGCAGATCCGCTCGTCATAGCTCGCTTCGGTGATTTCCCCTTCGGCGATAAAGGTTTCGACCACTTTTTTCGCGTCCAGCAATTCGGTTTTGGGAACGGTGAAATCGAGATTGGTTTTGCCATCATGCCCGAGAGTCTGGATGATCATATCGATATTAACGTTGTTGTCGGCGAGGCGTGTGAAAATATCCGATGCGATCCCCGGACGGTCGATGACGCCGCCGAGTGAAACGCGCGCCTGGTTTTTATCGAGTGCGATACCGCTGACAAGTGGTTTTTCCATAATGTTCTCTTCCTTTGTGATTAATGTCCCTTCCGCATTGCTGAAGCTGGAACGGGTAACGAGGTTGACGTTGAGTTTTTTGGCCAGTTCGACGGAGCGGTTCTGGAGTACCTTGGCCCCCAGCGAAGCCAGTTCGAGCATCTCGTCGTAACTGATTTTATCCATTTTGCGGGCTTTGGGCTCAATGCGCGGATCGGTCGTGTAGATGCCATCGACATCCGTGTAGATCTCGCACAGGTCCGCTTCGAGCGCACCGGCGATCGCTACGGCGGAGAGGTCCGATCCTCCGCGCCCCAGCGTCGTGACGTTCCCCTCTTCGCTCACCCCCTGGAAACCGGCGACGACGACGACCTTTCCTTCGGCGAGTTCGGCGTGCATGGCGGCGGGATCGATCGTTTCAATCCGCGCTTTCGTGTGGACGGCGTCCGTCACGATCCCCGCTTTGCGGCCGCTCATCGAGACGGCTTTGTGCCCCATTGCGTTCAGGGCGATGGAGAGGAGCGCCGCGGTCACCCGCTCTCCCGAACTCAGCAGCATATCGACTTCGCGGCGTTCGGGCGAAGCGGTATAGTGTTCGGCATACGCGATCAGTTTGTTCGTTTCACCGCTCATCGCCGAAACGACGACAACGACTTGATGCCCCTCTTTGAGGGTCTGGGAAACCCGGTTCGCGACGTTTTGGATCCGTTCCAGATCCCCGACGCTGGTTCCGCCGAATTTTTGTACGATTAGCATTACAGGTACCCCTTGGCTCTAAAATGGGAAATCACTTGTTCATAGACCGCTTTTTTGAAATGGGCGATGTGGTCAAAAAGCTCCTCGACACCCACGAAACGGTAACGTTTGAATTCGGGATGCTTGGTATCCAGATCGATCTTGGCCCCTTTTTTGAGACGGACCAGGTAATAGCGCTGTTTCTGCCCCGCGTACGGCGCCATCTTGGCGGCGATGTGCGGCGGGAAATCATACGCGATCCAATCGGGATACTCGGCGACGATCTCGACTTTTTTCGTCCCGATTTCCTCTTTGAGTTCGCGAAACAGGGCCTCTTCGCTCGATTCCCCCTCGTCGATCCCCCCTTGCGGAAACTGCCATACCCCTTCCAAATCGGTCCGTTCGGCGATAAAAATCTCTTTGGTTTCGGGATAATCACTCGAAACGATGATCGCCGCGACGTTCGGGCGGTAGAACAAATTGTGTGTCATTCACCATCTTTACATTTTTTTGAGGGGATATTGTAAACTATCCGCCATTAAAAATACTATAATCGCGCCATGCTTTTATACATTCATATCCCTTTTTGCGACAGCAAGTGTTCTTACTGCGCTTTCAACTCCTACGTCGACAAATTTCCACTCCGGGGGCGCTACATGGATGCCCTCCTCGTCCAGCTCGAACACGAGCTCGAACGTTTCGCGGCCGCCGGGGAACGGACAATCGAAACCGTATTCATCGGGGGGGGAACCCCCTCAAGCGTCGACGCCCCCCTTTACGCCCCTCTTTTTGAACGGATCCGCCCCTTTTTGGCCGAAGATGCGGAGATCACTTCCGAAGCCAATCCCAACAGCGCCACGCGCGAGTGGCTGGAGGGGATGAGAGGTCTGGGGGTCAACCGCATCAGTTTCGGGGTGCAGAGCTTCGATGAGGCCAAGCTGCGGGCCCTGGGGCGCGCCCACCATAGCGAACACGCCCTCCGTGCCATCGCGGATGCTTCAGTCCTCGGGTTTTCGCATCTCTCGATCGATCTGATTTACGGCGTTTCGGGGGATACGCGGCCCCTCCTTCAAAAGGATATCGAGACGGCGTTTTCACTGCCGATCGACCACATCAGCCTCTACGCCCTCACGATCGAAGAGAATACCCTCTTTGAAAACATGCCCGATAAAGCGCGCGAAGAGCTCGAACTGACCCGATGGCTCTTCGGCGAGGTGGCGAAACAAGGATTCGAACACTACGAGATTTCCAATTTCGGCCGCAGCCGTTCCCGCCACAACCTGGGATACTGGGAGCACAAACCCTATATCGGGCTGGGGAGCGGCGCCGTCGGTTTCCTGGGCAAAGAGCGCTATTACCCCTCCACCAGTGTCGAGGGGTATATCAAAACCCCCCTCTTCTGCCGTGTCGAAGAGCTCGGCGATGGCGATCTGCTCAGCGAAAAACTCTTTTTGGGGTTCCGCAGTTGCGTCGGGGTGGATGCCAAGCTCCTGACCCCTGCCCAGAAAAAACGGGCCGATCTGCTCCTCAGCGAGGGGCTTTTGGAATGGCGAAACGGCCGCTACACCAATACCGACTACCTCCTCGCCGACGAAATCGCACTGCGGGTTGAGGGGTTTTAAACTTTGTTTGGATAAAATCTCCCGATTATTACATTTTATTAGGATTACCGCATGTTTGGAATGGGGCTCGGAGAGATCTTTATCATCATTATTATCGCCATCCTCTTTTTGGGGCCGGACAAACTTCCCACGACGATGGTCGAAATCGCCAAATTTTTCCGCCAGGTCAAAGGGACGGTTACCACCGCCCGCGCCACCCTCGAAGAGGAGATGAAGCTCTCCGAAATCAAGGAAAAAGCGCTCGATTATAAAAAAGAGCTGACCGACGCCAGTGCCGAGCTCGAACGCCTCACCAACGTGACCGAAATCGGAAGCGAACTGGCCTCCGTGAAGAACGAGCTCAACCTCGACGCCCCCAAACCCGCCCCCGCTGCTCCCAGAGAACCCGAAGTAATCACCTTCGAACCCAAAGCCAAAGCGCAGACAACCGCTGCCGAAATCAAAAATGAAGAGAAAGCCTGATGTTTGATGATCTGAAACCCCACCTCGCCGAGCTGCGCAAGCGGCTCGGGATCAGCGTTGCGACCGTCATCGTGATGTTTTTCGTGATGTTCAATTTTCACGAACCCCTTCTGACCTGGATGACGCAGCCCCTCAACGATGCCCTGGCCGAAGTTGCCAAAGTGTCCAAAAACGCCGCGCACGGAATGGTAACGACCACACAGGTGGGAGGAACCTTCTTCGTCGCGATGAAAGTCGCCTTTTTCGCCGCCCTGCTTGCCTCGCTTCCGATCGTCCTCGCGCAGATATGGCTCTTCGTCGCCCCGGGGCTCTACGAAAACGAAAAAAAGATGCTCTACCCCTTCATCTTCGGGGGGACGATCATGTTCGTCGCCGGGGCCCTTTTTGCCTACTACGTCGTCACCCCGTTTGGCTTCAGCTTCCTGATCGCCTTCGGGGCGTTCGAGTTCGTACCGCTGATCAACATCGAAGATTACGTCAGCTTTTTTTCCAAAATCCTCTTCGGTTTCGGCCTGGCGTTCGAGCTCCCCGTCATCTGTTACTTCCTCGCCCTGCTGGGGCTCATCGACGACCGGATGATGACGGGCTTTTTCCGTTATGCGATTGTCCTGATTTTCGTTGTTTCGGCGCTACTCACCCCCCCCGACGTCCTGACCCAGATCCTGATGGCGATTCCCCTCACCCTCTTGTACGGCGTCTCGATCCTGATCGTCCGTGCCGTCAACCCGGCTCCCAAAGAAGAGCCCTACATCGCCGAAGATGAAGAAGAGACGATTGACTGACCTCAATCCCCTGCTCACCTCCAGCTACCACTACGAGCTCCCCGAGGAGCTTATCGCCGCTTTCCCCGTCTCTCCCCGCGAACATGCCCGGTTGCTGGTCTATGACCGCCGTAACCGTTCCATCACCCACAGCCGTTTCGACCGGATCGACGACTTTCTCCCCGAAAACTGTGCGATCCTCTTCAATGACACCAAGGTGATCAAAGCACGCCTTTACGGGAACAAGGAATCGGGAGGGGCGGTCGAGCTGCTGATCAACCGCCCTCTGGACGCCTACCGGATCAACGTCTACGTCCGGGGGCGGGTCAAAGAGGGGACAAAACTGCTGTTTGAGCGCAATCTCGTCGCCACCGTCATCCAGCTTCACGACGACGGTTCCCGCGACGTCGAATTCTCCCTGGATGGGGACCGACTCCGGTTCGAAGAACTGCTTCCGCTGCTCGATACCATCGGACATATCCCTCTCCCCCCCTATCTGGGACGCGAAGACGACAGCAGTGACGAGCGGGAGTACCAGAGCGTCTTTGCCCGTCATGAAGGGGCCGTTGCCGCACCGACGGCGTCGCTCCACTTCAGTGACGCGCTCTTTGAATCGGTGTGCGCTTCCCATCCCCACGCCTTCGTCACCCTGCACGTCGGTTCGGGGACCTTCAAGCCCGTCGAGGCCGACGTCATCACCGATCATCCCATGCACTCGGAGTATTTCGCGATCGGCGACGCCGCGTACGATCTCATCCACGGCGACCTGCCGCTGCTGTGCGTCGGGACGACCTCGACCCGCACCGTCGAGTACCATGTCCGGACCCGGGAGCGGGAGGGGGAAGCCAACCTCTTTTTGCACCCCCACAATCCCCCCCTGCGGGTAAACCACCTCCTGACCAACTTCCACCTCCCCCAGTCGACCCTGCTGATGCTGGTCGCCTCGTTCGTCGGGCTGGAGGAGACCCACCGCATCTATGCCGAAGCGATTGATGAAAAATACCGCTTTTTTTCCTACGGCGATGCGATGCTTATACTCTAAATTAGTACGTATTATGATAAAATAGTGATATTCCTTTATCAAGGCTTATCATGTTTAACCGCAGACATTTTCTCGGCGCCGGCCTTATCCTCGGTGCTTCCTCTCTTTTCGGGAAAGAATCCTCCAAAAAAATCATCACCGATTCCAAGGAATTCGTCCCGCCCCATATCGCGTTTCCCCAGAAAAAACCGCTGAAGACGATCTCGGACCGCCCGCCGCTGCTCGAATCGCCGCGCGACATTTTCACCCAGGCGATCACCCCGAACGACCAGTTCTTCGTCCGCTGGCACATGCCGGACATCCCGACCTACATCGAT
This sequence comes from uncultured Sulfuricurvum sp., assembly GCA_964491035.1. Lineage (GTDB taxonomy): Bacteria > Campylobacterota > Campylobacteria > Campylobacterales > Sulfurimonadaceae > Sulfuricurvum. Next base: position 64,414 of record CAZBIR010000004.1, read on the forward strand.
CTGGCCGAATTCCGCCTCGAAATCAAGGGATCGGTCGAAACGCCCCTCTCGCTGAGTGTCGATGATCTCAAAAGCAAATTCGAGCCCGTGCAGATCACCTCGGTCCTCCAGTGCGGCGGTAACAGCCGCAAATACTACGCCGCGAGCGGCCAGGCGACGCACGGGGTGCAGTGGGATCACGGAGCGATGGGATGCGCCGTCTGGAAAGGGGTCCGCCTCAAAGACCTCCTTCACCGCGCAGGGGTCAAGGGAAGCGCCCGATGGGTCGGCGTCAACGGCCTCGAAAAACCGGCGATGGACGCCACCCCCAAATTTTTCCGCGAAATGGCGATCGACGAAGCCCTCAGCGGCGAGCTGATCGTCGCCTACGAAATGAACGGCGAAGATCTCCCCTACCTCAACGGCTTTCCGCTGCGTCTTGTCATCCCGGGGCATTTCTCTGACAGCTGGGTCAAAATGCTCTCGGAAATCACCGTCTTCGACGAATACCAGAACAGCTTTTTCATGGACGTCGCCTACACCGTTCCCGACAACGACTGCGAATGCGTCGTTTCGGGGAGCGACTTCGAATACAAACGCAAACCGATCGCGGAGATGAAAGTCAAATCGGTCATCGGTTATCCGACCCCCGGCACCGTCATCAAAAAAGGGTCCCGCGTCAAAGTGACCGGCGTCGCATTCGACCAGGGCAAAGGGATCAAAGAGGTGATGATCTCGGTCGACGGCGGCAAAAGCTGGAGCACGGCCGCGTTGCAAAAAGATTACGGCAAATACGCCTACCGCCAGTGGGTGTACGAATGGGAACCCAAAACCAAAGGGGCCCATACGATCATGGTCCGCGCGATCAACCGGATCGGCAATATCCAGCCCCAGGCGCATGAAATCGGCTGGAACGCCGGTGGATACCAATACAACGCCGTTGACGCCGTCAGCGTGCAAATCGTCTAAGGAACGACCATGAAAACATTCCCGTTACTTGCCCTGCTGCTTGGCGCTTCGCTGAGTGCACAGGTGTCCAAACCGATCGAAATGCCCTACGTCGACTATCCGATGGTCAAAGGGGACCACGACGAAGTGGCCCAGCAATACTGCCTCATCTGTCATTCGTGGGGATACGTCCTCAACCAGGGGAAAAAAAGCCGCCCCTACTGGACCGGAACTGTCCAGAAAATGGTCAACGAATTCAAAGCCCCCATCGGCAAGGAAGATCAGCAGATCATCGTCAATTACCTCGTCAAACACTACGGGTACGAAAGTACGGCTCAGCACT
>CAZBIR010000005.1:0-9595 GCA_964491035.1 uncultured Sulfuricurvum sp.
GCTTGCGAAACCGCTCTTCTCCGACCTGAAAGAAAAACCCGGGATGGGGTTTCGTTACGGGGGGGCGCACCCCTAAAGCACCGTCGGTAATTTTGAGTTCCATGAGAGTTCCTGATGGGTAAATTTTGGACACATTTTATAGAGACGGGGAAAAAAAATTACTTAAAAATACGTTTAAAGGTATTTATTTTTTTAATAATATGTATAATTGAAACATAAATTTCAAAGTGGTGCTGAAAGCATTATACCAAAAAGGGGGCGACATGGTCACGGCAAGAGAAGTTCTTTCTCGGTGGCTCAATGCGGTAAATGGCGGAGATGTTGCGAAATTGCTTGCTTTGTATGACAAGAATGCAGTTTTGATTCCGACGTTTTCGAACAAGATGCTGGATTGTCCGGAAAAATTGCGTCTGTATTTTGAACAGTTGGGCGGGCGTCCGGGATTAAGCATCGCGCTCCATGAGAAAACGGTTGTGGAACAAACGGTTTCAGAGCGGTTGTGCACGATCAGCGGAATTTACAACTGGCGATTTGAAGTTGAGAATGAGATGCTGAATTTTGAAGCACGATTCAGTTATCTGCTGGATCTGGGAAGCGAAACCCCAATACTCCATCATCACTCGTCGCAAATTCCTCGAATGCTTTAAACAATGACTGGTTAAATTGAACGACGTAAGGATTGAAATCGATTCTTTGGAAATCGAAACCAGAATATCATAAGGTGTAATACCGGAAAGAGAAACAGATGTTACGTGATTGTTCAGAGGTCGAGAATACGCCCGAATCGATTGAACATTTTTTGAAAAACAATTGCACGCAGAGGGTAAAACCTTCGTTGCTCCGTGATGTTAAAACGGAGGCGTTGCTGGTATTTGCACGGACGGCTTTGGAACGCTATTTTGACCAGATCGATGCGCAAGGCGGTTACCCAAAATTGGGTTCAGAAGAAGATACCCGCTTTGTCTATGAAACATTAAGAAGACTGAGGGATCAGCTTCAGCGTTGTGTTGTCAATGTCGATTATTTGATTGTCGTTGTGAAAGGAGCGGAAAAACATCCTCAATTCCGTTATTTGGCCAAACATGAAGAACCTTTGGTCCGGTACTATAACATAATGGCTAAAACGGTGGTGAACTATTTTTCCGATACGACTTCGTTCATTCCTGAATTTTTAGTGGTGTGCATGTTGAATCATTGGATTCATGAAGAAGAAAAATCAATCCATTGGTATCCTTTTTTGAAAGAGACCGATTTTGCGACCCTTATCGACGTATTTGAATCGAATCGGGAGATCATTGAGCAACATAAAGAGGGGATCATTACAGAACTTTTCAATGTCGCTGTCAGCATGATTGAAAAATTGAAAAATGAAAAATACAAAGCCAATACCCAAAGAGTTTCGAAAGTCAGGATCAAGAAAAAATAAATCCGCCGAAAGGTATGGAGTATAATTCAACTATTGTTTTATCAAGGAGAATCGGACAATGCAAGCAGACGTTTGGATGGGGTCACGCCAAATCATAGCGAAAAAATATACGGAACGTCTCAGCCCGTATGACGGTCGAATCGTGTCCCGTTCGGCGCAGTGCAACGCCGAGGATGCCAAGGAAGCGTTGCAAATTGCAGCTAAAGCGGCGAAAATGTCTAGAAAAGTCCCGCTTCATCAGCGGTGTTCGTGGATGAACGATGTCGCATCAAGGCTTAAAGAGCAGCGCGAAGAGTTCGCTCGTGTTTTGTGCGACGAGGTAGGCAAACCGATTGCCTACGCCCGGATCGAGGTGGACCGCTGTATCGAAACGATCACCCTTGCCGCCGAGACGATGCGCACCATGCACGGGGAGACGATCAATACCGATGCGATGAGTAGCGGCCGGAGTGCCCACGCCTATTGGCGGCGCGAAGCGGCGGGGGTCGTCGTGGCGATCACCCCGTTTAATTTCCCGTTGAACCTCGTCGCCCACAAGCTCGCCCCCGCCCTCGTGGCGGGGAATGCGGTCGTTCTCAAGCCGACCCCCGAAGCGCCCCTGTGCGCCTTTAAACTGGCCAGGCTTTTTATCGAAAGCCCCTACGCGACTCCCGACGCCCTCAGCGTCGTCTACGGCGACGCCGAGGTGGGGAGCGCCCTCGTCTGCAGCGACATCCCCCGGGTAATCAGTTTCACCGGATCGGTCGGGGTCGGGAACATCATCACCCGTAGTGCGGGAATCAAAAAGGTCTCCCTTGAACTGGGAGGGAACGCGGCGACGTTCATCGATCAAAGCGCCGATCTTGAATACGCGGCGCAGCGGTGCGCGATCGGGGCGTTCGTCAACTCCGGGCAGGTGTGTATCTCCCTGCAGCGGATTTACGTCGATGCCTCGGTGTACGATGCGTTTGCTGAAAAGATGGCCGCAGCGACCGCGAAGCTCGTCGTTGGTTCGCCCTACGAGGAATCGACGTTCCTGGGGCCGCTCATCAATGACGAGGCGGCCGAGCGGGCAATGAACTGGGTCGAGAACGCGATCGAGGAGGGGGCGCGTCCCCTGATGCCCCCCAAACGCGAGGGGCGGATCTTCTACCCGTGCGTGATGGCGGACGTGACCGATTCGATGAAGATCGTTTGCGAGGAGGTGTTCGCCCCCATCGTCAGCCTCGTCAGGGTAGAGGGGATCGACGACGCGATTACGCGGATGAACAATTCCCCCTACGGGCTGCAGTTCTCCGTCTTTACCAACAACCTTTCCCATGCGAAAAAGGTGATCGATGAGTGCGAGGCGGGCGGGGTTGTGATCAACGATATGCCCACGCTGCGTTTCGATATCCAGCCCTATGGCGGGGTGAAGCTCAGCGGCGTCGGGCGGGAAGGGCCGCGTTTTGCGATCGAGGAATTTACCGAAATCAAATCAATCGTCATTTTATAAAGAAGGAAAACACTATGTTAGAAATAGGAACCCAATCCCCCGATTTTTGCCTCAGCAATCAGGACGACGTCGAGATCTGTTCCCGCGACCTGCGGGGGAAATGGATCGTCTTGTATTTTTATCCCAAAGACTCAACCCCCGGCTGCACGACCGAAGCGTGCGACTTCAGTGCGGCCATGGACGATTATGACGATCTGGGAGCGATCATTCTGGGGGTGAGTGCCGACAGCACCAAATCGCATCGTAATTTCATCGCCAAGCAAAATCTCGGCATCACGCTTCTCAGCGATCCGAGCACACAGATGATGCAGGACTATGGCGTCTGGGCGCTCAAGAAGAACTACGGCAAAGAGTACATGGGGATCGTCCGCTCCACCTATATCATCGATCCCAAAGGGATCGTCCGTGCCGCATGGACGAACGTCAAGGTGAAAGACCATGTGGCCAATGTCAAAGAGGAACTGAAAAAACTGGTGGGATAAGAGGGGATGGACCCGCGGATGCGGGCCCCTTTTAGAATTTGTAGCGGAGATAGGCGCGGATATCCTGCGCTTTGTCGACAATACTGCCCGCACCCATCATGGTTTTCGAGATGGAGACCGGTGTACCGCTTGTGCTTCCGAAAAAGCCGTTGCTGCCGCTGTAATCGTAGTCGATATAGGTGTAGCGGAGCTGGAAACTGAGAATATCGTCCACCAGCGGTTCAGTCATGTAGAGCTCATACGCATCCCCGCGCGCGGCGAGTTTGGAACCGATCATCGTATCTTCGCCGTACGTGATGGAACGCCAGTAGCTGGAACCGTGATTGAATTCGACTCCCCAGCGGCCGTCTTCGCTGATCAAAGAAGGAAACTGCGTCCCGATCCAGTAGCTGTATCCCGTTTTGCTCTCGTCTGAACCGAGCATCCCCTGGTCTCCCTTGGGATTGGTTTTGGACATCGCCCCACTGATGAAAATCGTCGTGTCGTCGAGGAAGTCGCTCCATCCGTCCCCGATTCCGTTGATCATCGCGAACGCCGTAGCCGTATGCAGTCCTCCTACCGTTTCCATGCTTGGATCCATTTGTGATTTCATATCGATCAGGTTGTTGGCATAGGTGTACTGGAAACCGGTGCTGTACTGTTTGTCGTCGTAGGGAACAACGATAATTCCCCCCATATCGATGTTGTTGGTTTCGGCATTTTTGCCGCTATAGGGAGCCGAACCGAATCGAGGTTCGGCTTCACTCATACCGCGTCCGGCACAGAGTTTGAAATAGGAGCCGTCCAGCCCCGTGATCTCTTCCATCCCGAAGCGGGCACTTGCACCGTCAAACTCGACGTTGACGGTATGGGCCAGAGGGGAGGAAGCCTCGACGTCATCGCGGAGGTTGATGAGGTGTCCTTCGGTGGAGGGGCGGCGACCCAGACTGAACGTCCAGGGGATCTCCGCTCCGAAGAGTTCGTCGTCGGTGTAGAAGAAGTAGGCCGAACGGACCCGCAGCTCGTCGTTGTAGGCAGATTCGTTGCTGACCCAGTCGAATCCTTCAAACCCCGCCGTTGCGGGATTGTTCATGGCCCGTTCGCCGAAAATTTTGTTGTAAGCCAATTGCCCGGTAAAGCTGAGGTTTTCGGTGGCGGCATAGCTCATGTTGAGCCAGAGACGGTTGCTGAAGAGGGCATCGTTTTTCTGAGTGCTTCCGTCGGCCATTTTGTAGCGGAGGTTGTCGAGGCTTGTGCGGAAATCGACGCCCCATTTGAGGTTGTTATTGTTCGTCTGTTTATTCAGGTCGTCGATCTGGTCTTGAATATCCTCAAGCGTTTCGGCGAGCTTCGATGAAGAGGCTGCTATGGTTTTTGAACCCTCCGCGCCGGGTTGGGAGAGGTGGGAGCTGAGTTTGGCGTTTTCGCTTTTGAGCGCGTTCAGTTCGGCTTTCAGTGCCGCCATCTCTTTTTCCATCTTTTCAAACCGCTCCAGCAATGCGTCGTTGGCTACCGCCCCGGTTGATAGGAACAGGGCCGCGGCGACCGAGACCGCAATCTTGTTTTTCATCGTTTCTCCTTATGTTTGTACGCTCAGGCGTTGTGTGCCAACGATATTAACAAAAATTATATAAAAGTAATTTGAACGCGCCAATATACAGCGTGATAAAAACGTGATAAGGGCATCAATATTAAACAAAGATGAAATTAAGTGCTTTTTCAGTAAAATTCGCCCGATTTTCTCTCCTTGCTACGGCAAACGGGAGAAAAAAATCGCAAGCGTCTGTCGCCGTTTTTCGTGCAACCGGTGGATTCACCGGCTCTGTCTGCGGCCGCCCAAGTAAACGAAAAGCACCAATATCTCTCTTTAGGAGTCACTTATGGTCACAATGAAAGACCTTCTCGAATGCGGTGTCCACTTCGGTCACCAAACCCGTCGCTGGAACCCGAAAATGAAAAAATACATTTTCGGCGTCCGCAAAAACATCTACATCATCGACCTCCAGAAAACGCTGCGCTATTTCCGCAATGCGTATCAGCAAGTCGTTGACGCTGCGGCGGAGGGGAAAACCGTTCTGTTCGTCGGTACGAAAAAACAGGCGCGCGTAGCGATCCGCGAAGCGGCTGAAAAATGCGGTATGCCATACGTTGACAACCGCTGGTTGGGTGGAATGCTCACCAACTTCCCAACGATCCAGAAATCGATCCGCAAACTCGACATCATCGAAGAGATGCAGTCAAGCGGACAAATCAACCTTCTGACCAAAAAAGAAGCGCTGATGATGGATCGCCAGAAAGAAAAACTGATCGCGTACCTCGGCGGTATCCGCCACATGAAAACGTTGCCGGACATGATGTTCGTCATCGATGCGGTTAAAGAACACATCGCGGTTCAGGAAGCGCGCAACCTCGGTATCAAAGTTGTTGCTCCTCTGGACACTAACTGTGATCCTGACGTAATCGATATCCCCATCCCGGGTAATGATGACGCGATCCGCTCTATCCAGCTGTTTTGTAAAGAAATGGCCGAAGCGATCAACGAAGGTAAAGCACTGGCCAACGGCGGTAACGACGAAGCGGTAGCGGAAGAAGTAGCCTCAGAAGCGGCTTCTGAAGAAGCAGCCGGCGAAGAAGTAGCAGCAGAGGAAGCGTAATCATGGCAGAAATCACAGCAGCAATGGTAAAAGACCTTCGTGCGGCGACCGACGCGCCCATGATGGATTGTAAAAAAGCGCTGACCGAGTCTGACGGAGATATGGAAAAAGCCAAAGAGTGGCTCCGCGACCGCGGTATCGCTCAAACGGCAAAAAAAGCGGACCGTGTCGCGGCAGAGGGCCTTCTGGGGCTGAAAGTCGCCGATACGTTCACGTCGGCTTCACTCGTTGAAATCAACTCTGAAACCGATTTCGTCGCGAAAAACGACGGATTCATCGCGCTTGTCGGCAATACGGCGGCACACATTTTCACTACGGGCGTAAGCACGCTCGAAGAGCTGAACGAGTCTTCGTACGAAACGGGTACTTTCTCTGAGTATTTCACCGCTCAGGTTGCCCGTATCGGTGAAAAAATCGTGACGCGCCGTTTCGTCACCCTCAACGCCGGAGAGACGGGATGTGTCAACGGTTACGTCCATTCGAACGGTCGCGTAGGGGTACTCGTTGCCGCCAGCTGCGACAGCAAAAAAACCGCCGAACTGATGGCTCCGATGCTCAAAAACATCGCGATGCACGCTGCGGCGATGAAACCTTCGGTCCTCTCGTACAAAGATTTCGATGCGGAATTCGTTGCCGCCGAAACGGCCGGACGGATCGAAGCGATCAAAACGGAGAACGAAGAGCTTGCGCGTCTGAAAAAACCGCTTAAAAACGTTCCCCAGTTCATTTCCATGTCGCAACTGACTCCGGAAGTGATGGCAGCAGCCGAAGAGGCGATCAAAGCCGAGCTTGCCGCTGAGGGCAAACCCGAAAAAATCTGGGCTAACATCATCCCCGGCAAACTGGCCCGTTTCGTTGATGACAACACGACTCTGGACAAAGAGCAGGCGCTTCTTGACCAGAAATACGTCATGGACGACTCGATGACGGTAGCCGAAGCGGTTGCCAAAGAAGCCGCAAAACACGGCGGTACCGCAGAAATCGTCGAATTCATCAAGTATGAAGTCGGCGAAGGGATCGAAAAGCAAGTCACCGATTTCGCAGCCGAAGTCGCTGCGCAGATGGGCTGATCCCGCTTTTTCTGTTATTCTCCCGTTTCGGCGGGAGGCCACCTCTTCTCTTTCTTAATCTTTATTCTTTTATAATACTCCCATGACACTTGTACATGCAACCTCATTATCCCATGCTTTTGACTATCCCCTGTTCGAAGCGATATCGCTGCGGCTTGAGGCGGGCGAATCGATCGCCATCGTCGGGGTGAGCGGGAGCGGAAAATCGACGCTGATGCACGTCCTCTCCTCGATGTTGAAGCCGCAGGCCGGGACGGTAGAGCTTTTCGGGAAAGACATCTATGCCCTCGGGGATGCGGAACTGGTCAAGCTGCGGCGCTACGAGCTGGGTCTGATCTACCAGAGCCATTACCTGTTCAAGGGATTCAGCGCCCTGGAAAATCTCGAAGTGGCGGCGCTGCTTGCGCGGGAGACGATCGAACCCGAGTTGCTGCGCCGTCTTGGGATCGAGCACGTTATGGCGCAAAAAGTGACCGAGCTCTCGGGCGGTCAGCAGCAGCGGGTCTCGATCGCCCGGGTTCTCTCCAAAAAACCCCGCCTCATTTTTGCCGATGAGCCGACGGGAAACCTGGACCGTGCCACGGCCGAAGAGGTGATGGATATTTTCGAAGAGTATCTGCAAAAGGAGGGGGCGGGGATGATGCTCGTGACCCACGATGAAGCGCTGGCGCGTCGCTGCACCCGGGTATACCGGATGCACAACGGAACGTTGAACGCGGTATAAATATGGAATGGGCGGCCCTTTTCAGCGAAGAGCGCACGGTCGCTTTCTTATTGCTGTTTATCCGTTTTGGTGCCCTTTTTATGGCGGTACCGATCTTTTCGCACATGAATATCCCGATGTCGGTGAAGGCAGCCATGGCTTTTTTCTTTGCCGTTTTTTTCTTCGGCTCCCTTCCTCCTCTTTCGATTCCTACCGACGCGCTCAGCCTTACCGTCGCGATCCTGGGGGAGCTGCTGTTCGGGCTGGCGGTGGGAACGGTACTGCAACTGGCGTATAACGTCGTGACGTTTGCGGGGGGACAGATATCGTTTATGATGGGATTTTCTCTCGCTTCGGCCATCGATCCCCAGTCGGGGGTTTCGATGCCGATCATCAGCCAGTTCCTGGCATTGCTGGCGTTGATGATACTGCTGGTATTCGACCTGCACCACTGGATTTTGCTGTACGCTTCGGCGTCGATTTCGCAGGTTCCGCTGGGAGGGTTCATGGTGAGCGAATCGCTGTTCCAGTACCTGATGCACGCGGCGCTGAATATGTTCGTCGTCGGGTTTATGATCGCGTTTCCGATCACCGCCCTCTCGATTCTGGCCGACGTTATTTTCGGGATGCTGATGAAAACAATGCCGCAGTTCAACCTGCTCGTTATCGGTATGCCGATCAAAATCGCCGTTTCGTTTCTGGTTTTGATGGCGACACTGGCGGCAACGCTGATGATCGTCACGGCGCAGATGCAAAGCGCTTTCAACTATCTGGAGAAACTATTCTAGGTAAGGCTTGCGCGAAGCGTTCAGGGGGGCCAGGGCCGCTTCTGCGGCCCGGAGGGTTTCGGCTTCGTCGCTGCACCATCCCAAAAAGCTCTCGCTTCCCCATTGTTCCTCGCTTACGGGGACGGGAAGGGTGCAGAGCAGGGTATCTGCAATGATGAGGGTGCTTCCCCTCATCGGGCGGTTCGGGGCGCGGTAGAGGGTGATGTTGCGGTACTGCACCATCGCAAGGGGATCCCCCCTCATGTTCTGGAGGGTCAGGGTGCTTTGTCCACCCCTGCGGGCGTGGCCGAGGAGGGCGCTTTTGATGCGGGAATGGCCGAATGCGGGGGAAAAAATTGCCACGTCACCGCCCGAATGGGCCAGAGAGCGCTCCCAGTAACGGAGAAACCGCTGATGGTCGTGGGGAAAGAGGAACAGGGCCGTTTCCCCGAAAACAAACGTCGTCGATAAAAGAATTACCAGAAGTTTTATCATTTAATTTTTTTTTAGTTACAATGATACCATTTAGCTTTTGACAGAACAAGGGCAAGTGAAAAGGGGTCGTAAGGATCATGACTATTTTGCTTTTTAATGACAATCCGGTTGTTCAGAAACTGGTGGCACTCAGCGCGCAAAAAACCAAAGACGATTTAAGCGTCGCCGCATCGCCCGAAGGGATCGAGGGCGGTGAATACGATTTGCTGATCGTCGATGACGCCCTTTACAGCGATGAAGTTTTTGCAACGATCCAAGAGACGGTCGTTTACAAAAACGCCCTTTTCATGGCCACGCGCGGCAAAACGGTTCCGGCCGGATTCGACACGATCATCAACAAGCCGTTTCTTCCGACCGACCTCGTTGAAACGCTGATTTCGATCGAGAAGAATCTTGCGACGCCGGTGGAGCTGGGCAGGGTGGCCCCCCTCGAGCCCGAAGCAAGGGATGAGGGATATTCGATCGATCTGCAAGAGACCCTATCCGCGCTCGACCATGATATCGAGGATGCATTCCTGGAACACCCGGAATCCACCGAAGAAGAG